>JAYSYJ010000100.1:0-18359 GCA_043727675.1 Fimbriiglobus sp.
CGCCGACAAGAATCCGGGGGCTAACGCACCCCGGCTCGCCACGGATGCACCCCGGCTCGCCAACGGGAAGAAAGACCTGACCCCCGCCGGCCCGGCGACCCGTCGCTTGGCCCGTGAACTCGGCGTGGCCCTCCTCGGCGTGAAGGCCTCGGGGCGCGGTGGCCGCGTCACGCTCGACGATGTGAAAGGCTTCGTCCGCACGGAACGCACCGCTACGAAATCCGGCGGCGCCGGCCCGATCAGCGGTAGTATCGTCAACGCCTTCACCCTGCCGGCCCTGCCCGATTTCAGCAAGTACGGCGAAGTCGAACGCAAGCCGGTCGCCAAGATCCGCGAGACCATCGCCAAGAACCTGACGGTCGCTTGGCGCACCATGCCGATGGTCACGCAGAACGACCTCGCCGACATCACCGATCTCGAAGCGGGGCGGAAGCGCATCGTCGAAACGCTGCCGAAAGGGGCGCCGAAAATCACCTGGACGGTGCTCGCCGTCAAGGCCTGCGTGGCGGCGCTCAAAGAGTTCCCGAACTTCAACGCCAGCTACGACATGAACGCCGGCGAAGTGATTTACAAGAAGTACTACCACATCGGCATCGCCGTCGACACCGAGCGCGGACTCGTGGTGCCCGTGATCAAAGACGCCGACAAGAAGAGTGTCCGCGACATCGCCACCGAGGTGCAAACCTTGGCCGAGAAAGCCCGCGCCGGCAAGCTCTCCATCGACGAAATGCGTGGCGGCACCTTCACCATCACGAACCTCGGTGGCATCGGCGGTACCAGCTTCACGCCGATCGTGAATTATCCGGAAGTGGCGATTCTGGGGATGTGCCGGTCGAACATGCAGGCCGTGGTGAAGGACAACGTCATCGTCCCCCGATTGATGTTGCCGCTGAGCCTGACCTACGACCACCGCGTTGTTGACGGGGCCGACGGCGCCCGCTTCACGAGCCGCTTGGTGCAGCTCTTCAGCGACCCCATGCGTCTGCTGATGGAGAGCTGAGGACGAAATCCCGACGGGAACTTGCACCATGATTCGCGCCGTACTCGAAACCGAGACCGAAGAGTTGGTTCGCATCGCCGAGGGGACAAAAGTCTTCAAACCCCTCGAATTGGACAACCTGTGCGAGTTGCTCGGCGAGTTCCACGCCGGCAATTGCGGCCTCGGCCACGACGCCCTCAGTTTCGAACTCGATGGCCAGCCCGTCGGGTTCACCTACTTCGCACCGACGCCGATGACCGCCGGCACGTGGCACATGTATTGGATCTTCGTGACGAAGGGGATCCAAGCCCGTGGCATCGGCACGCAACTCTTGCGGCATGTCGAAGCGGAAATCACCGAGGCGGGTGGCCGCTTGCTGTTGATCGAAACATCGGGGTTGCCGACGTACGAATTGACCCGTCAATTTTACATCAAACACGGTTACGAGCAGACAGGGATCATCCGCGATTTCTACAGCGACGGCGACGACCAAGTGATCTTCCGAAAGCGGCTGCGAAACTAAACTCGACCCGACCATTCGGAGCATGCTCATGCCCTCGGCACCGACTCAACCCGATGGCAAACCGCGACGAATCTCCTCGATTGATGCGTACCGCGGTTTCGTGATGTTGCTGATGCTGGCCGAGTGCTTGCCGCTGGCTCGGGGCGCCGAACGATTCCCGGAGAGTGGGGTTTGGCAGTCGTTGAAGTTCCACACGTCGCACGTCGAATGGCGTGGCTGTTCGCTGCACGACCTGATCCAACCGTCGTTCTCGTTCCTCGTCGGTGTGGCGTTGCCATTCTCGTTGGCGAGCCGTGCTGCCCAAGGCTTCACCCGCTCGTTGTTCCACGCGGCCTGGCGGTCGTTCGCCTTGATCGCGCTGGGTATTTTCCTTCGCTCCGATGGCCGCAAACTGACCAACTTCACGTTCGAAGATACCCTCTCGCAAATCGGTTTGGGGTACTTCTTTTTGTTCCTGCTGGGCTACGCTCGACCCGTCTGGCACTGGGTCGCCTTCGGTGCAATTCTCATGGTCTATTGGGGGGCGTTTGTCGCCTATCCCGCGCCGTCCGCCGAATTCGATTACGGCGCCGTCGGTGTTCCGGCGACCTGGCCACATCACGCGACCGGTCTCGCCGCCCATTGGAATTTGAACAGCAACTTGGCTTGGGACTTCGACACGTGGTTCCTAAACCTCTTTCCCCGAGACAGCGAATTCCGCTTCAACGGCGGCGGCTATGCCACGCTCAGTTTCATCCCGACGCTGGCCACGATGATCCTCGGGCTGATCGCGGGCACGTGGATGAAATCGGGGGGCACTTCGAGGCTGGTGCTGTTGCGGATGGGTATCGCCGGTGTGCTGGCTTTGGGCGCCGGCTACGGGTTGGACGCTTTGGGAATCTGTCCGAATATCAAGAAATTATGGACGCCCGCTTGGGTGCTCTACAGCGGCGGAATTTGCTTCCTCATGCTCGGGGCGTTCGTGGTACTGTTCGATGTGTTGCCTTTGAGAATGCTGGCACTGCCACTCTTGGTGATCGGTGCGAATTCGATCTTCATCTACGCTTTTTCGCACTTGGCCGAAGGATGGATCGTGCGTTCTTTCGAAACGCACATGGCCATGTTCGAGCGCAAATGGGACTTCCGCTTCTATGAAATCGCCGGCCCCGATTACCAATCGCTGATCCGGGGCAGCTTGATCCTCGGCCTGTATTGGATCATCCTGACGTGGATGTATCGCCAGAAACTCTTCGTCAAAATCTGATCTCACTCGCCGGCGGGCGGGGCGCTGGCGACGATGACCGTGGTCGGCCGAAGGATGCGGTCGTGCAGCATGTAGCCTTCGGAGAGCACCCGGAATACCGCTTCGGGTTCCATGTCGTTGGTTGGCTGCTCCATCACCGCCATGTGCAAATTCGGGTCGAACGGTGAACCTGCGGGCGTCTCGATCCGTTTCACACCGTGCCGTTTCAGCACGTCGAGAAACACGCCGATGGTCGCCGAGACACCCTGGCTGAGTGGCCCGGTGTCGCCGGCTTTAGTGGCTTCGGTGGAGGCCCGTTCGAGTGTGTCGATCACCGCGAGGAGATCGCGCACCACCGGTTCGGAAACGTACTTCTTCTGCTTGTCCGCATCTTCGCGCAGCCTGCGGCTCGACGTCTGCATCTCGGCGAGCAGTAGCTTGTAGTCGTTCACTTGCTTATCGAGTTGGTCGACCTTGGCTTGCAGCATCACCTGCGAAGGGCCGGGGGTCGCGTTCGATTCTTCGGGCGTTTCGGCGGGGGTCATTTCGGTTCATTCTCCGGTTTGGTCGGAGTCTCTTCGGGAACGAATAAATCCTTCAACTTGCTGAAGATGCTCTTCTTCGGCGGCGGGCCGACATCCGATTTTTCCAGCTCGGCGAGTTCGCGGAAGAGCTTCTCTTGTTCGGGCGACAGCCTCTGCGGGGTATCGACCAAGATTTGCACCATGAGGTCGCCTTTTCGACTACCGCGCCGGCCGGGCATGCCGTGGCCGGCGAGCTTGATCACGTCGTGCGATTGCACCCCGCGCGGCAGTTCGTACTTCACTTTGTCGCCGACGAGCGTGCGGATTTCGATGGGGCCACCGAGCGCCGCTTGGGCGAAGGTGATCGGCCACTGGCAGACCAAATTGGTGCCGTCGCGTTCGAAAAACTTGTGTTCGCGCACTCGCACCGCGAACTCCAAATCGCCCCGGGGTGCCCCGGCATCGCCCGCATCGCCTTGCCCCTGATACCGGATCCGATCCCCGGTATCGACGCCCGGCGGTATCTCCACTTCGATGGTGCGTTTTCCGACTACGCGGCAATTGCCCCGGCACTGGGTACAGGGATCGGTGACGATCACACCCTGGCCATTGCAGGCCCGGCAGGCCGTCTGCACGCGCATGAACATCTGCTGCTGAATGACCACGCCTTGCCCGCCGCAGCGCTTGCAGTTCGTCGGTTTCGTACCGGGCTTGGCGCCGGTACCATTGCATTTTTCGCAATGATCTTCGCGTTGAATCGTCACGGTCTTCTTCACGCCCCGTGCCGCTTCCACGAGTTCGATATCGAGCACGATCTGAACATCGCGGCCCGGTTGCGGCCCGGCTTTGCGTCGACCGCCCCCACCCCCTCCGTCGAAGAGGCCGCCGAACAGCCCACCGAGAAGATCGCCCAAGTCGACGGTCTGGGCATAGCCTGCACCGCCGCCGCCACCCCCGCGGGAACCGTCCACCGCGGCGTGCCCGCCCCGGTCGTAAAGGGATCGCTTTTCTTGATCGGCCAGCACTTCGTACGCTTCGGTGGCTTCCTTGAATTTCGCGGAAGCCGCTTCGTCGCCCGCGTTGCGATCTGGGTGGAACTGCAGCGCGAGCCGACGGTACGACACTTTGATCTGGGACTCATCGGCAGTCACTTCGACGCCGAGGACTTCGTAATAATCGCGCTTCTTGGCCATGGGGATCTCAGCTCAACGAATCAAGAATGAACCACGGGTTCACGCAGAAAATAAATGGAGACGATGCCGTTTGTGACGCGGCAATTTCCGTCGAGGATCGTCACCCGAGAAGTAAGTCACATCCGCTCCTATTAGAAGAGGCACAAAGCTACTGAGAAGATCTTTTTCTGGTCTTCCGCAGTAGCTCTGTGCCTCTTTGTTGGAACCCGGTCAGCCGCGAATCTACGAGATCGCCCCGGAGATGCGTTTCGGCTTGTCGTGGTCTTCGTCAATTTTCGTGATCATCACGTCGGTCGTCAACATCAACCCGGCGATGCTGGCGGCGTTCGTGAGGGCCGACTTCGTCACCACGAACGGATCGAGGATTCCCGCTTTGATCATATCGACGTACTCGCCGGTGTTGGCGTTGTAGCCGATGTTCAAATTCTTTTCGCCGCGCGTGATGACTTCATCCGCGATCACGGCGCCGTCTTCGCCGCAGTTTTCGGCGATGGTGCGAATCGGCTTGACCAAGGCACGGGCCACGATTTCAGCCCCGATTTTCTCGTCGCCTTTGAGCTTCTCGGCCAAAGCTTCGATGATCGGAATGCAGCGGAGCAGGGCGGTGCCACCACCGGCGACGATGCCCTTGTCGACCGCGGCGCGGGTCGCATGCAGCGCGTCTTCGATGCGGCCTTTGGTCTGCTTCATTTCGGCTTCGGTCGCCGCCCCGACTTTGATGATCGCCACGCCACCGACGAGCTTCGCCAGGCGTTCGGTGAACTTCTCTTTGTCGTAGCTGCTCTCGGTCTGTTCCATCTGCGTGCGGATTTGGGCCACGCGGGCTTCGATTTCCTTCTCGCGATCTTTGTCGAGCTTCGCGCAGATGATCGTGGTGTTTTCTTTCTCGACCGACACTTGGTCGGCTTCGCCGAGGTGTTCGAGTTCGACGTTCTCGAGCTTGATCCCCAAATCGTCGCTGATGAACGTGCCACCGGTCAGCACGGCGATGTCGCCGAGCATGGCCTTGCGACGATCCCCGAAGCCGGGGGCCTTCACGGCGCAGACTTCGATGAGGCCACGAAGCTTATTCACCACCAGCATTTGCAGCGCTTCCGCTTCGACATCTTCCGCGATGATCAGCAGCGGGCGACGGGTCCCGGCGATCTTCTCGAGCAGTGGCAGGAACTCGCGGACGTTGCTGAGTTTCTTCTCGTAGAGCAAGATGTACGGCTTCTCGGCTTCCCACTTCATGTCCGGGGTGTTGACCACGAAGTACGGCGAAACGTAGCCCTTGTCGAATTGCATCCCTTCGACGAATTCGAGCTGCGTATCCGACGTCTTTCCTTCTTCGATGGTGATGACGCCATCCTTGCCGACCTTGCTGAACGCTTCGGCCATCAGCTCGCCGATCTTCGGATCGTTGTTCGCGGAGATCGACGCCACTTGCGCCATTTCTTCCTTTTTCGTCAGGCGCTTGGTCAGCGTCCCTTCGAGGTATTCGACGGCCTTGTCCACGGCCTTCTCGATGCCTTTCTTGACACCCGTCGGGTTGGCCCCGGCGGTGATGTTACGCAGGCCTTCCTGATAGATCGCCAAGGCGAGTACGGTGGCGGTGGTGGTGCCGTCGCCGGCGGTGTCGGAGGTCTTCTGGGCGACCGCGTTGACGAGCTTGGCGCCCATGTTTTCAAACGGGTCGGCCAGTTCGATTTCCTTGGAAACCGTCACGCCGTCTTTGGTGACCGTGGGGCCACCGAACGATTTATCAATGATGACGTTCCGGCCGGTTGGCCCGAGCGTAATGCCGACGGCCTTGGCCAGCTTTTCAGCCCCGTGCAGGAGCTTGCGGCGAGCATCGTCGGTGTAGAGTAGTTGCTTGGCCATGGGGATGAATACTCCTGAAGAAGATATTCACCGCAGAGAAAGAAGAGATCGCGGAGGAGAAATGGGAATGGATCCGATTTCAATTGTGTCTCTGCGATCTCTTCTTTCTCTGCGGTGAAAATTTATTGATGGATTGTCGAGTTTACTTAGCCAGTTTGGCGAGGACGTCGCTCTCACGCATGATTTTGTATTCCACGCTGTTCACTTCTACGTCGCTGCCGCTGTACTTACCGTACATAACGGTGTCGCCGACTTTGACGTCGAGAGCGATGCGGGTGCCACTTTCCAGGAGCCGACCCGGCCCGACGGCTATGACTTTACCCTGCTGCGGCTTCTGTTTGGCCGTGTCCGGCAACAGAATTCCACCGGCGGTCTTCTCGTCGGCGCTGCTCGCCTCAACGACGATACGGTCGTCGAGCGGCTTCAGGGTCAGAGCAACAGGGGCTTTCGAATCTTTGGCCATGGATCACTCGGTGTTAACGGATATCGGATTGGGGATTTCGTATTTCAGATTTAAAGAATTAATTGAATCGGTTGAGAGTGAATGGGATATGGGACTGCCGATTTCAAATCAGCAATCCCACATCCGCAATTTCAATTACATCATGCCGCCCATACCACCCATTCCGCCGCCCATACCGCCCATCCCACCCATGCCGCCGCCACCGTGATCGTGGTGGTCGTCGCCACCGGCTTTCGGCTCGGGGATGTCGGCGATCATGCCTTCGGTTGTGAGCAACAGGCAGGCGACGCTGGCCCCGTTTTGGAGGGCGCTGCGGGTCACTTTCACCGGGTCGACGATGCCGGCTTTGCGCATGTCTTCGTATTCGTCGCTGTCGGCGTTGTAACCGAAGTTCTTCTCTTTGCTCTTGGCGATGTTGGCGACAACGACAGTACCGTCCTTGCCCGCGTTCTCGGCGATCATGCGGCACGGCATTTCGAGTGCCCGGAAGAGCACACGAACGCCGAGTGCTTCATCGCCGGTCAACTTCAACTTGTCGAGCACCTTGCGGGCTTGGAGTAAGGCCACGCCGCCGCCGGCGACGATGCCTTCTTCGATCGCGGCCTTGGTCGCGGCGTGAGCGTCCTCGTAAAGGGCTTTGCGCTCCTTCATTTCGGTTTCGGTGTCACCACCGACTTTGATCACCGCGACGCCCCCGGCGAGCTTCGCCAAACGCTCTTGGAGCTTTTCGCGGTCGTATTCGCTCTCGGTCTTGCCGATTTCCTTGCGGATCAGTTCCGCGCGGCCTTCAACGGCTTTCTTGTCCCCGGCACCTTGTGTGACGGTGGTGTTCTCGGCGTCGATACGGATGCGTTTGCACCGACCGAGCTGCTCAAGGGTGATATTTTCGAGTTGGACGCCGAGATCCTTGAAGATGGCTTCGCCACCGGTGAGGACGGCAATGTCTTCGAGCATGGCTTTGCGGCGATCACCGTAGCCGGGAGCTTTGACGGCACACACGGTCAGCACACCCTTGAGCTTGTTGAGCACCAAGGTGGCAAGCGCTTCGCCTTCGATGTCTTCGGCGATGATGACGAGCGGCGCTTTTTGCTTATTGGCGACGAGTTCCAGCAGTGGGATCAACGACTTCACGTTGCTGATCTTATCTTCGAATATCAAAATGTACGGGTTGTCGAACTCGCAGGTGACCGATTCTTGATTGTTGACGAAGTGCGGGGAAAGGTAACCGCGGTCGAACTGCATCCCTTGGACGACTTGCACTTCGGTTTCGGGTGTTTTGCCTTCTTCGATGGTGATGACGCCGTTGCTAGCGCCGACCTTTTTCATCGCCTCGGCGAGCTTGGCGCCGATTTCTTTATTGTTGTTCCCCGAGATCGTGGCGACTTCGGTGATAGCCTTCATGTCTTTCGGGTCGATCGGGTCGGCGAGCTTGTGCAGCTCTTCAACGACTTTTTCGACGGCGATTTGAATCCCACGAACCAGCGACATCGGGTCACCCCCGGCGGCTACCGACTTCAGGCCTTCGCGGAAGATGAACTCGGCCAGCACGGTCGCGGTGGTGGTGCCGTCACCGGCGATATCACTCGTCTTCGAGGCCGCTTCTTTGACCAGTTGCGCGCCCATGTTTTCAAACGGGTCGTTCAGGTCGATGTCTTCGGCGACCGTCACGCCGTCTTTGG
Organism: Fimbriiglobus sp.; assembly: GCA_043727675.1. Taxonomy (GTDB): domain Bacteria; phylum Planctomycetota; class Planctomycetia; order Gemmatales; family Gemmataceae; genus JALHQU01. Next base: position 8,447 of record JAYSYJ010000100.1, read on the forward strand.
TAATCGTCGGGGCACCCCAGCCTTTGTCGAGGATCACGTTGCGGCCACGTGGCCCGAGAGTGCTGCGAACGGCCCGGGCCAATTTGGAGGCCCCGGCGAGGAGCTTTTGACGAGCGTCGTCGGCGAAAGCAAGTTGTTTGGAGGCCATGTGGGAACCGACTCCTATGTGGTCAGAGCTTGAACAGTAACTAGTGGTCAAGCAAACTTTGTGCCGCACAACCTAGTTGACGTAAACTAAGGAATTGCATCGATTTGGAACGTGAGTTGCGCACCAGACACGGCGTGAGGTGCCAGAGTGGCAGTTGAATTCATGGTCGCGAGTCGGGTTTCTGGCAGGGGAAATGAGAGATGTGGTTCAGTTAGAAGGAACGAAAAGTCGGTGGCCAGAGCAGGCAATCGTTTGCAACTGGAACTACTCACACGTCTAATTGTCGGCACTGGAACTTGAATACCAGTAGGAGTGACCACCGATTAGAGGGTCAGTATTTAAGAGAGGAGCTGAAGGGGCAGCTACTCTTTTAAGATCTTCGGGAATTAGGCATTCCGCGAACCGGTCTGCTGCGGCACACAGGGTGGCTTCACAATCGGAACTTGGATCACCACGACGGGTGGTGTCGGTGGCGGTGGTGGAATGTACGGATCACCCACCGCAGGATTGGTTCGATCTTCCAGCCCGGTCAGATTCAAAATGACCTTGCTGTTGCTCTTGCTCTGAAACATGGAATACCTCAGGAAAAGAAATTAGACGAATGAAGGTGTGATGCTGTTGCCGACGCTACCCGCCGCAGGTGGCATGATGATCGGAATGTGAATCACCACCACTACTGGAGGCGGCGGAAAGTACGGATCGCCCGCCGCAGGATTGGTTCGATCTTCCAGCCCGGTCAGGTTCAAAATGACCTTGCTGTTGCTCTTGCTCTGGAACACGTTGTACCCCTGTTGCGAAGAAGATTGGACATCGACACTCGTCAATGATGAAGATTTAGAACGACAATTGGCGTAAGTTGGTGAATCTGTTCGGATTTTTCTGGTTATTTTTCAGTCAAAATCGTGTTAACTTCGAGATCAATTTCCCACATCGCTGAACGCAATTTGACTGGAATTGTTGATCAGTTCTGAATTTGGGCCGACCGTTCGTCAAAAACTCACTCCGGAGACCATCAAACGGATGACTGCGGGCGACTCCTGAGTGGATTTTGTGAAGTAGTCTCCATTTCATCGCCCTCCCTGAGTTGCCCGACCGTCAAGGTCGGCTCGCTGAGAGTCTCACCTATGATTTCGCAGCAAACTCAGAAGGAAGGTGCCGATCTAGTGCCGCATTTCGAGACGCGTCAAAATTGGGTGGGGGTCATTCCCCTCGATGAAGCCAATCAATTGGGGAGTCAAACCCCGTTGCCTCGCGAATTTTCCGGGGCCGCACGGCTGGAAGAGGCTTTGAAACTGCTGCCTGTGGCAGGCGGGGAAATCTTCGGATTTCAACTGGTGCGCGAATTGGGGCGTGGTGCGTTCGGACGGGTGTTCCTCGCCACTCAGCCGGAATTAGCCGGTCGCCCTGTTGCATTGAAGGTTTCGGCCGACCTCACCGGCGAATCGCGTGCCTTGGCACAACTCCAACACACGAATATCGTTCCCGTCTACTCGATGCACCGTTCGGGACTACTCCAAGGCGTCTGCATGCCTTATTTCGGTTCGACCACGATGGCGGACTTGCTGAAACGGTACCGGGTATTGAATCATCTCCCGGCCACCGGGCGTGAATTGGTCGAAACGCTGCAAAATATTTCGAAGCCAACGCACAACAATACCGATCCGGCCGAATCCGAAGAACTCGACCCGACTGTTGTGCCACGAGTGGAATCGCAGACTGATTCCATCTTAACGCTCCTGTCACGCGAGAGTTACGTCCGAGCCATTTGTTGGCTCGGTGCCCGCTTGGCGGACGGACTCGCCCATGCCCATGAGCGCGGGTTGCTACACCGCGACATCAAACCGGCCAACGTGCTGATCACCGATTATGGCCAACCGATGTTGCTGGACTTCGGGATCGCCGAAGATTTGAAATTGCGGACGACACTCGCCAGCGCCGTTGTCGCCGGCACCGTCCCGTATATGGCCCCAGAGCATTTGGAAGAACTCCGCACCGGGCTCGCGCAGGCGGATGCACGCAGCGACGTCTACGCATTGGGCATCGTGCTGTTCGAACTGTTGACGGGTCGGTACCCATTCCGGGCACCGACGGGTGCCATCGAAGACGAAATCCCCAAGCTGATTGCCGAACGGCAGAACGGTGCCCCGGAATTGCGCTCTCTGAGCCGGGATATCTCGCCGGCGCTGGAATCGATCGTCCGCACCTGCTTGAATCCCAATCCTCTCCGTCGGTATCAAACTGCGGCCGATTTGCGCGACGATCTCGACCGGTATCTCGCCTACCAACCGCTCAAAATTGCAACGGAGCCGTCGTACCGCGAACGCTTCAAAAATTGGAGCCGCCGGCATCCGTTGATGACCTCGAATGCGACCTTGGGAGCCGTGGCCATCGCCGTGATGGCGGGCGGTGGTTACGCCTATTCGGCACGGTATGAACGACTTCGCCAGTTCGAAGCCGAACAGACCTTCCGCCAATTCGAAAGTGATACCAAGTCGGCCCAATATTTGGTGAATTCGGGTGCCGGGAATCCCAAGCAACTGAGCGAAGGACTGGCGAAAACGAAATCAGCACTCGATCAGTACGGGGTGGAAGAACGAGATTGGGATCGTCGTTCGAGCTTCACGGCACTCCCCAAAGACCAGCAACTGAAGTTGCGCCAAAATCTGGCTGAGATGTGCGTGCTGATGGCCCGTGGCACCAGCGCTCAAACTTTCACATTGGCGGACAAAACCGCAGGATTGCAAGAAGCGGCCCGCTGGAACGCCATCGCCGAAACGGTTTCGGGAGAAGTGCCACGGGCCGTGTTTGTCCAACGTGCCAAACTCTACCAAAAATTGGGTCGGATCGAAGACGCTGAAGTCGCGGCGAAAAAAACGGGCGACGACACCGCGACTTGGTCGGCCGCCGATCATGCGCTCGAAGGCAACGAGCTGCTGTCGCAAGATCAGTACGCGAAAGCCCTTGTGCATTACCGTAAGGCCCTTCGCCTGGATCCGAAACTGTTCTGGGCCCATATCGGCGAAGGAGCTTGCCAAGTCGGTCTCAGCCGAAATATCGATGCGCGTGGGAGTTACACCGCCGCCATCGCGATCTGGCCGGAAGTCGCCTTCGCGTATTACAACCGTGGGCTTGTGAGCCTGCAACTCGGCGATGCGGACGCGGCGCTGGAAGATTTGAATAAAGCCGCCGAGATCACTCCCGACAACCCGGAACTCTACTGGCAGCGTGCACGAGCATACCAGATGAAAAATCGTCCGGCCTACGGTCTTCGGGATCTCGAAGAAGCAGTCCGACTCGGAGTGGCCGAGACCAAAATTCTGTTCCTGCGTTCCGAATTGCATGCGCAAGCGGGCGACACGATTTCCGCGAAAATGGATCTCGACGCCGCACTCGGCCACGAGCCAACCGATGCGACCGACTGGGTGATTCGAGCACGTGCCCGATTCGCCACCGATTTAGTCAGTGCGTTAGCCGACCTCGATCAAGCGTTGAAATTGGAATCGAAATCCGTTCACGCTTTGCTCAACAAAGTGTATGTGTTGAAGCGGTTGGAGAAATTCGAAGAGTGCATGACCACGTTGAATCAGCTGGTCGAACTCGCCCCCAAGAACGCCTTGGCGCTCGCCGGACGCGGGATGCTCCACGCCCGATTCCAGAACTGGGATGCTGCAAAAGCCGATGGAAAAGAGGCTCTGGTTCAAGACGCCGGCTACCAAGTCGTCTACCAAGTAGCCGCGATCTATTCGCGGCTGTCCGAGCACGAACCGGTTTACCGAGCTCGGGCGCTCGACTTGGTCACCGTGGCAGTGAAAGCCGGGGCAGACCGTACATTCCTAATAAAAGATCCCGAATTCCGAGCGATTAGCGACGCCCCGGAATTCAAGCGACTGGCCAAAGGGGAATGATCGTTCATTGGTCGTTGAGCTGGAAGCGTCGGGCACGATCTAAACCCAGTGGGTCGGCCTGGATGCGGCGGTAACAATCGGTACACAAGTCGTAGATTTTGTCGAGCGAAGCGATGGGGAAGTTGATCGGGGTTGTCTCATCGAGAGTGATTTCGGCTTCTGAGAGCCAGTCTTCCATGGCGTCGACGGGGTCGAGTGGTTCGTGATCGTCGCGGGTATCGTCATTCAATCCTGGGCTGTCGCACACCAATCGGGCTTCCATGCGGAGGGTGTAATGTGCGTCGGAGGGTGAGCTGAGCTCGTTCCCGCAGTAGTCGCAAGAAATGTGATGCATGAGATCGTCACCTCGGGGACTGCCGAACGCGGGCCAACTCAATGGTGAATAAACGGAGCCGCAGTTCGGTATCTTTCCACAATTCACGTTTTTCGACCCGTCTGTCAAGCGGAATTCTTTGCAATACCCTCCGGTCGAGTCGTTCGGGCTAATAAACATCTCCCGGTTTCCGAACACAAATTTCCCCTCACGTTTGCGACTTGCGTGATTCCGCCCGTGTCGTTTCCCGCTTCGCCCCTGTTTCCGCCGGCACAATCGTCCCACAGCGCATGGCCGCTATTCGCGCATCGCTCGGACATTCCGACCGGCCGATTCTGCCGAAGAGTCGTTTGGCGAGTACGCCGCCGCAGTGGCCGAGTCGATATCTATCCGGACGCGATAACCGCAGGATCACCGGAACCTCGGACACGCGATCGATTTTCAAGAACCGGGTCGGTTCACCAACTTCCTCAGCGTTTGGAAACGCCGGGGCGCCGAGATTCGGCGTGGTGAGTCGCCCCGATGAGGAGACCATCATGAGGATGCGATTGGGCGTTCCCTTGGCCGCGGCAGTCGTCGCGCTTCTCGGGTGGACGGGTACGACCGTTCGCGCCGCACATTGCGGCTGCAACACATATGTGACGGCCGGGGCTTCCGGCTCCGCAGCCTGTGCGCCGGCTGGCCGCGTGGTGTACGACACGACCACCGAAACCCGCATGCAAACCCGCTACGAAACCGTCCGCGAAACCGTGATGAAACCGGTCACCCGGACGGTGTATCGCGACGAAGTGCAAACGACGATGCGGAGTGTCACCGAGACGCAAATGCAGTGTGTCAACGAGACTGTGAACCGACCCGTCACCACGACCGTGTACAAAGACGTGTCGTACACCGTGTGCAAGCCGGTCACCGAAACCCACATGAATTGCGTCACCGAAATGGTGAACAAACCTGTTTGCGAAATCGTGAACAAGGACTGTTCGTACACGGTCTGCAAGACCGTCTGCGAAACGCTTTACCGCGAAGTGCCGACCTGCGTGAGCAAGCAAGTCTGCGTTCCGGAAACGCGCAACGAATGCTTCACCGTCTGCCGGCCGGTCTGCGAGACCATCTACTCGGACGTGCAAGTGCAAGTCTGCAAGCCGGTCTGCGAAACGGTGATGCGGGACGTCGTCAAGACGGTCTGCAAGCCCGTCACCGAGACGGTGAACAAGCAAGTTTGCAAGAGCGTCACTCGGGACGTCACCGAAACGGTCATGGTCGATGTGATCAAGACCATCTGTGAGCCGGTCACCGTGATGAAGTGCGTCAGCAAACAAGTACCGACCACGACTTGCGAATCGTACTGCGTCGCCGGTGGTTTGCGTTTGGCCCGCGTTCCGCAGTACGAATCCAGCTACGATCCTTGCACCTGCTGCAGCGTGCAGAAGCCGTGTGGGACCCGCCTGAGCCTGGTTCGCGAACCTTCGGAAACGAAGACCCGCAGCGTGACCAAGATGACGACGATCACCGAGCAAGTCCCCGTGACAACCCAAGTGAAGAAGACCGTGACCGAGAAAGTTCCGACGACGGTGTGCCGCAAAGTCAGCGAACGAATTATGGAGACGGTACCCGTCACCACGACGCGGATGGTCAAGGAAACCGTCGTTGAAAAAGTGGCGACGCAAGTGACCCGCAACGTGACCTCGACCGAAACTCACCGCGTGGCCAAGAGCGTCAAGCGAGTGGCTCAAGGGGCTTACGCCGACGCCAACGGTTGCGGTGGCAGCCCGACCGCCGGTGCCGACGGTTGCGGCAACCTCCTGGGTTCCAACGCGGCTGGCTCGATGAAAGCCGGTTCGGCCAACTACGACCGCCCCGCCGCCGGACGCGTGTTCGTCGAAGGTTTGAAGGGCAATCGCAGCGTGACGGTCAACAAGATGCAAACCGTCCAAGAAACCCAAATGCGTCGGGTGGCCTACACGCAACAGCGTCAGGTGTCCGAAACCATCAAGAAGATTGTGCCGACAAAAGTGACCCGGATGGTGCCGACCGCCGTGACGAAGCAAGTGCCCGTCACGACCACCCGCATGGTGCAAGAAACGCTGACGAAGAAGGTTCCCCAGTGCGTGACGACCATGGTTCCGACCGTCATCACGAAGAAGGTTCCGGTCTGCGTGACCAAGCAAGTGCCTTGCACGAAGACGGTCAAAGTGGCGACCTGCGTGACGGAAATGGTGCCTGTTTGTGTCAGCAAGAAAGTGGCCGTGCAAGTGCCGGTCTGCGTGACGGTTCGCACCCCGCGCACCGTCTGTGCCGAAGCCTGCTCGAATGGATGCGACAACGGCTGTGGCGCCAACGCCAGCAGCGGCTCGACCGCTTGCGGCCTTGCCAATCTGATGTGCGATGGTAGCCGTCCTCAGCCGCTCCGCGATCTGCTGAGCCGGGTGTTCCGTGGTCGCATGGGTTGCGATCCCTGTGCCCCGGTTGCCGCCTGCAGCACCGGTTGCGATCCTTGCAAATAATTGACTTTCGAAACGTCGAAAAGCCGCCGGGAATGATCCCGACGGCTTTTTTCGTGTCTGCGGAATAGCGTTACTTCGCTTCCGGATATTTTTCAATAATCAACGCGAGATCGGTCGGGTTGTAGACGCTCAGCATGAGGAGTTTCGGGGTCTTGCCTTCCCACTTGAAGGCCACAATTGCAGTTTTATCCATAAAAGCTTCGGCGGGTTGCGACAATTCCTCGAAAGCGTCGGCGATCTTGCTCTCCGGCCGAGCACCAACCTTTTCGCGCCCCTTCAGAATTTTCATTCCTTTAGTTTCGATTTTCGCCACCGTGTAGACCGGCGTCGGCGGTTCGGAATCGAGTTCCGCTGTCAGAAGTGCAAAAGTCTTTCCGATCACGATCACATCCGCAGTCTCGCAGATGGTTTTGAACTGCTTGGGGTCGATTTGCCCAGCCTCTTTTGCCTTGCCAACAGGTTTGGGGACATCAACGGCCGTCAGTGTCAAGGCACTCACAAGTAAACCGAGCAACGCTATGCGGAACATCGGGATCTCTCCGAATTGAAAAGGTGGCCCGGTAGCTTAGAATGCGTTTCGATGAGCCGCAGGACGAATGTCGAGCGCAGAGATGGAAATAACGACTTCAAAGTGTGTGTGGGCGTTGATCTGCAAAGAGATCCGCGAAGAGCCGACGCAAGAGTTGGCCAATGGTCATCCCGCGTTCGTGGGCGGCCGCTTCCAAGGCAGTCACTTGCCACTCGGGTAACAGAATTGGGAGTTCGATCACATCGAATTCAGCCGAAGCCACGAAACTTGGCAAGGTGCCGATTCCGGAAGTAGGCCAGCCGGCGAGTGTTGGCATATGGCACGCGAGTGAGATGGGAAAATCAGTCGACAAATTAGACAGTGCAAACTCAGTACCAATTTTGAGAAATATGCGAAAAGGCTTGCTGACAGCGCAGAATCGGTAACCAAGTTACAACTTAGGATTGAGAATCGCACAAAAGCCTAGCAAAGCCTGCGCGACAACCAGGACGACGCACCAGGGCGGGTGGGAACTGGAAAGAAAGTGAACTTTTCCGACCTTCTCATCAGAAAAGTGGAGAAAAAATCGCTTCGAACCATGAACTTACCCCATTTACCAGTTACCTTAGTGTTGTTGACTTCGATGCCGGCCCCGTTCGGGGCGAACCGTCCGGAGACGCCATATGGCCGCCACGAATCCCAGCGATCCTGATCTTTTGGTCGAAGATTCCCAAATCTTTCGGCGGTCGGTGCCCAAATCGGAGCCGAAGCACCTCCCCGAAGAGCCGATGGAACTGCTCGACTTCGAGGAAATGCTACCGGTGGAACAGAGCGCGGACGACGATGCCCTGAGCCTGTTCGACGAACCTCTGCCCGAATCACCGTCGATGATCATGCGGCGCGGATACCGGGAAAACTCGTCGGTGAACTTGGGTGGCCCCGTTCCGAGATCGACTGACAGCGGATCGTCGATCTTCGGTCACGCCGAGTCGTTGGTTCCAACCTCGCCCGGTTCGGGCTGGTTCGATTCGATCCCCCCGGCGGCTCGGTTGGCGTCGACGGATCTCTCCGCACCATCCGACACCGACATGGGTAAAACACACGTCATTGAAGATCTGTTCGCCGGCCTCGACGCCGATGGGGCGCGTCCAAATAAAACGAACTGGCAGGAACAACAAGTCACGAATTCGATCACCGAAAGCGAAGTGATTCGGGAGTACGATCGGATCCCACAGTTGGACGACACGCCGAATTTCGACGAAGTGCAATTGTCAGGCTCGCACATTTTCCCCGACAGCTCCGACTCGGATATCAGTTTTGGTGACCCGAGGGAGTTCGATCCGTCCGGCGTCGATTTGCTGAACCCGGAACGGGATCCCGAACGGTTGACGGGGCCGCTGTCGAGTATTTTCAGCGCGACCTCGAGTCAGGAAAGTTCGCGGATCGAACTCGATGCGCTATCGCTGGGTTCCTCGGATGACGCCACGGAGAACATGATGTTCCCCGCGGAAGACGGCGGCTCGAGCATCTTCAGGAAGAGTTCGTTGCATTCGATTCCAAATTTGCAATTGCCGAACGACGAGGGCGTTGTCGAATTCGCCGCATCGAAGCCAGGCGATGGTGAACAACTCAGCGGGATGGTCGATTGGGCCACCCAGCCGCTGTCGAGCTCGGTGCAATCGTCGATGATGAGCACTTACGACGAAGATGCGGACGTCGATCCGTTCTCGGATGACGTGGCCATCGCGGGGACTTCCACGACGCCGACGGCCAAACGAGGGTTCGTCGGGACATCGGGGGCCGGAGCCGTGGTGGCACCGCCGAAACGCCTCGATCCGATCGAAGTCGAGGACGACGAAGAACCGATCGCCGTGCCCAAACGAAAGGGCAAACGCGAAACGACTCGTGTCCTTCCGGCAAAAACATCCAAGAGCAGTGGCGGACTGGTGGGTTGGCTCGGTGGGGGGGCATTGGGTTTACTCTTCGGGGCAGGGGCATTCGCAGGACTCTATCTCGGGGATGTCCTCCCGAGTCGTACGCCGATCGATGCGAGCAAGCAAGTCTCGGCGCCCGCCATGGCGATGCTGGAAGAAAACCGCGTCCAACTCGGGGCCGCAACACTCGCCGCTACTAAGGCGGAAGCGGATCGCAAAAACCTCAATGATCAATTGGCTGCGGCACGCGAGTCTGCAAAAGCGACGGAGCTGCAACTGAAATCGGCTTTAGCGACGGTCACCAAAGCCACAATTAACGCCAACAAAGCGACGGCCGAGTTGAAAGCGCAATCGGAGAATACCGAACTAGCGAAGGCGGAAACGAAAGTGGCTCAAGGGCTGGCCGAGAAGGCCACGAAAGAACTCGAAGCCGCAAATTTAGCCGCACTCAGTGCTGATGCCAAAGTTGTGGAGGCTCAGAAGAAGCTAGCGACCGCCGAGATGGGCCTGGGGTTGATCATCAAAGAGTTGAAAGCGAACAAGTTGTTCGACGAGAAGCTCGATACACCGACGGCACTGGCTCAACTTCCCGATATGCTGA
>JAYSYJ010000101.1:0-1933 GCA_043727675.1 Fimbriiglobus sp.
GTGTCCGGCCAACTCTTGTGCGGTGCGAAGATCGACACCGTTGCGGCCCAACATGGTCAAGTAGGTGTGGCGGAGGGCATGGAAGTCGGCGTACTCCGGGCCGTCCGGGCCTTCCACGGCGTAGGCGATGCCGGCGGCTTCGAGGTCCCGGCGAAGCATTTCTGCCCCCGTGCAGCCACTCGACCACGTTCCTCCCCAAACCAGTGCGTTGGCGGGCCTGCCGGTGAGATAGCCCCGCAGTGCATCGGCCACGTCGGCCGGTATCGGTTGCACTTTCGTCTTGCGAGACTTGTTGAAGCGGGCGGCCAGTGTCACCGTCGGGGAGTCGGTATTCAGATCGAAGTCGGCCGGGGTCAAGTTCGCCAGTGCATTGGCCCGGAAGCCGGTGCCGGCGGCCAAGAGGTAAAGAAAGTATCGAGCTTCGCCCGTCAGCCCCCGGAACGGCTTCTTGCTCGCCTGGGTGACCACGAGAAGCGTCCGGAGTTCGTCGGCGGTCAGTTCCCTGCGGGCGTGTCGAACGTCGACGGCGGCGTTCACCATGCCGAGCGAATCGAGCGGATCGGATCCGATGCGTTTCACCTTCACGAGCCAACGGAAGAATCCCCGTATCGCGGTGACGTAGCGGTTCATGGTGGCCGGACCGTTCCCTTGGGCAGATCGTTCCGCAATGGCCACAACCGTCGCCCTTGGCAATCGACGGCCCGGGCCACGGCCGACAGTCGGCAATCGGTGCCGGGCCACGAATCGACGAACCGCGTCGGTGCTGATGCCGAGCATCGTGGACACTTCCGACGACGCGAAGGTATCACCAGATGGAATCAGAGCCATTCGGCCGGGCCTACGGAGTTCAGCGAACCAGATGGACACTTTGCCGGGATCAACGTCGGCGACAAACACGAATCCGCACGCGGCTTGCATCGCGGACACTTTAGCAATCGTGGCCCGGTTGTGAGCGGCCACGTTCCCCTTCGCTTCGAGGGCGGCGGCGTAGTCCCTCAGGTGGTTGACCAATGGTCGGCGAGAATGCTCTTCCGCCGGATCGGTATACCCGCTGCGGATCCGTGATGCGCTGCGTTCCATCTCGGCGGCGAGTTGCTCGGTCGCTTTAAGATCTGCGAAGCCTTTCACCCGACGCACGGTGCCGAGGGCATCGCGGATGTCGAAGTACCATTTCTTCGCGGGACGGAGATACTTCAGTCCGTCCTTCGTGAGCGGATACAGAACTGCCTTCCCGCGTTCTTTCAGGCGAACGTACCGCTTGCCGTCTTGCTGGACGATTTCGGCATCGTGAGGTAGTGCTCGGGTGCTGGAGAGTTTATAGGGCTTGGCCATGGAACGATCCTTTCCTGAAAGATGCGAGACACAGTGGTGACCTTGGTGCTGTCTCTCGCAACATCACCATAAAAACACAGATTATAATCCGTTCCCCCTCGCGATGAGAGGTTGGTTGCGTTCGCTACACGATCCGCTTCCCGACGTAACCTGGAACACCATCGGGGACAACCCGGATGCCGTTTGTTTGAACCGCTGCCTTCATCGTCCGACTGCCCAATGAAGGCGTGCAACCTTTTACCGGTCACCCACTACTAGTTTCGCGTTTTGGGAGAGGCCTTTCTCGATTCCCAATCATCGCGTTTTGGCGCCCCGGCTTCGAGCCAGGCACCGATGCCGTTCGGCCCATTCACGAGCCAAAGCACACGACCGCCGAGGCGAATGGGTGCGGGCAACTTGCCGGCAGCATCTAACGCTCGCACGGTCCGAAGTCCCGAGTTGAGCAGTTTCGCGAGGGCCTTGGCATCGACTACGAGCGGAGGAGTTGGATCGGTCATCGACGGATTCCTTGGTGTGGTGTTGAGCGTTCTCGAACTTCGAATCGCCCTCCTCTCACTTCTCGATTTCGGCCAAATGACGTTCGGGTTCACTCACCTGCGGA
>JAYSYJ010000102.1:0-6029 GCA_043727675.1 Fimbriiglobus sp.
TCGGTTTGAACCCGTACTTCTCGGCCAAGTCCACGTCGCTTGGGTTCTCATCCAAGTATTCGACCGCTTCGAGCCGTGTCAGATCGTCGACGAGCTTCACCACTTTTCCGCTGTCGGCTTTCGTGGCCACTGGTTTGACGAGTTCCCATTCGAGGCCTTGGTCGCCCGGTTTCGACGCCAGTTCGAGCAACAGTTTGTCCGCGTCTTTGTCCAGCACCCGCTTAGTTTCGGTCACGTCGAATTTCGTGAGCTTGAGTTCGGCGGTGTCGTACTGCTTGCGGCTGCGGTACGCCACGGCCGGTCGTTCCACGAGCTTCACAATCGCGTCATCCAGCAGGTTGACACGCGCCCAACCGGCCACTTGCACCGGCACTTTTTTCGTCACCGCATCGGCGGCACCGAACTGGAACGCATACGTCCGGCTCGCCGGGGCGGTGTCACCGTCGGGCACTCGGGCTTGGGCCACGATGGTGACCTCGGTGCTTGTGGGTTGGCCGCTGATCCCGAGTCGATCGGCGGGGGTCTTCGCGTCGAGTTTGCCCAGTTGATCGAGGAACTCGCCGATCTTGGCGCTGTCGGCGAGCCGGTCGCCCAGGTACCAACGATCTTGTTTGTCCTCGTCTTTCTCGGCGTCTTTCACGCCCAGTTTGCGGGTGAGTACAAACGGTGCGGCACCGCGCAAGGCCACGCGGACTTCGCTGACTTCTGCGGTGTTGAATCGGGCCAACGTCGCATCGCGGAGGTCATCGGCCGTGAGGAACAGCCCATCGACGCGATCCGCCCGCACTTCGAACAGCAGCGGGTTGTCTTCGAATTTGGCGAAGTAGTATTTGTCTTCGACGATGCGCGGCATCGGCGGCGGAGCCATCGGCCCCATCGGGATTCCCGGTTCAATTCGGGTACTGGTGCGCGCCACCGCTCCGATTCGCAACGTCCGCGCGGCGCCCGATTTGAGCGTCATCGTGATCGAACGCTCGGGCGGATACGCGACGGCTGTCGCTTGGACGGGGGCGACACCGACGAGGGCCGCCGGGGCGAGGAACTTCGTGCTAAATACATCGCGGGTGAAGCCGCTGAGTTTCGCGTAATTTTCCGATGCGGTGTTCGGTTCCGAAATGGCGTCGGGCTTGGCGAACCCTTCGACCCAGAGATCGGGCACCGTCGTGAGGATGGCCTTCAATTTCGCCGGATCGACACGGTCGTCGACCGGGGCGACGAGCTTCCAGGCGTCGGCCAATTCATTGGCAAAGAGGGCTTTGCTCGCGTCGGGACGATCCGCATCCCGGCGTGACGCCGGGTTGTCGTGTGTCCGCTTCAGCTTGTAACTTCCCACGGGGCCGGCGATGGTCAATTCAGTCACATCGTTGTTCAACACGGGCAACGGTGGGCCGGCATCGTCGCCCCCGAACCGGCTGCGCGTCGCTTCGCCGAAGAGCTGTCGGCGGCGGTACTCTTCCGCACTGCGCGACACAATTCGCAAAGCGTCCGGGGCGATCCGCAGCACTTCGTTCGCCGCGGCCACACGGACATAAGCCGACCGCGCGGTCGCCGCTTCACCGGCTTGCTCTGCGGGTTGACCGAACAGCAAGGTCACCGGTTTGCCATCGATGGAAGCGATCACCTGCACCGGTTTCTGGCTCGCGTCGAGACCGAACGGTTTGAGATCCGCTTCGACCGCGATGGCGGCGAAGCGCGTCTTCAAGTTCGTCAACACGTCGATCAGTTCCGAAACTTCTTTCTCGCGTACCTGCCAGTTGCCCGGCTGAGTCCAGACCCCCGCCGGAGTCTTCTCCAGCGTCAGCGGTGGCTGTCCCGGCACGCTGAGTTCGATCTTCGAGATCGTCCCCGTACGCAACGGTTCGAGGGCCGCTTGCGATTCCGTCGGTGGAGCCGCGGCTTGCCGCAGCCCGACGCGCGTGAGCACATCGTTGCCGAAATATGCGAAGGCCCCGCCAGCGGCGACGAGGATGAGAAGGAACAAAGTCGTCAACCAGCGCATGCGGCACCGGGGGCAATGGTGAAAGGAACCCGAACAAGCGCTATCGCAACCGACGGAGCATCAACACGATCAACCCGAGGTAGGCCGCGAGCAAGGGCAACCCCAGGAACGTACCCCAACGCCAGCTGGCGTATTCCACCGGCGACAGTTGCAAGCGCGGATAGTGCCATTTCTCGGCGGCATCGCGCAGCATTTGATCGTCCCGTTTCAAACTCCAGTGCACCGATTGCAGCAGCAGTGTCTCGCGGCCGGGTTCGAGTTCTTTCCCGTTGAACAAGCCACCGTGCCCGAACACCACCAACCGTGTCGTCAGTAACTCTTTTGTCATGGCCGCGTGGAAACGGTCTGGGTTCGTCGTGCTGAACGCCAAACCCGGTGGCGGGCCAACGGGCACCGCCGCGAACGCCCCCACCACACTGGCCGCATAGGCCGCAACCGATTTCGGATCGATCCACTCGGCGGGCACGGCCACTTCCACGGCCACCCCGACGGGGAATGAGCCTTTGCGTTCCTCGTTGCGGGTTCCTTTGCGTTCGTCCGTCGGCTTGGTGGCCTCGAACTTCGGCAAGTAGCGCGGGCTGCCGAACGCTTGGGTTTCGGGCCAGTTTTTGTTCCAACCTTCGGCCGTCGTCTCCAAGACTTCCGCGCTCGATTTCGCGGAGGAACTCGGATCGAAGTAGACGGGGCGGAACCCGCTGCGGATCACCTTCAGTTGGCCCGCCAAGGAACGGTTCGACAGGTCGAAGGCGCGGGCCACCGGGTTCGGTGACTCGGCCGCATGAATTTGCAACGGCGGGGCATCCACCGAGGTTCCGAACGGACTCGACTGCCGCGTGGCCATCGATTGGTATTCGAGATCGGTGACGATGATCTGGGAACCGAGGTCGACCCCGAGTCGGCGGATCAATTTCTCGACATCATCCGGGCCGGACGAGTCATCGGGTCGTTGTTGTTGCTTCGGGCCGAGGTCGGCGGCACCGAAGCAACAGATCGCCGGTTTACCCGCCTTCAGGTAGTCTTTGATGACTTCGGCTTGATCCTTGGTCAAGTTGTGCAAACTCGACGGGATCGATCGCCGATCCGACAGGCTCATCACCGTCAGGCGGCTGAGAATGAGCAAGTCGCAATCGGCGAGCGTCTCGGCGAGGCGAGTTTTGATGTTCGGGTCGCGCCGGGCCGCCATCAGTTTGTCGTCCCGGGTGAATTCGAGGTACTCCGGCTCCAATTTGGTTTGCCGCTTCTTGGCGTCGACCAACTCGGTTTCCCGTTGCAAAATATTCGGGTCGAGCAATCGATCGCGGAGCCGCTGGCGATCCCCATCGTCGTCGATGGCCCGGCCGACCACGCGGCGGAAGTTCCGGTCGAGTTCGGCGAGCGGTGCTAGGAACGTCTTCTCGCGGTAGATTTTCAGTTGCTGCAATTGCGATTCCGCTTCGGCGACGTCATCGGTTGCGGCTTGCAATTGCGACTCCACTTCTTCCAGCTTGCTTTCGCGCAGGCTACTCGCGGCCGGGCCGGGTTCCCCGACATCCCACCCCTTCTTCAAAATCAAATCGACGACGTCGTAGCCGTTGAGTTCCAGCGATTTGCGGATGCCGGGGGCCGAGAATTCCTCGCGGTTGTCGTTCGTCGAAAGCCAGGGGTGAATCACGCCGACGGCGACGCGGGGCCGACGGGCTTCGACGCTGATGACCTTGCGGACGAACGCTTCTTTGCCCTGCGGAATCAGGACGAGGTTCTTGACATCGTGCGATGCGGTTTTGTCCAGCAGATAGAACTGGTTGAACCCGAGGCGTTGGATGCGACCATCGTGGTAAAAGAAGATGCTGTTCTCGGGAGCACTCTGAATCGCCGACTTCAAACGATCTTTCTTCACTTGCGTTTTCGGATCGGTATCTTGGGTCAACGCGGCCAGCTTCCCCTCGAAGTCTTCGTCTTTGGTGTGAAGCACGTGGACATCGAACTGCGGGCCGAACTCCCGGATCTCTTCGACGAGATCACGCACCTTCTCGACGATCTTCGCTTGGCCCGCCGTCGAGAGCGCATCGGAGCGATCCGGCTCGGCCGCGGAAGTCTTGTCCATTTGTAGCACGACAATCGTGGTTGGCGACTTCGGATCGAGCTTCCGCAACTGCTCTTGGAGCTCCGGGGCCAACGTGAACCGTTTGTCCCGCGTCGCATCGGTTCGAGAATAATACTGAAATGAAATCAGATTCACGACCACGACCAGACCGACGGCCAAGCCCATTTGCGTAGCGTTGTTGAAACCGGCCCCACTCTTGCGCCCCGTGACGAGCAGCAAACCTCCGACCAGTTCGATCGCGAGCCACATCGCGACGACACCGGCGCTAATCGAAATCAGAAACGCGGCGATCTTCGCACTCTCTCCGAATGGGCCTTTCAACGCTTCCCCGGTGACAGTCCACGCCTGCTGGGGATCGCCCGTGAGGGCGGGCCACGTGGCCGAGGCAAGCACAGCCCCGGCCAAGAGCGTCAACAGCCCGGTCAGCCCGAAGGCCCGCAGCAAGAAGCGGAATCGCGAACCGACGGAAGTCTTCTGGCGGCTATCGGTCTTCATCGATCAAATCCTCGGTTCCGGAAGTCCACACCCACTAAGCCCGCAACCGCCGCGATTCCAGCGACCGCACCGTCAAGAACAAGGTAAACAGCGTGATACTGCCGTACAGAATTAAATGCCGGGTATCGACGATGCCCCGGCTGAAGTCGCGGCGGAAGTGCTCCGGCACGCTGATGAAATAGACCAAGCGGTACGCCAGCGAACCGGTGTCGAGATCGGGCCGCCAGAACGCCGCCAGTACGAACACCAAACTCACCACCATCGAAATCATCGCGGCGACGAGTTGGCTCTTCACGAGACTACTGACGAACAAACCGATGCCGAGGAACATGCCGCCGGCGAGTAACACGCCGAGGTACGAGGTCAGCACCGGACGCGGGTCGATGCCGAACGTCCACGTTTGCGGGTTCCATTCCGGCGTCCGCATGTCGGTTAAAATCGGCAAGTAAGCCAGCGTGGGGAGCCAGAGCACGATGTAGAACAAGCAAGCCCCGATGAACTTCCCGGCCACGACTTGCCAGTCCCGGATCGGCGAGGTCAACAAGCTTTCGAGGGTGCCGGTCCCACGTTCCTCGGCCAGCAATCGCATCGTCAGCAACGGCGGGATGAACAGGAAGACCAACCAGAACTTCTCGTCGCCGAGCAGGGCCTGCATCGGATATTCGATGCCGCTCGACCCCGGTTTTGTCAGGCCGGTCAGCACCAAGTAGAACAGGTGGCCCGTGACCAACAGAAATACGGCCAGCGTCACGTAGGCCACCGGCGACAGGAAATACGCGGTGAACTCGCGCTTGATGAGGGCGAACAACGGACGCATCGTGAATGATCCTTGTGTGAACCGTTAACCGCGAGACGGAGCCGAATGCGCGGTGCAGTCGCGCTCGACTTCGTCTCGCGGCTAAATGCCTTCTTGCCCGGTCAGGCGAACGAAGATGTCTTCGAGGTTTTGATTCTTGTGCTTCTTCCGAACGTCGTCGAGCGAGCCGTGTTCCACGACTTGCCCTTGATAAATGATGATCACCGTGTCGGCGGCCATCTCCACTTCACTGAGAATGTGCGTGGACAGCAGCATCGTGTGTTCTTGGCCGAGTTCGCGGATCAGCTTTCGCGTCTCCCGAATTTGCGTCGGGTCGAGGCCGGCCGTCGGTTCGTCGAGGATCAACACCGGCGGATCGGCCAACAGGGCATCGGCGAGTCCGACACGCTGGCGGTACCCCTTCGACAGGGTGCCGACGAGTTGGCGTTTCACATCCTTCAGCCAGCACTTTTCGAGAACGTAATCCATGCGGCGCCGGCACTCCGATCCACCGAGGCCTTTCAAGCCACCGCGGAACTTCAAGTACTCGGTCACACGCATTTCCGGGTAGAGCGGGCAACTTTCGGGCATGTAGCCGATCTGCCGACGGGCGCGGATCGGATCGCTGAACACATCGAACCCGGCGATGCTGGCTT
>JAYSYJ010000103.1:0-6011 GCA_043727675.1 Fimbriiglobus sp.
CTCCAAAATCGCAACGCGCTGGAGTTCCTGAGCCGGTGCATCGCCGCCCGCCGGGCCGGGACGACGGGACCAACGTTGTGTATGGGGTGAACGGTTACAAAGTTACTTCGCCATCTTTTGATGAACAAGTCGCGGCTGCGAAAATATTTCGGCTGGGAAAACGCTCCTTAGAATAGGCAACTGGGCAAATCCTACACATGACTCATCCCTACATGTGAGCAATGCTATCTTCACAAGGCCAAGTCACCTACTGATCCTGCGGTGACGGTGTAATTTGCAGCGGTGAATGGGGAGCGATCATTTGGCTTTCGGTGCGGGTTCCTTCAGCAGTTCATCGATGAGTTTGATGGCCCGTTTGGCACCGTCTTCGCCGAGTTCCCCTTCCCAGTGGTAACGGACAATTCCAGCCTTATCCACCAAGTAAAGGCACGGCCAGCAACGCACGCCCCACGCTTTCCAGTTGGCGAGATCGTTGTCCACGGCGACGGCGAACGTCAGTTTATTCTTCTCCATCCGCTCTTGGATCCGCTCGATTCTCTTCTCGGCGTCAAACTCCGGCGTGTGGATGCCGACCATCAAATAGTCTTTGTTCTCTTGATATTTGTCCTGCATGGCTCGGTAGTGGGGATAGTTGTTGACGCAGTTGAAGCAACCGTTCGTCCAGAAATGCACGATCACCACTTTGCCGGTTTGGTCGGCCATTTTCAACGGTTTCGCATTGAGCCATTCGGTCACGCCGGTGAACTCCGGGGCGGGGATCGGCTTCGGATTGGCACATTGGCCACAGGCACCGATGAGTCCGAGTGCGACCAGCGAAGCCGCCAGCGTGTCGAGGATCGACATGATTGAGTACTTCCACACGAAGAATTAGAAAAGTAACACGAGAACGCACTCGATATTGTGCGCTCTCGGTCGATCCGATCTTACCGCCGATCAGCCCCGTGAGCCATGGCGGCGATAGTGGCGGAACAGATTCAACGCATCCCGCAGTTGATCCGATTCGGAACCGTTATCGCCGAACTGATCCGAACCGACGTAAATGCGGTCGCCACCAAACGACCGACGGCCGTTGATTTGGACGATGGCAAGCCCTTGCGGATGGGCGTTCGCAGGGACATCCTTTTGCGAAAAGATGATCGGTGCCAGCGGTTCACTCAGGGTGCCATCGCGGGCGAGTCGCAGCGTGTGCAACTGATTTCCCTGGGGGAACGAGGGATCCGTCGACTGTGAGACGGCGAACAAGAATTTGCCCGTCGGGTCGAGTGCGATCTCGAACACGAATGTCTGCGCACCGCCGGGGGTGCCACGCGGGCCACCGAGTTTGAGTTCTTGAATTTGAACCGGATGCAACGGGTCGGCCAGCGAGAAGACGCTCACCGAATCGGTGACGGTATTCGACACGTAGAGTATGCGGCCATCTTTGCTGATTTGGCACCAGCACGGGGCCGCACCACTATTGGAGGCCGTGCCCACATAGTTTGTGCGCCCGGTTTCGTCGTACGTGAAGACGCCGACTTGGCCGGACGATGCAAAGCCGGTGTAAACAATGTTCAAACTCGGGTGACTGATCGCGCCCAATAGAACCGGCGCGTTGGTCCCCGCACTGGCCGGCCCACCCGGTGCAGCTGTGAGGGTGCCATCGGCATTGATCCGGAACGTGTTCACCGTGTTGCCACCCGCCGTACCCTGGAAACTCGCCACTTCGACGAACAGGAAGCGGGCGTCGCGTGAGACCAACGTCTGGGTCACCAGGGTGCCGACTGGGAATGTGATGGTGGAATTCGCAATCCGGTCGAGGCCACCGTCCCGGTCGATGGTGAATGCGGTCACGCTCGGCGTCGTCGTTCCATTCACTCCGGCTGCTGCATCACCGCGGTTGCCGATGTACAAAATGTTGCCGGCGATCCCGATGCTGTCTGGTTGATCGCCACCGGAGGAAAAAGTCCCGATCAATTGCAGTGAACCATTCCGCTGGATTCGGAATGCCGAGACGTTGTCGCTCCCTTGGTTCACCGCGTAAAGAAACTTGCCGTCGGCGGTCGCCTGGACTTGCTGGTCGCCGTCATCCGGGCCGACGAGCTTGGGGATGTTCAATTGCCCGGTTCCGCCCGTGGCGAACGATCCGATGCGAGTGAGGTCACCGGTGCGGCCATCGCGCCGGAACGCCAACACCGCGTTGCGTCCCTCTTGCGGGTTGTTTGTCTCGGTGTAAACAATGGCGACATCGTTACCTTCGGGGCGTTCCAGTACGCTCCCGGCGCTGAGCACGGCCGGCACGTCGCGCTGATCGAGTGGCTCCAAGCCGAGCAAAGCGCGGGTCACGGTCGAACGTAGAGTCGTGGAAGACGAGCTGAACAAATTCATCGGGAAACTTCCTCGTTGCGGGGGACAATCCAACACGGGACTCATTCCGCGTGTTACGGTGAGTTGGTTGCTCGAGTGGCGTGGGCCTTACACTTCCCGAAGAAATTTCTGAGTTCGAGCACAATTGCAAAAATATTTTTGCCCGGCTGTAAGGAGATTCGCAGTCGAGCGACTAACTGAGTTGCGGAATCCGGATCAGGATGACACCGGACTACGAAGTTGATCAGGAGCGGTGATGATGGATGTGAAGGTGCCACGGGGCGGGCCGATATTGGACAACGGCATCGACCCGCAGCAGTGGTTGGATCGGCACGGTGATTTCCTCTACCGTTACGCACTCCGCAAAGTCGTGCGGGAGGATTTGGCTGAAGATCTGGTGCAAGAAACGTTGCTCGCCGCATGGCGGGGCCGGGAACGGTTCGCCGGCCGCGCGAAAGAACGGAGCTGGCTCACGGCCATCTTGAAACGCAAAGTCATCGACTGGCTCCGTCGAACAATTCGTGAACGTAAGAATTCGGCCAGCGACACGGATCGACGGGTGGACGGGTTGTTCACTCGATCCGGAAAATGGCGAACATCCCCGAAACGTTGGGTATCGGATACGCCGGAGTCGGACACGGATCGATTGGAATTCTGGAACGTTCTCCACGGTTGCACCGACAAATTGCCCGCGCGGTTGCGCGAGGTGTTTGTGCTCTGGCATCTGGACGAAACTCCTGGCGACGAAATTTGCGAAACGGTGGCGATCACTCCGACCAATCTCTGGGTGATGTTGCATCGGGCTCGCCTCCGCATGTGGCAATGCTTGAGCAAAAATTGGTACGGTCTCGATCCCTAATATTCAGAAAGCGAAACCAGACGTGTTGATCTCCTGCCGTCGGGCGACCGAACTCACTTCCCAGGAATTGGATACCGAATTGACCTTCCACAGGCGGTTCGTACTGGGTGCCCACCGCTTGGTGTGCGGGGCGTGTCGACGCTTCCGGAAGCAACTGATCGACATCGACCGTGCCTTGGAAGAGTTCTGGAACGAAACCAACGGGCCGGCAGACGTGCGAATGCCCGACGAATCGAAAACCCGAATCCGAGAAGTGTTAAAAAGTGCGACGTCGGATGACGACGCCAACCCGATCGCATACTGAGCCGACCTCAAAACAATTCCGACCAACGGAACTCGGTCGATTGCGGCTTGGGGTTCAATGCCATTTCGATCACCATATCGGCCATTTTTTCGACGCACCACTCGAAGTATTTGGGCGTCAGCGAATTCACGTCCATATCGGGTGCCGGATTCATGAAGTCGATGGCGTAGGGAATACCTCCTTTCACGGCCCACTCCACGGTGTTCATGTCGTAGCCGAGAGCGGTGACGAGCGCAAGAGAATCCCGGACGATTCGGTCGTGGAGTGCCGGGCTGAGGTAGTCGTCGTCGGGGATGTATTTGCGATGGTGCGTGTCGTAGGGCATCACCAACACGTCCTTCTGATTCAAGCACATGCAGCGGACGTATTGATCCCAGTGGATGAACTCCTGGGCGATCATCGTCATCAATCCCGATTCGTTGTAGCTCTGGATCAATTCGTCGAGCGTCTTGCAAACGTAAACGCCTCGCCAACCGCCACCGTGGGCATCTTTCAAGATGCACGGCAGGCCGCCCACTTGCGAAACGATGTAATCCCAGTTCAGCGGGAACATGAGGTTCCGCAGGCTCTCGCTCGGCACAATCCCCGGAACGTACTCCTTGTTCGGGATCGCCATCGTTTTCGGGTGGGCCAGCCCCAACTTCGTGCAGAGCGACGCATCGAAGAATTTATCGTCGGCCGTCCACATGAACGGATTGTTGACGACGCGAACCCCTTCGAGCACGGCGTGTTTCAAATAGCTCCGGTAGTACGGCACCTCGTGTGAAATGCGATCGACGATCACCGCGTACGGAATCGACTCCGCCATGGTGGTGCCACCGAGTCGGATGAACTCGGCGTGGACGCCGGCCTGGCGACTGTTCACGGCATCGAGAAAACGAGGTGGGAACGACCATTCACGGCCGCACAGCAGTCCGACTTTGACCATGAATTATTCTCCGCCCAAATACAGTTGCACCATGCGGTGCCAGTAGGGCCAATCGTGTGCGAATCCGTCCCACTCGCGGAGGGCGTTGCCGATGCCCTTGTTCCAGAGTTGGCCGGAGAGTTCCCGGTTTTGGTCGATGAGTCGGTCACCTTTTCCGACGGCCAGAATGATGTTCTGCCGACGGAGTGCGTCCAACCGGGCGTAGTCGGATTCGTTCGGAATGAAGTCGAGCGGGTTGTGGAAGTAGATGGTCTCGTTGTGGAACCCGTCGGTGAAACGGCGGATATCCACGAGCGAACTCATGGCCAGAATCCGGTTCACTAGCTCGGGATGCCGTAACCCAAACGTCAGTGCGTGGTATCCACCGAAACTCGCCCCTGTGGCGATGAGATACGGATTCGAGTTGCGCGACTGCGTGAACGGCAGCACTTCGTCGGCGATGTAACGATCGTACTGTTCTTGCCGCCAGGCCCGGCTACCGGGGTGTTTGCTCCGGGCGTACCAGCTCTCTCGGTCGACGGCATTCACGCAGGTGAGGTGGAACCAGCCCCGTTCCAGCGGCTCACGCAGGGCGTCGATCATGCCCCGGTCTTCCCATTCGTGGAACGTGCCACCGGAGGTCGGGAAAGCGACGACGCGGGCGCCACCGTGGCCGAATTCGAGTAGCTCCATGTCGCGTTCGAGCGACGGGCTATACCAGCTGTGGTACTGTCGGTGCATGGGGTCGAAACCAGCGAGGACACAGGTTGCACTGAGAGGTTATGGAAGTATGCGGAAGTAGCAGAGTATGGGCCAGTGGGATTACGCCGCACACGCTTCCACAAAGCTGATAAAAAGCTGCTTCATACCCGGTTGCGTCTCGGCGAGTTCTTCGGGGTGCCATTGCACCGCCACGACGAATTGATCCGTATTACCCTCCACCCCTTCGATGATGCCATCTGGGGCGTAGGCACTCGGCAGCAGATTCGGGGCGAGATCCTTGATCGCCTGGTGGTGCATGCTGTTCACGAGCACCACCGTTTCGCCGAGAATCGCACTGAGACGCGTCCCCGATTTCACCGCAACTTCGTGGGCCAAGTAGGTGCGGCTCGGGTTGTCGAGCGTTGGGAAAAAATCGTGTTTCATCGCCGCGGGCACTTGCTCGTTGACATCTTGATACAGCGTGCCGCCGCAGGCCACGTTGAGAATCTGAATCCCCCGGCAGACGGCGAGCAACGGTTTGCGGGTTCGCATCGCGTGTTCGAGCAGCAAGATTTCAATGGCATCGCGGTCGGGGTCGGTCGTCCCGCATTTGGGGTGTTTGCTTTCGCCGTAGCAACTGGGATCGACATCGACACCGCCGGTCAGGAAGACGCCGTCGAGCTTCTCGAAGAGGGCGTTCATGGTCTCGGGATCGTGCGGCAACAGTGGGATCAACCAGGGAATCGCCCCGACTTCGCAGAGCGCTTGAACGTACCGATGCCCCATAATCCAGCAATGGGGGAGGTCGCCACCCGGCTTTCCCGGCAGCGTTTGCATGGCCACGCCGATCACGGGTCTCGTCATGCGATCTGTCCTCCGGTCAAATTTGGGTCAGT
>JAYSYJ010000104.1:0-5995 GCA_043727675.1 Fimbriiglobus sp.
GTCGCTGTGGCGAAAGCCCAACCGCTCGCGAACTTCTTCGCCTACGGGGCCAGCGAACGCGGCGGCGTGCGGCCCTCGATCAGCGACGTGGATGGCGACGGCAAGCCCGATCTCATCGTCGGAAGCGGCGAGCGCGTACCGGCGGCAGTCAAAGTCTATCGCGCGGCCACCGGCAGTTGGAGTGGCGGCGACCCCGGCAACGGCACCACCTACGAACCGTTCGGCTTCAGCCCAATCAGCGATGGTGTTTACGTCGGGTAAAAACCCGATGCATCCGCCGGAAGAAGTTTTGGGCCGACTGCCTTACTCTCGCGGAAGACAGTTCTCCAGGAACTGTCGTAGCCGCCCGCACCAGTCAAGGACCGGCTCCCAATTCTGCGGCGTGTCGTAAGACCACTCCAGCTTGAGCGCGGCCGGTGGTTGATCCCGGCTGAAGAACTCGAACCCGTGGCCACCGACATCGGAGGTCACTGACTCGGTATTGCGGAACCACGCGACTGGCAGCCGGAACCCCCCGGCTTCGGATAGAATCGTGGCCAACTGCTCAGCCGGAACTTCTGCATCTCGCACTCTGACCGTGGGCCTGAAGGTGACCGACTGGCTCGACCGCTTCATCTCTTGATGTACGCGGCTCAGATCCGCAGATCGTTGCCACACGGCCTCCCGTACAACCGGCTCGCGCCGGTCGTCGTCGGTGAACAACTCGTACACGGTGAGCGTGGTCGGCTCGGACTCACACCCAAACCCCTTCGCGTCGTCCCATAAGCGGAGACGCGGTAGACCGTGGAACGGCCGCCCGTTACTGACAGACGGCGGCAAGTCCGCGCTGTTGTTCAGTTTCCACCACGCGCAGGCATGCATGACCTCCCAACTTACACGCCAAGGGTCGCTAGATGATGGCTCCATCTCTGCGCCTACTGTCGCCGAACGACAAAGCTTAGGGGCGGCGGCCCTGAGCGAGTGACTGATGAACCGGGCCCTGTAACGCCTGGTTCCCCGCCGCGCGGGGAAGCCTCCGTCACACAGTGAGAGGAACTTGCCTATCTCATACCCAACGTATCGCGAGATGCTCGTTTGGCAAATGGTGATCGAGTCTTTCGACTCAACCCGTTGGTTCGACTGAGTTGGGGGGCGTTTTCGGCCCACGCGTTTGGTGACCGCCACCAGCCGACTTCGTATCGGTGCGTGCCGGATCCCGTTGGGGCGGCTGTGCTTGTTGCCGACTCCCCCGCGACACGCTTTTCACTTCCCCCACTCGTTACGCCGGAGGTCGCGATGGCCAAACGCAATCCGCAACAAGATCGAGCCGATCCACGCGAAGCCCGCAAGAAAATCCGCGAGCGACATCGAACAAGGGTTTCACGCGCTCATCGCGCCGCCACAATTTGCCAGCCAGATTCAGCCATATAGAGGAAAGAATTTTAACCACAAGTATGCAGAGAACGCAAAGTGGATACCCATGAATTCTGTACACAGCGGCAAATGTTTTGTAAATCGTCAGCGTCGTGTGAAGCACGACGAAAAGGCGAGCGGGGTGGCGTAAGCCCCCTGATTCTTCCTGAGTTGGAGACAATGTCAATTTGAATGAGATAATCTCCATTCTTATCCATTCCGCGTTGTGCAAGACACTGGCTGGATCACGGTGCTTACACACCCCACTCGCCAAGAATGGCTAAAAGTACACTATCTTTTCGATTGATGAAATTCATGCATTGACGCGCATCGGTGAATTGGGCACCGACTTCACGAAATGGCCGACAGTCAAACATTTTGCATCGCGGCTGGGGTTGTGCCCGAACTGGAAGAAAACCGGCGGGAATATCGTGCCAGCCCGCAGCGCAAGCAAGGGGAACCCACGCAAAATTCCATGCCATGTCTCGAACGTGGAAAGCGGAACACCTTGCTTGCGCTTTTTGAGGTTGCGCAATTCAAACCCTGACACTCACTTTAGCGGTGAGAATAATCGAAAACCCGGCGAGCGGCACAGCGTAAGCGTGCCGTGGGAACACTCTGCGGCTACCACGGCATGCTTACGCAATGCCGCTCGCCGGGCGCTTGTTTGTGCGTGAAACGACTACATTTCAAGACACGCGACAATTTAGCGCAACTTCAAAACTTGCGCTGCCGGCTGGCACGAAAAAGGATCCAGTGCCCCCGGTCGAATCCTTACCGGATGCGTGCGGCGTCGAGTCCATGCAAAAGACCGAAGCCGAGAGTTGGGCTACGAGGTGCATCGCCAGGCAAACGACGAGCCGATACAAGTGATAGCCTGAGTGACGAGACGGGATTGAAGATTCAGAAAGCGATGCCGCTTTGCAAAATTCAAGGCTGGGCGACGTGCCTTTGCTACTTGGCGGGCACCTGAGCCTTCGAGACTACGACCTCGACGGGCGGCAACGGCAGCCGCCCAACCCACTGGTTGTCCGGTCCGTCCTTCTGCTTCTCGGCCACGAGTACGGCTCGGAGTTCGTAAGTGCCTGGCTCCAAATGCCACATCTTTCCGCCGACGGCCAGGAGCGCCGGGCCGTTGGTCGGCACCCCGACCGTTTGCATATCGACTCGGAAGCCGAGGCAAGCGCTTTGCGGCACGACACCCCATTGTGGGTTCGGGATCGGGCCGCTCATGGGGAGTGACGCTTCGGGGACCGGCTTACCCCCGGCTGTGAGTTCCACGTCCAGACGCGGTTGGTCGATCACGGCGAGCGGTTGTGTGGAGTCGTTCTTGAGTTCGAGGGACACGGCATGACGCCGGCCCGGCTTCAGTTCTTCCGGGACGACGATCAGCCGACCCGAGAGGCCGTTTTGAGGGTCGGCCCACGCCGGGGCCGAAGCCGCGGGTCCGCCCGCCGCGGATGAACCCAAGTCGGCGACGAACTTGTGAAAGTCCCCCTTTACGGCGAAATCCCCCTCGCCGAGCGACCATACGGCGGACTCTTTGGACGGCGAGGATACGCTCAGCCGGGCGGAGCGACCGTCGCTCGAATCGAAGTAGACCTGATACCCGAACCTCCACCCACCGGCGGTGCGGCTCGTCGGCCGATCTTGGTAGGCGGGAAAGAAGGATTCAAGCGCCGTGACCTGTTTCGCGTCGGTCAGTCGGTGAATCCCGACGAGCTTGCCCCTCTCGTCGTGAATGAGGATGACCGCCGCCGTCGGCTTCGCGATGGCGGCAGATTTGTCGGCCGCGAAGCCCCGAAGGATGAGAATCCCTCCGGCCACGAGCAGCAAGCCTGGTACGAGGTAACGCATCGGATTCTCCGGTTTTCCGCCGCCGAAAGACAAAACTCAGCAAAAACACCCGTGCTGAGAGACAGGGAAATCGAGACTCCCGTATAGAAAGACGACAGTAACCCCCGGAACGCACGATAAACTTGCGAAACCCCAGCCTCCGAACGACCCAGCTCACGGGCCGGCGGGCCGAGGGAGCCACGAATCGGGACAAACCGTCGTGTCCCAGCCGTCTGCTACAGCGATTGGTTCCCCGCCGCGCGGGACAAGCCCCCGCCCCACAGTGACCGGAACTTGCATATATCATGTTAAGCGTATCGCGCAACTCATCACACGTCACTCGCCACTGCTACTACAGGCCACTTGTGCCGCGAGTTTGGCGTTATTCAGATACAGCGCACGGTTGGCGGCGAGCGTGCGGCCACCGGTGAGTTCGGCTAGCCGTGCAAGGAGGTACGGCGTCAGGCGGGCACCGCTGATGCCTTCGGCGGCCGCGTCGAGTTCGGCTTCACCCAGCGCTTTGTCGAACTGCTCCGCAGGCACCGCCAACTCGCTCGGGCAGGGCTGCGACAACACCGCACCGCCACCTCCCATCTGCACGTGGGCACGGAAGATCGCGGCCGCTTCGCTCGGCGTTTCCACACGCACCGACACGCGCCCCTGGCTGCGTTGCACGTAGAACGCGGGGAACGCAGCCGAGCGATAGCCGATGACGGGCACGCCGAAGGTTTCGAGCAATTCCAGCGTTCGGGGTAGGTCCAAAATGCTCTTCGCACCCGCACACACAACCAGCACCGGCGTGCGGGCGAGTTCGGTGAGGTCGGCAGAGATATCGAAGATCGGTTCGCGATGCGCCCCGCCGATTCCGCCCGTCGCAAACACCGAGATTCCCGCCATGTGCGCGAGTGCCATCGTGGCGGAAACCGTCGTCGCGGCGAGCTTCTTCAAGCCAACGACTGCACCGAGATCGCGGCGACTCGCCTTCAAAACATCGTCGGATTTTGCCAATTCTTCGATTTGGGCCGTCAAAAGTCCGATTGTCGGCTTGCCGTGCCAGATCGCAATCGTGGCTGGGACCGCGCCTTCGTAGCGAATCGCGTTTTCGGCTTGTTTTGCCGTCTCGAAGTTCGTCGGCCAAGGCAAGCCGTGCGCGATAATCGTCGATTCCAGCGCCACCACCGGGCGACGTTCGCGCAGGGCGATTGTCACTTCTTCGGACAGGATCAACCAGTCGGGAATCATTCGTTGCCTCACGCATCGACATTGAAAGCCATTTTGGACATAATGCCAATCATGAGCGTTATCGACGACACGATTCCAAAAGAATCTTTGCCCGTGGTCTCCCCCGCGATTGTGCTGGGGTGGATTGCCGCATCCGCTGCGGTGGCGTGGTACCCGTTATTACACGCGCGGGCGACCGGCATTTTGCGCGATGCGATGGACGAACCGTTGTTCGCACTGCGCACCGCCGGGTTGATCCGCGTGGCCGATTGGCAACAGGGCGTCGGCCAAGGTTTCGTGGCCACGGCGGAGGGCCACGAACTCGTCGGCCACCCGGACAAACTTGCGTTACTCCTGAACGCGAATGCAAAGAGTGTCGTACCGCTGGAAGCGCCGATCACAACGACATTCGAGCGAGGCGAACGGATCCGCGAAGCGGTGCTCAGCCCGTCGCCACCGATCATTGCACCGGCGATCATCGTGCTGAATGTCCTTTGGTTTGCGGTCGGTTTACTCGTTGCGAAACAAACGGGCGTGTCGTTGCGGAATTACCTATCGTTCGGCGATGCGTCCGTAACGGCGCGGCTCGGCGGGCTGACGGGCACGGACTTGCTGCGCGACGAATGGTGGCGGCTGATCGTATCGTGCTTCGTGCATCAAGGCATGTTCCACTTGCTGTTGAACATGTACGCGCTCGGTGCGCTCGGCCCGCTGATCGAATCCAAGTGGGGGCGTTCGCGGTTCTTGCTGTTGTACGCAGCGTCCGGCGTCGGTGGAGCGTGCCTCGCGATGGTCTTCCGCCCGGAGGCGATGGTGTCGGGCGCATCCGGTGCCGTCTGGGGTTTGCTCACGTCGGCGATGGTCTGGCTCGTGCTGTACCGCCAACATTTACCCGACGGCATGGTGTCCGATGGTCTGCGCCGCCTCGGAATCATGCTCGGGTTGAACGCGGCCATCAGCTTCGTACCGGGTATCAGTTGGGAAGCCCACTTCGGTGGTGGAATCGTCGGCGGGCTGGTCGCGTGCATCTTCGGGTTACTGCGCCCCACCGGTGGCGGACGTAGGACGATCGCCGCACTCGGTTCGATGTCTTTGCTGGCCGTGTGCGTCGTGGCGCTCGGGTTTTTCGCGTACAAGAGCGAAAAATGGCGACCGCTGCGCGATTACGAGTATCGCAAACAACGTTATGCCTTCCTGAAGCAAGTCGATCCGATCTTGGCGACGATCGATTTGCGAAAAGTGAACGTCATTTCGAACGACGCACGGCTCGCGCTGGCGGTGCAAACGCCGGACCGCTGGAAGGGCATCGTGGAGCGCGTCCGGCAACTGAATGCCGACGCGAAAGCGGCGGCCATCGCATTGCGGAGCATCTCGAAGCCACGCTTTTTCGCCACCGACATCCGTGCCACGATGGCCGCCTACGCCGACGCCGTCGCCGACTGGTCCGAGGCATTATTAGCCATGTTCAACGACCCGAGCCAAGACATGAAACTCGTCGACGCGAAGCGCAAAGTCATCGACGCACGCAACGCAGACGTGTCGCTAA
>JAYSYJ010000105.1:0-5990 GCA_043727675.1 Fimbriiglobus sp.
TCGGGATCGGCAGTTCCACTGTCCCGACGTTCCGCGGCCTGAGTTTGTACCGGAACTCACCGAGCACCGTACCGGGCACATCTTGGAGGACACTGAACCGCTCTTTCCACTCCGGCCGGTCGGCCAAGTTCGGCCGTTGAAGTTCGACCGCGTTGGTGGCATTCTTCACAATCAATGTCAACTCGATGTCAGTCCCGAGCGTCACTCGGGGGACATCGAGTGTCCACACCACGGCGACGGTCGGGCCAGAACCGGCGATGGCCCCATAAAAATCAGCCTGCTGACGCTCCACCGGCGAGAGTTGTTCGACTGTGGCGGTATCGGCCCGAAGCGTCGAACCGAAAGCGATGCACATGCCGACGAGCAGTTTACCAATCCTTGACATGGGGCTGCTCCGGCGGCGCGGTCATGTCGAGCAGATCGCGGCGATCCTTGGCCAACCGCAGCCCCAGTACTTTGAGGTAGTCGCGGGCTTCGGCCTCGTTCTGGGGTTGCCAGCCGGCCCAATCGCCGGTCACGGGCAAGCGACCCTTGCCGCCCGTGGTCTTCTTCGTGGCGGTCGCGCCGTCGCCTTTCGGTTGCCCCGTCAACGGGTCGATCTCCCCGGGCTTCGGCGAACCCGGATTGGCGTCCGCAAAATCGGGCGTCTGGTCTCCGGTGCGCTCCGGTGGTTCGGGTCGCGGTTGCAGGTCCGGTGGCGGCTCTTCCGGCAGACGCTCGTTGGGCAACGGCTTGACGTTCGATTTCGCACGGGCCTCCAACCAGAGGAGTTTGGCCAACTCCAGGTTGTGCTCGGCGTCGGCGGCCAAGTCCGGTGCCAACGCGGTGCTGGCCAAGCAGCGCTCGAAACTCTCGATGGCCATCCGAAATTGGGTCAGGCCACCCCGGCGGAGCAGGCAGACGCCGCGATTGTAAAGCGAACGAACGCGCCGCGGCGCCGGGGCTTCGCGGTCGTCGAGGGCGCGGTTGAACTGGAGTTCCGCATCGCGGAATTCACTTTTGCGAAAGTGGATCGCCCCGAGGTTGAATGCGATCAGGCCGGGATCTTGGCTCCGCTCCTCGGCGGCATCGTACAACTTGATCGCCGTCGCGTCGTCGCCGCGCTGCCAGGCGTCTTGGGCGGCGCGCAGCCGGGATTCACCGTCCCCGGTAGACGCCGGTTGCGCTGCGGAAAGCAGGAGCAGAATGAGTGGGGCGAATCGGCGAAGAGTCACGATTAAGCCCTCCAGAACCAAGCGAGCATCAAAAATATCATACCGATGAGCCAGAATACCGTCGAACGGTTCCGAAGTGCCGTCGTCGGGTCGTCGGTGAGTTCCCGGCTCGGCAACGGTGCCAATTGCTTCTCGAAGAAATCACCGACGGAACCCGTCATATACTGCCCGCGCGATTCGAGGGCGATGGTTTTCAAAGGCAACTCCACGAGCCGTGTCGAGATCAACTCCCCTTCCCCGCCACGCCGTTTGAGCATCACCGGGGATTCGGCGACATCGCCGATGCCGACGACATGGATGGGGATGCCGGCAGAACGTGCCGGGGTGATTCCGTCGGCCCATTCGCGGTCGGTTGCCGGGTCGTCGCCGTCGCTCAGCAAGATGATGTCTTGTTTGCCGGGGAAGCGGTCGTCGTGCGTTTGCACCGCAAGCGTGAGTGCGGCACCGATCCGGGTTCCGGATTTCGCAAACTCATCGGCGGGTCGAATGTCGACCGGTTGCACATGGCCGTCGAGTTCATCGAGCATCAGGATCAAATGGTCGTAGTCGGTGGTCAAGGGTACCAGCACCTTGGGCCGCGCCGCGAAGATGATGATCCCCACGCGGTGACCGCCGCCCCGGCGTGCTGCGGCTTCGATCAAATCGCGGGCTTCCTCGCACGCCCTTTTCCACCGCGGTTCCGGGGTTCTCAAATCGGTGGCTTCCATACTCCGGCTGAGATCGATGACGACGATGACATCGCGGCCGACGGCCACGCCTCCATCGTCGGCTTGGCCCCAACGCGGCCCGGCCACACCGATCATCAACGAAGTCCAAGCGAGACCGAAACAGAAGCGTTTCAGCGAGATTCGGCGCGGGGTCGCCGTCGCTAAGTTGCGAATCGCGTTGACCCGACCGAGCCGCTCCGCCACGACCCGATTCCGCGCGGACGCCCACCAATCCAACAGCAGGAGTAAAAGTGGAACGAACGTGAACCACAGCAAGCCCGGCCGAACGAAGCGGATCGCTTCGAGGAACGCGCGGAGATCGCTCCACGCCCCGCCCAATCCCGATGGCCAACCGCTGAAATCCATGCTGTACGCCCTCCGCTG
Organism: Fimbriiglobus sp.; assembly: GCA_043727675.1. Taxonomy (GTDB): domain Bacteria; phylum Planctomycetota; class Planctomycetia; order Gemmatales; family Gemmataceae; genus JALHQU01. Next base: position 2,306 of record JAYSYJ010000105.1, read on the forward strand.
AGATTCTACGCAATTGCTGAGGTCGGGCCGCGCCGCAGTCGGAACCTCGAAGACTCGTTCCGACGAAGACAGCCTGAAGGTTGAACTCCAACGAAGAATCCCGGAAACCGTACCGGTGGGAATCATGTTTCTTCAAGTGGGTCGCTCGGCTATAATTCTAATGCCCATTCAGAGGATGAACCATGTTGCGCGTGTCCTTGCTGATCTTCGGCGTCTGTCTCGGTTTCGGACTGCACGCCCAAGAGTCGAAGCCGACCGTGGCGGAAGCCAAAGAAATTCAGCAACTCATTGGGGAGCTCGAAGCGTTCCGCGGCGAAGATCGAATCGCGGCCGCCAAAGCGTTGGGTCAATTCGGCCCGAAGGCCGGCGCGGCCGTGCCGAAACTGATGGAGCGCGTCGAGAAAGATTTTACCGAGTCCGGGCAGCGTTCGGCAATCGATGCCCTGTGCAAAATCGGTGACGAACGGGCCCTCCCCGCGTTCCGCTGGGCCGTGCGAAAAGGGGTGACGGCTGCAAATCGAAAATTGGCCGAAGAAGTCTTGGTGGTCGTGATCCCGGTGGCGCTCAACGACGTGCGGACGCGCCTGAGTCTCGATCCGAAATCCACCCCGATGGAGGTCGTTTCGAGCTTGCGGAAAGATCCCAAAGGCACGGCTGAAGAGCGGCTCAGTGCGTTCGTATACGCCACGCACCCACTCAATTCCTCTCGCCTATCCGAAGTCGATCTCGCGTCGATGCTCGACGATCCTTACGCAGAGTTCCGCGATTCCGCTGCCAAATCGCTGATGTCGACCAACGCTCCCGTGGCCTGCCGCGAGTTTCTCAATCGTTTGAATACCAAGGTTGCAGATGCTCCGAAGTTTCTTCAAGAGTGGTATGCTTTGAGCCTGGTTGTGCCGGGAGTTGATCCGACCAGATGGGACGCAGAACTCTTGAAGGAAATTCGCAAATCGACAACGCACCCACTGGAGGCCATCCGCAAGGCGGCCATCGGCTTCTTCGGCAAAGGCGAACTGGCACGAAGCGTCCCGTTGGAAACTTGGAAGCTTTGGTTCGACGACAAATCTCCTGCTCTCCAAGAATTGGCGGTCGACCAATTTTTAGAGATCCACGACCAAGCCAAGAAATGGGATCCCGGTGTGCTCGAGGTGATTCAGGCTCTTGGAATTCATCCGGTCGTACAGATTCGCAAAGCCGCCATCGGCTACTTCGGGAAAAGCGAACGGGCTCGAAGTGTCCCGTTGGAGACTTGGAAGATTTGGATCGTCGACAAATCTCCCGCCGTCCAAGAGTTCGCCGTCAAACAATTTCTTGAGGTTCACGGCCAAGCCAAGAAATGGGAACCCGGCGTACTCGAAGTGATTCGGGATCTGGGAGTTCACCCGGTCGAGTGGATTCGCAAGGCGGCCATCGGGATGTTTCAGAGTCCGGAGCGCGCGCGACAGGTGCCCGTGAAAACTTGGAAACTCTGGTTGGCGGATCAGTCCGACGACGCCCGCGCTTCCGCAGTGAACGGATTGTTGGCCCGTGGCGACCCCGACAAAGAAGCAGCGGCGCTCCTGGACGAGTTGAAATCGGATCCGTCCAAGAAAGTGAAAGCCGCGCTGGAAGAATACAAATATTTCGGGGAAGCCGAGAATCGACTATCGGCGGTGATCCGCGAAGAGACGGCTTGTGTAGCCCATGTTCGCCTGCGGACACTGCTCGACTATCTCCCGTTCAAAAAGCATGCGCTGACTCCCCTCAAAGAATCGCTCAAAACGATCGAGGTCTTTCAGAAATTCCAGTTCGACCCCGCCACCGATGTGAGCGGCATCGTGCTCTCGCACTCCGCAAGAGAATTCGACACGTCGTGTCTCGCCCTCTACGGCCAATTCAAAAAGGAGAAACTGAACGATGTCGTCCAGGGCAATGCCGGCGGCATCACCGGCGTCGCCGTTGCTGTCAACGATTCCTTGATTCTGGTGGCCGATTCAAAAGAGTCTCTGGAAAAGATCCGCAAGCCGCGCACGCGGGAGGACGTTGCGAAGTTGCCTTTGGTGAAATTGATTCCCAAAGACCCCGATCAATACTTGGCTTGGGCGGCAGTGACGTCACCGATCAACATCGATTTGGCCAGTCTGAAAGTGCTCGGCATCGATGTCGATGCCGGTGACTGGAAAAAATTGTCGGGGGTTGTCCTAATGATCGGTCTCGACAAAGGGAATTGGAAGTTCACCATCAAGCTTCCGACCTCGGATGCGGACGCGGCCGAAACGTGGGAGGCCCACCTCAATAAACTGATCGTCGCTTTGAAAACGTTTTTGCCAATCGTCGCCGGGAATCAACCTCAGTTCAAAGACTCTGTCGATGCGTTGTGCCTTGCTTTAGCCACCACGAAGTATGACGTGCAAGGCAAAGTTGTCTCGGCGAGCTTCCAACTGGATGAAAAAGTGCTGGAACTATTCCTCAAAGCATTGTTCCCCGAAGGGAAATGACCACTCAACTGCGGATTTGAAACTCAAATTTCAAATCCGCAATCCCAATCGAGTTCACTTCGCCAGACGCTTCGGCTTCGCCATGTGGGTGGCACTGCCGTAGGCCATCTCGGCGCTCTCCATCACCGTTTCGGACAGCGTCGGGTGCGGGTGGATCGTTTCGAGCAGGTCGCGGGCCACGGCTCCCATTTCGAGAGCGAGTACCCCTTCGGCGATCAACTCGCCCGCCCCGACACCGACGATGCCGACCCCGAGGATGCGTTTGCTTTCGGGATCGACGAGCATCTTCGTCAGACCGTTGGTGATGTTCAACGCCACCGCCCGGCCACTCGCTCCCCAGGGGAACCGCAGCACTTCGTGCGGCACGTTCTGCTTCAAAGCGTCGACTTCGGTGAGGCCGACCCAGGCGATTTCCGGATCGGTGTAGATCACCGCCGGCACGCCACGCGGTGCCCACTCGGCCGGTTCACCGAGGATCGCTTCGACGCAGACGCGGGCCTCGGCCGTTGCTTTGTGCGCCAGCCCCGGATCGCCGGCGACATCGCCGATGGCATAGATGTGGGGCACGGTCGTCCGTCGCTGGGCATCCACGGCGAGGAAGCCGCGTTCGTCGGTCTTCAGCCCAGCTTTTTCGAGGGCCAATGTCGCTGAGTTCGGTCGTCGGCCGACCGACACCAGCACGCGGTCGAAGGTTAGTTCGTCGGGCACGTCCTTGCCTTCGAGGGTGGCTACGATCCCTTCCGGGGTTGCCTTCACCGATGCGACTTTCGTATTGAGGTAGATGTTGGCGAATTCCTTGCGGAGTTTGGTTTCGAGTGGCTTCACCAAGTCGCGGTCGGCCATCGCCAGCAGACTATCCATGAATTCGATCACGGTGACGGAGCTTCCGAGGGCGGCGTAGATGCTGCCGATTTCAAGCCCGATATAGCCACCGCCGATTACCAGGAACCGCTTGGGGATGTCGGGCAACAGCAATGCCCCGGTGGAATCCATGATTCGCGGATCGTTGATTTGAAACGTCTTCGGCATCGCCGGCAGGCCACCCGTGGCGATGATGCACTTCTCGAAACGGATGGTCTCCGGTTTGTCACCGGTGATGGTCACCGTGTTGGCATCGACGAATTCCGCGTGCCCGCGCACGGTCTCGACGCCACGCCCTTTGCAGAGCATCGCGATGCCAGCCGTCAATTTGCCGACGACTTTGGTCT
>JAYSYJ010000106.1:0-17879 GCA_043727675.1 Fimbriiglobus sp.
GGCCCAAGAGACACCGGGGAAGATTGCACTGCGCACCAAGACGGTGGCCCAGGAGAAATCTGCAACCGTCCTCGGTTTCGTCGAGAAAGAGGGCCAGCCGGTCGAACCGCGGCAGCCAAAGGATTTCGAACTGAAAATCATCACAAGCGTGGTGCCGACACTCGAAGTCCAAGTCCCGGCGGCCTACCTGATTCCAGCCGAGTTTGCGTCGGTGGCCGAGACGCTCCGTCGGCACGGCATTGAAGTCGAGGAACTCCGCGAACAGATCGAACTCGACACCGAGACATACACCATCACCGAATTGACCAAGGCGAAGTCGGCATTTCAAAAACACCTGACGGTGTCTGTGGAAACATCGTTGGCGAAGAGCACCACCGTGGCCCAGCCGGGGATGTTCGTGGTGCGAACCAAGCAAGCGCTCGGCCGATTGGCTGCCTACTTGCTCGAACCGCAAGCCGAGGATGGCCTGACGACTTGGAACGCCTTCGATGCGGCCCTCGGCTTGAAAGCGGCGTTCCCGGTGCTGCGGCTGCCCAAAGCTGCGCCGATCTTCAGTGGTACTCCGCGTGCCCTGCCGGAAGATCGCACCACCAAGAAGAAGTTCACCATGGATTCCTCGACCGGTCGCGGTGGTTCGAGCACACTCGGCGAGGTGATTTGGTTACCCGACGGGGAGCACTGGTTGCAAGCGAAGGAAGGGAAGCTCTGGAAGGTCGCCGCACGCACTGGCCGGGCCGAACTGTTCGTGGATTCTGACAATTTGAAAAAGTCGCTGGCCGATATTAAGGGGATCGATGACAAGATACTGGCTTCGTTCATTGGCGGTAGTCGTTTCACCTTCAACCCAGATCGTACCGCGATGCTCTTCAACACCGGTACGGGTTTGGTACTCGTGCCGCGTGACGGGGCACCAGCCAAACGACTCACCGACGAAACAGTACACGAATTCCCGACGTTCTCACCCGACGGCCAGCAGTTGGCGTTCGTCCGGGACGGTAACCTCTTCAACATCAACTTGACGTCGGCCAAAGTGCAACCGCTCACCAGCGACGGTGGCACGGCCGAGATTTTGAACGGTCGGGGCGATTGGGTTTACGAGGAGGAAATCTTCAACCGCAACGGCGGTGCTTACTGGTGGAGTCCGGATTCGACGGCGATCGCGTTCATGCGGTTCGACGACAAGCCGGTGCCGAAGTTCACCGTGGTCGATTCGTCCACGTTGCGCGGTAAAGTGGAACGGATCAGCTATCCGAAAGCGGGCGATGCGAACCCGCTGGCGACCATCGGCGTGGTGAAATTGTCCGACGCGAAACCACTGTTTTTGAACCTCGACGGTTACAAATCCGACGTCACGGTGATCGCCCGGGTCGGTTGGCTACTGGGGAAAGTGCCGGTGCCGTTCGCCTATTTACAGAACCGCGAGCAGACGTGGCTCGACTTCGCCACCTGGCCCGATGCGACTGGGAAGCCGACGGTGCTATTCCGCGAGACAACCAAGGCCTGGGTCGAAGACTTGGGCGAACCGCATGGGCTGAAGGACGGCTCGTTCTTGATCCTCAGCGAGCGCAGCGGTTGGAAGCAGATGTACCACTACGCGGCCGATGGCAAACTGATCGGGGCCATCACGGCGGGACAGTTCGACGTCAAAAGTCTCGATCGTATCGACGAAGCGAGCGGCGATGTTTACTTCACCGCGAATGCCAGCAGTCCGACCGGCATCGACTTTTTGACGACGAACCTCCGCAACGCCGGCCAATTGCGAATCTTGACGCAGACCGATAGCACCCATGCGATCTCGTTGGCCCCGAAAGGATCGTTCTACCTCGACCGCCAAAGCAACGACACCACGCCGGTGCAGACGGTGCTGCGGGAATTGGTTCGGAAGCCGGTGCGCGTCCTCGATAGCAACCCTGCCCACGAACGGGAGCAGATGCTGTTCGGCCGGTACGAACGGGTGAAAATCCCCACATCGGACGGCTTCACGATGGATGCGTCGATCACATACCCGCCCGACTTCCACGAGAACAACCGCTACCCGATCTGGATTTTGACCTACGCCGGCCCGCATGCGCCGACGGTCAAGGACGGGGCTGGGACGCGTGGCGGCTTCGAGCAAATCTTGGCGGCACAGGGTGTGATCGTCTTCCGGGTCGATCCGAGAAGCTCGAGCGGGCAAGGGGCTCAATCGTCGTGGACTTGCTTCAAACAACTCGGCGTGCAGGAACTCAAAGATTTGGAAACGGCCGTCGATTGGATCGGACAAAACCCGTGGGCCGATACGACCCGCGTCGGCATCGGTGGCCACAGTTACGGTGGCTTCATGGCCGGCTACGCTTTGACGCACTCGAAGAAATTCACCGCGGGGATTGCCGGGGCACCCGTCACCGATTGGGCACTCTACGACAGCATTTACACCGAACGCTACATGGGCCTGCCCAAAGATAACCCCGCGGGCTACGAGAAATCTTCGGTGACCAAAGCTGCGGCGAATCTGCACGGCAAGTTGTTGATCGTTCACGGCTTGATCGACGACAACGTGCACGCGCAGAACAGCTTGAAATTCATCGAAGCGCTGCAAAAAGCGAACAAGGACTTCGATGTGATGGTCTACCCGAATTCCCGCCATGGCATTGCGAGCGGGCACTACCCGCGTACTCAACTGAAGTTTATCTTGAGGAGCTTCGGATTGGAAAAATGACTCAATCCGTGTCCCAAACCAGCATCGACCCCGACAAACTCCCGGCGGCCAAACGGGTGCCATCCGGTGAATAGGCCAGCGTGGTGATCTTGCCGATCTTCCAACTGAAGCAGGCCTTTTCCAACCCCGTACTCAGATCCCAGAGCCGGATCGTTTCATCCCAACTTCCGGTGGCCAGTGTCCGGCGATCCGGGCTGAAGGCGATCGCCGCCACTTGACCCTTGTGCTGCCGGATCGTCCGCACCGCCCGCTCCGTTTTGATGTTGTAGATGGTGAAGCTCCAGTCGATCCCCGCTGCGAGGAATTCGCCGTCTGGGCTGAACGCCATCGACAGATACTTACCATTCACGACGCTGTGCCGGCCGGAGTATTTCTGGCGATCCGACTTGGTGATCGGCCACACGGAAAGATCGGGGCCACCGATCCAAGCGATCGTTTTGGTGAGCGGGTGTGCGATCAACCCGCGGACGCCCTGTTCCTCTCGGAAGACTTGCGGGCGAATTTGCTTGCGGGGGATATCCCAGAGTTGCACGCTGCCGGGTGCGGGCAAGGTTCGGCTCCCGGTGCTGACGGCGAGTAAGTCTTCCGAGAGGTAAGCCAGGCCGGTGACTTCCGAGCCGCGGAAGGCCAATTCGCGGGCTTGGAACTCCGTTTCGCCGGTTCTCATGGTGATGAATTGTCGACCGTCCGCGAAGGCGAACGATGTGGCCGAGGGCGACCAAGCGACCGCATGGCGTGGCCCCAATAATCCGATGTGGAAGTCGGCGACTTTCTCGCCCGATTCGTCCCAGAGCCGGACTCCTTCTTTCTGAGAACCCGACAGCAACAACCCGGAATCCGGAGAGAATGCCAATGCGGTGACGGCGGAGCCATAACTTTCCAACGCGAGCATCGGCGGGTTCTCGGAACGGACGAATCGTACACTAACGATAAGCTCATTCTACCGTATTGTTTCAAGGCCGCCGGGAGCGATTGACCATGTCCGTGGAAATTCAGTGGAACGATGTCGATCCGGTGAGCGGCGAGAAGCGATTCGTGGCCGTCGAGCGTTTCGCCGGGAAGTGGACGTTCAAAGTGCGGTTCCGTCGCCGCGAGAATTGGCAGAAGATCGTGGCCCCGACTCGGGCGATGTGGGAAGAATTGCTCGATGCTCTCGAGCGACGACTCCCGCGACGCGAAGGCGTCACGGAAATCGATTTGGTCTATGTGCGAGAACGGTTGGCCAATCGCAAGGATTAGGCCACGCTCTTGCGCACCCAACGCCGCGCACCCAACACACCCATCGCGAAGAGCCCGAGAACCAATCCGGCCGGGGCCGGCACTGGCTTCGGATCGACGACGGCGATTTGGTCTTGAGCAGTACTATTGAGCAAACCGACCAGTTCCAAATGATCGGAACCGCTCGGTGCCCCGAGTTGACCCAGCCAAGTTTTGGCCAGCGCCCCGCCCATGGAAATGTCACCCGCGTTGACGTGGAACCCGCCGCTGTCGAGGTTCAATCCCGCAGTCCCGCTGCCACCATCCGAGATGATTTCCCATTGCAGCAACTGAAACGCCGCCCCTTTGGTGGCATCCGTCGCCACGGCGTAAAACTTGTCGTACAGCTCTTGGATGAGTGCAATTTTGCTGGCATTACCGTTGATGGTCGGGATTGCCCCAATCGAACCGACGGTGTATGTGTAGGTGCTGCCGATTTCCACGTCTTGGAACAATTCTGCACAGAACGACCGGATTTCGCCCTGGAAGCGAGCATCGGTGCTAGCCGCCGTGGTCACGTATCGGAATGGCCCGACCGGAACCGTCCCGAATACGGTGCTGCCTTGGGTGATTCCGATGTTTTGCTGGGGAATCGTCCCCTGGAATTCTGCAATCACATCGGCACGGGCAGCGGGTGCCCCAATCAACCCGACCGAAACCATCGCCGTGTAAATGATGGTCTTCGCAGTAACGTTCATGTGCGACCAACTCCTGAAATTATTGATGAGATGGTACTATCATACTTCTACCAGTCCGGTCAAGCGAAAGAAAATTCGCAAGTCGTTAAAATCGGCATAATCGTAACCCGTCAGCCGTATCCTTGCTTGGCGATGAGATCACCCCATTCCGCTGCGATGCGGGCCTTCAGTTCCGGAGTCAGTTCGTACTTGTTGGTTTCGTAGTTGGAACTGCGGGCGGCATAGGTTTCGAGCTTTGGACGGACAGTGGCGAACCCTTCGAGTTTCAATTCGGTGTAGATGTGCTCGGTGCCACCGACCAAATCGTTCACGAACTCCTCGTAACGCACTTCCACGAGGTTCCCCTTCGGAATCAAATTCTTCGTCGCCTCGTAGCGATCGTGGATGGTGCGGAACTCTCGAAAGACCTTGGCTTCCAGTTCCGGTGTCCGCCGGGGCGTCTGAAAGCCGTGCCGTTTGGCCATCGACATCCACAAATTCAACGTCGAGGCGAACAGCACCTGCGGATCGCGCACGATATGGACAAACTTCGCATCCGGGAACAATTCTAACAGCGCGGGGACACGGGCGGTGTGCGGCGGCGACTTCAACACCAGCCGGCGCGGATCGCGGTAGGCCACACTTTGCAGGAACCGGTAAAGCGTCCGCTTCCACGTTTCGTACTGCCGGGGAGTCAGGCCGCTCTGGTCGAGCGAGCCGTGGTGCAAGGACGCATTGTTGGGGAACGCGAAGTCGGTGTAAGTGCTTGGCATCCCGAGTAACGCCAGTGCGAATTCGTCTTCTTGGGGGCGATCCCACCCCGCGGCCATGTTGTCCATCGGCCGTTTGTCGGGCAGCAGAATGGTGCCGTATTTTTTGAAGAGTTGATCGGTCAGCAGGAAATTGCACGGCTCGAAGCACTGCAATGTCGTCGGCGAGGTGTGGCGGTCGTCCAAAATCAGCAACTCGTGCAGCAACGTGGTGCCGGTACGCCAGTGGCCGAGCACGAAGATCGGCGGTTGCGTGATCGCGGTGCGGGCGATGCGATCGCCGTGCAACCCATTTTGGAACCAGCGCATCAGGGTTTGGCCGAAGCTGACGCCCGAAACGATCCCCGCGATGTACCAGTACGGCGGCTCGACTCGGAAGCGGTTTTTCGACAGCAGCCGGAGCCACGCGAAGAAGTCGCACCCCTCCCAGACGCGTGGGGCCCATGTCTGATGTTGCGGTGGTTTGGAACGAGGCTCGTGCGACATAATACCCAATAATGCGGGGCGAAATCTTGCTATCAGTGAATCGATTCCGGTGCGACTGGCAAGCGGATGCGCACCGTCCGCGGTCGAACGTCGACGGGCGGCACCGGCCAAGGCTGGAGCACACCGATGTCCGGACGCATCGAATGAAGCGGGCTAGAAAACAGGTCGCCGGCCGGGAGCAGATCGCGATGATGTTCCAGGAATGCCTGGATATCGCCGTGGTAGACTCGTTCCGTCCCACGCGACTTCCCCTCGAAATGGAACAGTACGGCCCGGCTATCTTGGATCACTTGGTACCCCGCTTGCCGGCCGCGAATGCAGAGATCGACGTCGTTGAATTCCACCGCAAAAAGCTCGTTAAAACCGTTCAATCGGTGAAACAATTCGGCTCGAATCAGCAAACAGGCGGCCGTGACCGCCGTGACGTCGCGGCTCGCCAAGTAGGCGGCCCGATCGTCCCGGCTCCGCTCGTAGCCGTTGCGGTGCAACCTCCGATGGCGGAACAGATGATCGGCGCCACCGAGGGAACTCACTCCGATCCCGGCGTGTTGAATTGTTCCATCCGGGTAGATCAATGTCGCCCCGACCACGCCGACATCGGGCCGGCAACCGAAGCCGAGCAAATGCTCAAGCCACCCCGCTTCGGGGGCGAGAGTATCGTTGTTGAGGAACAAATAATGGGTCGGCCGCCCTCGGATCGATGCGGCCCCTTGGTTCATGATGGCCGCGAAGTTGAACGTCCCTGTCACCGGGATCACCCGGTGCTGACTCCGAATCTGGTTGAAATATTCCAGGGTGGCGGGGTCGTCAGAATGATGGTCGAGCACGACAATTTCGACTGTGCTCGGATCTGTGGTCTGAACGAGGCTCTCGATGCAAGGGCGAAGCAAGTCGACGCGGTTCTTGGTGGGAATCAGAATCGCCACCCGCGCCGTCGGATCGACTGGAAAGCGGACGTCGTACACCCCGGGATTCCAACGATCCGGTTCGACTATGGCGGCGACCCCGATCCGGCGGAAGTGCTCGACGCGGGCCAGCCGACCCGCTTCGACATTCGGCGGTTCAAGATTAGTCACCGATTGCGAAAGAACATCCGGAATGTGCGCGATGGCCGCGCTCGATTCGATCAATCGCAAGTACCCATCCTCGACGTACTTCGTGAAGCCGCCGGCTTGGCGGAGTTTCCCCGTGCGGGCGAACACGAGCGAACCCAAATCGGCATGCGTTAGAAAGTGAACGTAAGAAAAAGCCGGCCGGGCCACGATTTCCAAGATGTCATCGGGGTTCGTCCCGGTGATCGCCTCATCGGCGAATAGGATGTCGGCCTGCGATGCGAGTGCCGCCTCGGCGAAGCGGTGCAGAGCATGCGTGGCCACCGTCACCGTCGTGTTCAAACGGGCTGCGTAGTCCCCCTTCGCTTCCGTTAACGCCAAGTTGACAGCGGCGATTTCGTCCCATTCCCCGTCGAGTCGGATGAGTCGGAATTGCGGCTCCTTGATCAGTTCGAACAGTGGTTGCCAATCGGGAGGTGTGGCACCGTTCACGACGACGATCACTTCCCAGCGTGGATACGGCTGTTCGAGGATCGCTTTCAAAGTGGCTTGGAGTTCGGCCGTGGGAGTGCCCACCGCCACCGGTAGTAACCAGGAAAAGATCGGGGCATCGAACGGCCAAGCGGTCGCCCGAAACCGAGCGTTCAAATAGGGCGTCGGCCGGAACCGTCGCAACCACTCCGTCGGCGTCCGCGCGGGTTCCGGCCCTGGCCCGACGATTTGATCGTGCAAATTTCCGCGCACTGCCGAGAAGCCGCGGGTGTGCCAGAGATCCAAGAGCGTTGTGATCTTGCGAGCGGCGGTGTACGCCAGCCGGATGAGCATGGAAATCAAACCCTTCCGCTGGCGTGCGGGCTCAATTGGGCCGCCCCTGCGAGAAATTCCGCGTCCGCCACGGCGACACATTCCGAACCCAGACCCAATAATCGAACGAGGTAGTCTTCGAGATAGCCCCGGTCCGGGAAACGATCACCGTCAAAGTGGCCGAGCAAGTCGAAAAGATCACGCTTGGTCAACAACCCGGCAATCGGTGAACCCACCTCGGCGAAGACCATTCCGACGGCAGCGCCGACGTTAGGGTTGTTCAAAGCCGCGACCATGCGTTCCAGCCAACTGCCCGAAGTCGGTGCTAAACCCGCTTCCCAAAACAGCAGCAATTCTTCATCGCACTGACTGGAAATCCGGTTGTACGCTTCGGCGGCGGGAGTGTCATCCAAAACCAGGTAAATTGACCACGATGGATAGTGAGTGAGGGCACGCAATGCTCGCACAGACTGGGTTGCAGCTTGTGCGGAGCCACGCACCAAAACGGCGACAGAGGGGAAGGTCACAATCATAACTGGGAATCTGACTCAGGCCGCTTCCGTGCCGGCTCGTGCCAGTTCGAACAATTTTCCGGCCGGTGGGGGCATGTTATTCGGGCCGGTGGGGCCACCGGATTCGTTGTTCCACGTGTGGCTGCGGAGGCTCGACAAGATCCGTTCCGCCAAAGAGAGGGCATCCCGGCCGCATTCACCGGTCACCCGTGGACGGCGGCCAAACTTCACGCAATCGACGAAGTGCCGGAGTTCCGAGGTGAGCTGATCCCACTTGCGGTCACCATCGACGTTCAAAACCTCAAGGTGCCGGCCGAAGATTTCGTCCTTCAAACGGGCACGGGCACCGGAATCGAGGCGTTCGGGCCGCAGGCCATGACGGCGGAGATCGTCAGATTGCTGAACCAACGACAGTTTGCGGGTCACGAAGTCGATCCCGGCGTAGCCTTCCGGTGCCCAGATTCGCATCCGCCGCTTCGGACGGGCCGCGATGCGGCTCGCCGTAACATGAGCCACACAACCGCTTTCGAACACGATGCGGGCATTCACCATGTCTTCATGGCCCCCGAAGACGGTCGCCCCGACGGCGGAAACGTCTTTCACCGGTGAACCGACCAGTGCTAGTAGCAAATCGAGATCGTGGATCATCAGGTCGAGCACGGCACCGATATCGACGGAACGACCGGTGTAGGGGCCATGCCGTTCAGCTTCGATGAACTTGGCGGTGATGGGCCGTTTCAGCAGCTCTTCGAACGCCGGATTGAAGCGCTCGATGTGACCCACTTGGAATGGGACGTCGGCTTCTTCCGCGAGAGCAATCAGTTCGTCCGCTTCTTCCACGGTTTTGCAGACCGGTTTTTCCACCAGCACCGGAGTTCCGCAGCGTAAAAAATCGGATGCCACCGCATGATGGAACGCGGTCGGCGTCGCAATCGACACGGCGTCGACTTCGCCGAGCAGTGCCACATGCGAGGTGAATGGTTTGGTACGCAACTTCCGCGAAACGCTTGCCGCTTGATTCGGGTCGTGATCGACCACGCCGACAAGTTCAACGTCTGGAAATTGCGAGAGAATTCGGGCGTGATGCTGCCCGAGGTGGCCGACGCCAATGACGGCCATACGAAAGCGAGTCATGCCGTCCTAGCCTCAAAACCTGTCGACCGGGCTGACGTCCGTGCCAGCCGGGCGATGATCGTAAATTCTTTTCGGAGCTGTGCCAAGCCCATTAAGCCACCCGTTGACGTCGTCCTGGGAAAATCGCCCGACGGAGTGCCGGAGGAACGTCCGGAACTTGAGCAATTTCGGCGCCGGCCGCCCGTGCCTTGCTAATTAAAGCCTTGGCGAGCACCACGTTGAGAGAATGCCCCGAACGGTAAGCCACCACGTGACCGATGAGATCGACCCCGCAGAGCGAGAGGTCACCAATGAGATCGAGCACTTTGTGGCGGGCCGGCTCGTTGGCGTACCGAAGTTTGTTGTCGATCAAGCCATTCGACCCAAACACGAGCAAATCTTTGGCGGTGAGATGCCGACCAACTCCGACGGAGCGGAGGGTGAGTGCTTCCCGTTCGAGTACAAAAGTCCGGCAATCCGCAACTTCGCGGGCGAACGACTCGGGGGAAACCTTCATGGTGTGGGATTGACGCGGAATATCGGAATCGGCGCCGTAATCGAGAAAGTAAGTTGCCATCAGTTCGTTCGCGGCATCGTCGGTGGCCGGGTGCACCGCCACGGTCGCACCACCATGCTGAACCACGACCGATTCTTGGACGGCCCAAACGGATCGCCGAGCCGTTTGCAGTGCGTATCCCGCATTCAATACGGCATCGACGAAGACGGCGGCGGAGCCATCTAATCCGGGTGGTTCCGGGCCATCGACTTCAATGACGCAATTATCGACTCGAAGACCGGCCAAAGTGGCCAAAAGATGCTCAACCAAAGTCACAGCCGACTCGCCACCACCCAAAGTGGTGCGTCGTTGGGTACTGGTAACCCACTCCGCCCGAGCGGGAATCACAGGGTAGCCGGGACGATCCGAACGCACGAAAACGACACCGGTGTGTTCCGGTGCCGGGTGCAAACGAACTTGAACGGGCGCGCCCGTAACCAAGCCCGGGCCAGAGATTACGGCCGGTCGGTTGAGTGTCCGCTGGTATCGATAGCCCATTTTTAGCATCTTGTCCGCCTTGTCACTATGCCATCCTAGGCCGATCGAATCATCAGAGGCACTCAGCCTCAATTACTTGCCCAGACTCCGTTCGTGGCTGTGAGGAATGATCCACTCAGCGATGTTATAGTAATCGACCGGGTAGATTTCCAGATTTACTCAGAACCCGCATATTACAAAATTACCGTCCGCCCGCAGTCGGCACGACCGGCCCAGATGCCGGGATTTGCATCGCAGCAGGAATCGCGCCGGGTGTGGGGAAATATTTGTTCAAAGTCCCGATCAGCGTATCTGTCACATCGGCCGATTTCGACACGAAGAATGGCATGGCGGCTTGTGGGCGGATTTTCAAATCCATCACGGTCGTCGAAGCCATTTCCTCGGCAGTCGTGGCGTCCGGGTAGGCGAACACCACGTCGTAGCCATTGGCCTCGACGATGGAAGCGACGGCCCGTTGGATCTCCACATAGAGAGCTTTGAGGTGGGCAGCCGATTCGTCATCGAGCGATTTCCGGGCGACTTTTTCTTGATCTTCAAACAGCCGCTGTTTCTCAACCAACGCACGGGCCAGTTGATCTTGAACTTCCTTGCGCGGCTCCATACCGGCTTTTGTTTGCAGATCGACGATTTCGTTGCGCAGTTTGCCCAGTTCCCCAGCGGCCGTGATTCGCTTGTTGTTCATAGTGATGGCAAAGTACTGCCATTTCTGAAAGTCTTTCATCACCTTGACCACGTTGAACACGGCGATCCGGGGAGGATCGGTGCGGGCCGGCTTGGCCGCGGCTCCTGCCCCAGGGGTCGGTACTGACGACGCGCCCGGCGATTGGGCGTAGACTTCACCCGTGATATACAATCCGAGACCGAGCGCCACCAGCGCCCCCAATAGCAACATCGTTCGCTTCACAATACGCCCTCCTCTGGCGGTTCCGTCGATAGGTCGCAGCGTTCCAGGACCGCGGCCCACAACTGTGGTCGGTTCGACAAATTTTCTTCAGCTTGACGACTGAGACCGGCCTTTTAACCAACTCGCCCCGGCGCGTCAATCCGAAGGCGAACGCGAAATTTAAGGTCACGCAGACTCTTCCGTTCGTCGACTCGGTCGGGTAATCTATTGTTCCCCCTCCACGACCCGTGTGAATTTGTCCCATGTATGCTTTGCTGATCACGTTGGCCGCCGTCACCAGTGCCGATCCGACTCCGGTCGAAGGCGTTCGCCCCACCGGGAAAGACGGCAAGGCGTTGAACCTCGACTTCGAAACCGGCACTCTCCAAGATTGGACTTCGGAGGGCAAGGCGTTCCAGGATCAACCGATCCTCGGCGACACCGTTGCGGCCCGACGCGGCGACAATAAGTCGGAGCACCAAGGTAAATATTGGATCGGAGGCTTTGAAAAGTACGGTGACAAACCGCAAGGAACGCTCACCAGCGTGCCCTTCAAGGTCACCCACGCTTGGGGCAGCTTCCTCGTCGGTGGTGGGCCGTACGTCAACGAGACCTGCGTCGAGATCATCGATGTGGCGAAACAAGACACGATATTTCGAGCCAGCGGCGACGAGTCCGAGAACCTCAAGCGCGTCGCCGTCGACTTGTCCAAAGTGCAGGGGAAGGAGATCCAAGTTCGGATCGTCGACAAACACACCGGCCACTGGGGCCACATCAACTTCGATGATTTCCGGTTTCACACCGAGAAACCCAAAGTCGCGGAACGGGCGGCACTCCCTGCGGACGCCTACAAATATGCCGGTTTATCGCCTAAGGACGCGGCGAAGGCGATGACCGTGCCGAAGGGGTTTTCGGTTGACGTGATCGCGGCCGAACCGGATCTGCACCAGCCGATTGCCTTTTGCTGGGACGACCGCGGCCGGCTCTGGGTGGTGGAAGCGTACACCTATCCGAAGCGCAATCCGGAACCGGGGCCGGTGATGGCCGACAAGAAACTCGGCGACAAAATCATCATTCTCGAAGACACCGACGGCGATGGAACCTTCGACAAACGCACCGTCTTCATGGAAGGGTTGAACCTCGTTTCGGGCATCGAACTCGGGTTCGGTGGCGTCTGGGTCGGTGCGGCCCCGTACTTGGTGTTCATCCCCATCGACCCGAAGACCGAAAAGGCCGGGGAACCGAAGATCTTACTCGATGGCTTCGGCTACCAAGACACGCACGAGACGCTCAACAGCTTCGTCTGGGGGCCGGATGGCTGGCTTTACGGCTGCCATGGTGTCTTCACGCACAGTGCCGTCGGCAAACCCGGCGCGAAAGAGACGGAAAGAACCAAGATCAACGCGGGAGTCTGGCGCTACCACCCGACCAAGCACGTTTTTGAACTGTTCGCCGAGGGCACTAGCAACCCGTGGGGACTCGATTACAACGCCAATGGCGACTTCTTTATCGAAGCCTGTGTGATCCCGCACCTGTACCACATCGTGCAAGGGGGCCGGTATCAGCGTCAGGCGGGGCAGCACTTCAACCCGTACACCTACGACGACATTAAAACTATTGCCAAGCACCGGCACTATGTCGGCAATCAGTGGAACACTGGCGACCTCGCGAAAAGCAGCGACGTTGGTGGCGGGCATGCCCACAGCGGCTTGATGATCTACCAGGGCGGAGCGTGGCCGAAGGAGTACCACGGCAAACTCTTCATGGCGAACCTGCACGGCCACCGCATCAACGTCGACGAGGTCACACCCAAGGGGAGCAGCTACGAGGGGGATCGCAACCCCGATTTCCTGCTCACCCACGACAAATGGAGCATCATCGTCGCCATCCACAGTGGCCCGGATGGCAACGTCTACTTCTGCGATTGGTATGACCAGCAGATCTGCCACCGCAACGAGCCGGAAATCTGGGATCGCACCAACGGCCGAATGTACCGCGTGAAGTACGAGGGGACGAAGCCGGTGAAGGGATTGGATTTGCAGAAGTGCAAAGACAAGGAACTTTACGAACACCTGTTTTCAGTGAACGATTGGTACGCTCGACACGCCCGACGGATTTTGCACGAGCGCTATCCCGAAGGGGCTTGGAAGAACGGCGAAAAACCGAGCAATGAATTGTTGGAATGGTACCGTGACATGATCCAAAGCTCTATCTCGACTCCGGATGTGGAGGTTCGGCTGAAATTGTTTTGGACACTCCACGAAATGAATGCGCTTGCCGGGAAAAGTTATGTGAACCGAATGGTGCGTGACACCAGCCCCAATGTCAATGCTTGGAGTGTCCGGTTGGGTCTCGAGAAAGCGTCACAAGATGAGGAATTGAGGATCGCAATATCGTTTTTGGCCGAGAAAAGTGAATCTCCAATCGTGCGGAGGGCCATTGCATCGGCGCTTCAAAAACTGCCTGCCGGGAACCGCGTTGAGGTGTTGAAAGCTTTGATCCAGTACAGCGAAGACGCCACCGATCCCGTCCTTCCGCAGCTCTATTGGTACGCCCTCGAACCTCTCTGCGCCGAAGATCCGGCCAACTCGCTTCAAATCGCTGCCAAAGGGAAAATCCCGCAACTCCTGACGTACGCCGCCCGCCGAGTCGGTTCCCTCAATACGGTCACTGCAAACGAATCGCTCGTCCAAGGTTTGAACGGTTCCAAATCATCTACCGATACTCTTGCCTACCTGCACGGACTGCAGGAGTCGGTGAAAGGCAAGCGCCAAGCCGAAGCCCCCAAAGGATGGGACAACGTCTCCGGCAAGTTCTTGAAATCCAAAGACTCCGCTGTACGGATCACTGCACTCGCGCTCGCGGTCACTTATGGCGACACCACCGCATTCAATACCCTCCGCAATACCTTGAGCGATACCACAGCCGAGCTCGCCACCCGGCAGTCGGCACTGGAATCGTTGCTCGATGCGCGGGATAAGCATCTTCCCGCCGTTCTTCAGCAACTGCTCTCGGAACCGGCGATGCGGCCATTCGCCATCCGCGCGCTCGCTTCCTTCGACGATTCCAAAACTCCCATCGCACTGTTGGCCATCTACAAGAACCTCACCCCCGCTGAGAAGCGCGATGCCATCGCCACATTATCCTCGCGTGTCGCATTCGCCCAAGAGTTGCTCGCGGGGCTCGCGGCGAAGACGATTCCCCATGCGGATGTTCCGGCCGAGACGATTCGCCAACTCCGGAACTTGAACGACAAAGCGCTCAACGAGAAGATCGCCAGCGTCTGGGGTCTCGTCCGCGATACACCTGCGGATCGCAAGAAACTTATTGGCAATTGGAGCCAGAAGCTCAACCCGGCGGTTCTTGCCAAGGCCGATCTCGGTGCCGGCCGTGCGATCTATTCGAAAGTGTGCATGCAGTGTCACACGCTTTACGGCGTCGGCGGCAAAGTCGGCCCGGAGATCACCGGGGCCAACCGCAGCGACCTCAATTACCTGCTCGAAAACATCTTCGATCCTTCCGCCGTGATTCCCAAAGAATACGCCGCGATCAAGTTCGACCTGCTCGACGGCCGGGTGATCACCGGCATTTTGAAGGAGGAGAACCAAGCCACCCTGACCGTAGTGACAGCCACGGAAACGCTGACCCTCCGGGCCACCGATGTCGACAAGCGGACGCCGAGCGAATTGTCGATGATGCCCGACGACATCACCAAGCCGCTGAGCGACTTGCAAATACGAGACTTGGTGGCGTACCTGAAGTTCAACACGCAGGTGCCGATTCTCGGTGACGCCGAGAATGCCAAGGAATTTTTCAACGGGAAGGATCTCACCGGTTGGGACTTCGACAAGGATGTTTGGAGCGTAGACGACGGTGAAATCGTCGGCAAAACGAAGGCCGGTTTGAAGGCGAACAACTTCGTGAAATCGACGATGGACTTGAAGGATTTCCGGCTGACGCTGAAGACGAAACTGACACCGAACACTGAGAATAGCGGTATCCAGTTCCGCAGTGTCCCCATCGAAAAAGGGGAGATGCGTGGCCCCCAGGCCGATATTGGGAAAGGCTGGTGGGGCAAGCTCTACGAAGAGAGCGGCCGCGGGTTACTGGTGAAAGAAGGCGGCGAGAAGTTCGTGAAGGAAGGTGAATGGAACGAGTACATCGTCGAAGCCATCGGCCCCAAGGTGAAACTCTGGATCAACGGCAACTTGATCTGCGACTACGAAGACGACAAACTCGCCAAACGCGGGGTCATCGCGTTCCAAGTCCACAGCGGCGGCCCAATGGAAGTGCGATTCAAAGACATCAAGCTGGAGGTCATCGAAGCGAAGAAATAACCCTCGGGTTATTCGCCGAAATAGCGGCGGTCGCGGGCTTCATAGTCGGTGTATTCGAGCCGGTCGTACAGTTCCGCACGGGTCATCATGGAGGGCACACGCTCCCTTTGATGACCCGTGTTTTTCAGGGCCAACAGGGTGTCTTCGGCGGCTTGCATCGCGGAGCGGAACGCCGTGAGCGGGAAGAGAATCATCGTGTAGCCGAGCCGGCCCAGTTCGGCCGCGTCCAGGAGTGGGCTTTTCCCGAATTCCGTCATGTTCGCCAGCAAGGGCACCGGCATTTCCTCGGCAAAGTCTTGAAATTCCTGGGCAGTTTCGAGTGCTTCCGGGAAAATCGCATCGGCCCCCGCTTCGACGTAAAGCTTCGCCCGGCGTACCGCGTCGTCGAAACCGTTCACGCCACGGGCATCGGTCCGAGCGATGATCACGAAATTGGGATCGCGCTTCGAAGCCACCGCTGCGCGAATCTTGGACGCCATCGCTTCGGGGGCAATCAGCGATTTCCCCGAAAGATGTCCACACCGTTTGGGCAATGTCTGATCTTCTAAATGAACTCCGGCCACCCCTGCCGCTTCGAGCAAACGCACTGTCCGCTCGACGTTCAACGCTTCCCCGAAGCCGGTATCGGCATCCGAAACGAGGGGAAGCGTGCAAACTTGGGTGATCCGCTGGGCCTCGGCAACGAATTCCGAAAGCGTCAGTAAGCCGATATCCGGGAAGCCGCTACCCGCAGAAAGTGCCCCACCCGAGAGGTAAATAGCCTCAAAACCGAGCCGTTCGGCCATCTTCGCCACCAACGGACTGAAGACCCCCGGCAGCAAGACGGGGCCGTTGATCCAGGCCTTTCGCAACCGGGCACCGGGTGATTCGGCAAACATGATCGCGTTCCAATTGCTAGAAATGAACAGGCATTGTACCTCATATGCGTGATCGGAAAAAGAATTTTTAGCGAAGACCATTGAACGGAAGTACTGACGCCGCATTGGAACTGCGCCGACTCATGGGTAGTAGCAACAGGAAAAAATAGCAAGGCCCTGTTGACAGTTCGGAGGGGGCGCTTAAGATTCCTAAGCTCAATGAAGAACAGGGAAGATTGTCGCCTATGATCCACTCCATCGTTCGCCCAGCTCTTTACCACCTGCACGTCAGGTAGCTCTCCCGGTCACAATTTGTGTCGGCTGAGAGCCAAACCCATTCGGTTTGGCTTTTGTGTTTGTTGCGGACGACGGAAGTGCAGATAGGTCGACGGTAGACAATCGGATCGGGTGTATAGCTCAGTTGGCTAGAGCGCAGCTCTGATAAAGCTGAGGTCCCAGGTTCAAATCCTGGTACACCCAGAAGCGGAATCGAAGGTCGATCGCATTCGGGGGTGTAGCTCAATTGGTAGAGCACCTGCTTTGCAAGCAGGGGGTCAGGGGTTCGACTCCCCTCTCCTCCAATGCGACCGACACGATGAAACACACGCGGGTCACACCCTGATTAACAGGGGGTCAATTGAGGTGGAGCGGGTTCGAAACAGGTCTGATCCATAACGGAAACTACCTGTCAAGAAAAATAACGCGAGCCGGGTTGACAGTGTGGGAGCCGCGACTAATATAACTGAAGTCAACGACGCAAAGGCAGGTGTGACAAACACTTGCGACTGGCGAATTTGGCTTCGGTTTGCGGAACGACGAAAGTCGGAGTACTGGTTCAGCCGATAAAGCTAGCTAGTACTCATCCGGAGAATCGAACTCGATGAAAGTCGAGTGAGGTCAATCATCTCGGGCGAAAGCCTGGGTGAATTGTGAAGTTCTTTGACAATTTGGTAGGGTATGAAGTCGCATCAATACAAGCGGCTCATCGGGACAGTGCCGTAAGGTTCTGGGCTGATGAGTCACCGAGTTTTGAGTGATTCTCAAAGAGCCTTAGAAAACAGAATTAAGATCGTCCACGATCTCTATCCCAGAGATCAGTGGTTAAGAACTTGATAGCTGCTAATCGGTTCGGTCAGTCGTGATGCAGTAATGCGGAGCGAGGGATCGGACAATGTGGCCAAGCTATTAAGGGCGTGTGGGGGATGTCTAGGCACTAGAAGGCTGTAGGGCGTGGAAAACTGCGAAAAGCCCGGGGAAGCTGTTAAACGAGCTTTGATCCCGGGATTCCCGAGCAAACCCAGGGAACTGAAACATCTCATTACCTGGAGGAAGAGAAAACAAAAGTGATTCCGTATGTAGCGGCGAGCGAAAGCGGAACA
>JAYSYJ010000107.1:0-17827 GCA_043727675.1 Fimbriiglobus sp.
TCAGCGTTCGGAAGTGGGCGGCTCGTCGAATCTGGAACAGGTCGATCGCCCCGGACTTCTGCACCTCCACCAGGGCCGGTTTCGTCGGCGATTTGGCCAGAACCGTCGTGACAGTTCCAATCCCGACAATTTTGAAGAATCGGCCCTGGGTGAGGATTAATGCCGTCCCTTCGTCGATTCCCAGTCCGACCCATTCCGGATTCTTTTCGATCAGCCCCGATAATCGCGGTAGGCGCTTCCGTTCCGTGAAATGCTGATCGATCACGACCCCGGTGAGCAAGCCGAAGCCTTTTTCCGTTTTGGCGTCCGTCGTGCCGCCGACGATCATCGTCTCGGACAACACCGCGGCACCGGCCGAAGTGCCCCCGATCACGCCACCACGGCGGTGTAGTGCCAAGATCGCTTTCTCCGTCTCCGTGCCGGCGTAGGCTGCGGTCAGTTTGCGTTGATCGCCACCGCTGAACCAGATGGCCGTGGCATCGGCGATAGGTTTACAGAACGCCGGGTCGTTCGCGGTCTTGCGATCTCGGGTGTGCAGCAGTGTCACACTTTCAACTTTGGCTCCGCGCCAGGGCTTCAAGAAGTTGTCAGCCTCCTTGGCGTCGTCGGCTGTCGTACTCGCCGTGGGGATCACCACGATCTTGGCGTGGTCGACCCCGCCGGCGAGCTTCACAAACTCGTCCCGAGCCGCGTCCGGCATCGACCCTCCGCCCACAATCACCAAAGGCCCCGGAACTAACTCCGGTGGGTAATCCGCAGCTTGAATCGGAATCGCCAATAACAAGGTGAATAGAACAGCACGCATGGTCGGCCCGAGAAAGTGTTGGCGGGGAAGTCACCATACCACAACCGTACGGGCTCGCATTCGGTTTCCCGTTCATCTTCCGCGTCCAATTCCTACATCATCCTTGTCCATATTCTCCCAAGCCCTCGGATTTCCGACCCCATGACGACCCCGCTTTTGAAACTCGGCATTCCCGCTGGCAGCCTCCAAGAGGCCACGGCGGAACTCTTCCGCAAGGCGGGCTATAAGCTCACGTTCGCCAGTCGTAGTTATTACCCGGCCATCGACGACGCCGAGATTCACTGCACGCTGATCCGTGCCCAAGAAATGGCTCGCTACGTCCAAGATGGCTCGCTCGATTGCGGCCTGACTGGGCACGATTGGATTGTCGAAAGTGACTCCGTGGTGACGGAACTCGCGGAACTCGTCTTCAGTAAGGTCAGCCGAAGGCCAGTGCGATGGGTGCTGGCTGTGCCGAACAATTCCCCGATCCGGGAACCGAAGGATCTGCAAGGGAAACGGATCGCCACGGAAGTGGTGAACATCACGGAGAAATGGCTGGCAAGTCATAATGTCACGGCCCATGTCGAGTTCAGTTGGGGGGCCACGGAGGTGAAGCCACCGCTGCTGGCCGACGCGATTGTCGAAGTCACCGAGACCGGAAGTAGCTTGCGGGCGAACGACTTGCGCATCGTCTGCGACTTGTTGCAGAGCACGACGCGGTTCATCGCCAACCCGGCCGCCGCACTCGATCCATGGAAGCGTCGCAAGATGGACGACTTGATCTTGATGCTCAAAGCGGCGATGGCGGCCGAGGGCAAAGTTGGGCTGATGATGAACGTCCGCGCTGCGGATCTCACGACTGTGTTGAGCCTGTTGCCAGCACTCAAGAACCCAACGATTTCGACACTCTCGGATTCCGCCTGGGTCGCCGTGAACACGATACTGGACGAAGACGTAGTTCGCCGGATTATCCCTGACCTCAAACGCGCCGGCGCCTGTGGTCTGGTCGAGTACCCGCTGACCAAAGTGATTGACTAAAAAAGCTACTCTGACGCTTGTTGTTGTGTCCACGCTGAACAGTGAACACAACAACCATGGCCAGAGCAACGGTTGTCGAAATATTCCCTCAGATCAAGTCATAACCATAAACACATTGTTAGCAATAGGCTACGTCGATAGTGTCGTTTCAAAGTCGTTAAATCATGTCAAATCCGATCAACAAAGTGATTAAATCTCTCTTCCAATACCTCTTCAAGACGATAGTATTGGTGACATAAAGGAGGAATCACATGCAACGCACGCTGTTGGTTTTCGTAGCCGCACTTACTTTTGGAGTGGCCTCGTGTGGGAAGTCGGATGCTCAGAAACCGACGTTTCCCGTGTCGGGCCAGATTCTGCTTCCGGATGGAAAGCCCGCTGAACATGCTTTGGTGATCTTCCACCCCGTCGGGCAATCATCTGGGCCGAAGCCGCGCGGAAAAGTACTAGGCAACGGCACGTATCTGCTGACGACTTACAACCCGGATGATGGTGCCCCCACCGGGGAATACCAAGTGACAGTGGAACTCTGGCTTCCCGGGCGACTCGACGAAAATCCGTCCAACCGCTTAAACGCGAAATACGCGAAACCGGAGTCATCCGGTCTCACCGCGACCGTCGGCAGTAGGCCGGCAGAGATCAAAACCATCACCCTCAAACGCTGATTCTTTCTTCACAATTTAGGAGTATGGCCATGATTCGGATTCGACGCCCAGGCTTCACACTGATCGAACTGTTGGTGGTGATTGCGATCATCGCTATTCTCATCGGATTACTACTTCCAGCGGTGCAGAAAGTCCGTGAATCGGCAGCCCGGATGACTTGCAGCAACAACCTCAAGCAACTCGGACTCGGCTTCCACAACTACCACGACCCGAATAGTGGCTTGCCGAGCAACGTCCGTCCGTCGTCCGCGAGTACCGTTCGCGTGCGTTGGGCGACGGTTCTGCTGCCATACTTGGAACAAGACAACCTGTTTCGTAACTACGACATCAACACCAACTGGCACTTGCAGACGGCGATTACAGGGGTGAGGTTGAAAGTATTCGAATGCCCTTCGGCTCCGAACGGTGTGATTCTGGACGGTGCGCCGGATTCGGGTTGGGCACCAATCGTGGCCAATGGAGATTACGCCGGTTTCTATGGGGTCGATCCGCAACTGGCGAGTTTGGGTTTGGTGGCGAATTCGTCTGCCGGGGTGGACAACGGGGCGATTTCTAAGACGCAAAAATTGAACTTCGGCAATTTCACCGACGGCTTGTCAAACACCATCCAACTGACGGAATCGGCGGGACGGCCCAACGTCTACCGAAACGGGAAACTCGCCGTCACGGCCAGTGGAGTCAACCGCGTCAACGGTGGTGGCTGGTGCCGGCCCGCGAGCGAAATTTCGCTACTCCGGGGTTCCGATCCTGCCGGACTCACAGCGCCCGGCGCCAGTGCCATCAACGTGACCAATGGGATCTTGATTTCGGGATATCCCGATCCCATTTACGGCACGGATGGCTCGAGCCAGATCTACGGTTTCCACACGGGCGGGGTGAACGCTCTATTTGCCGACGGTTCGGTGAGGTTCTTGAAGGCCAGCACCAATATTGGCGTGCTCGCAGCCACTGTCAGCCGCAACGGAGGGGAAACCACAACGGCGGAGTGACGAGCCGTGTTCCACGATATCCGACGGCGAGCGACCGGTTGCAATCCAATGTTCGCTCGCGGTTAATAAAGTAACGGAAAGGATGTGTGGAACATGATTCGCGTCGGCGCTGTGAACTACCTGAACACGAAGCCACTCATCGAAGGGTTGGCTGGGTCCTCCGACGAAATCGAACTCACCCTCGATTTGCCGAGCCGTCTCGCGGATCAACTGGCCGACGGCGAACTCGACGTCGGCTTGATCCCGGTCATCGAGTTCTTCCGGGCCGGTTCCTACTCGATGATTCCCAACGTGGCCATCGCGTCCCGCGGGCCGGTGCTGAGCGTCACTTTGTTCAGCAAAGTGCCGTGGGGTGAAATTCGTTCCGTATCCCTCGATGAGGGGAGCCGAACCAGCGCGGCACTCACCAAGATTTTGTTGAGCCGAGCCATTAGCCGCGACGCGGACTCTTCGGAGCGGAGCGCTGGCACAGCGTCCGCGTCGCGGCTCATCCGGTTTGTTCAGCTCCCTATCGACGCGAACCCGGACGACGCCGGTACCGATGCCGTGTTGTTGATCGGCGACCGGGCTATGAAAGCCTGTTTGCCGAGTCACCAATACGCCTACGACCTCGGGCAAGAGTGGACCGACTGGACGGGCCTCCCGATGGTCTTTGCCGTCTGGGCGGTGCGTGAGGGTGTGGATCTCGGCTCGACGGAATCGGCGTTTGTGCGTGCGAAAAACTACGGATTGTCGAAAGCCGGTGTACTTGCGGCGCGAGAAGCAACGACGCTCGGTCTCGACTCCGGTTATGTCCGCCGATACTTCACGAACATCATTCGTTACGATCTCGGCCCGGCTGAACTTGCGGGTTTGAACCGTTTCTATCAACTGGCCGTGCAAGCCGGCCTCGCACCGGAGGGGGTGGAACTTGCAACCTACCATCGACCAAATCTTGTCGCGTGTCGTTGAGGGGCAACGCCTCAGCCGCGAAGACGCCGTCACGCTCATGGGTAGCCACGATCTGCAGAAGCTCGGTCGTGCGGCCCATGCCGTCACCATGCGAATACACCCGGAGCCATTCCGCACCTACAACATCGACCGCAACGTTAACTACACCAACGTCTGCGCGGCCGTGTGCGATTTCTGCGCCTTCTACCGCAAGTCCGGCGATGCCGACGCCTACGTGTTGAGCCGCGAAGAACTCTATAGCAAGATCGAAGAGACCATCGCGCTGGGCGGCGATCAAATCTTGATGCAAGGTGGCATGCACCCCAGCCTGAAATTGGAATGGTACGAAGAATTGCTCCGCGATTTACGCAGCCGCTACCCGAGTGTGAACCTGCACGCTTTCAGCCCGCCGGAAATCTGGCATTTCGCCAAAATCAACAAACTACCGCTCGAAGAGGTGCTGGGGCGTTTGAAAGCGGCCGGCCTCGGCAGCTTACCCGGCGGTGGCGGGGAAATTCTGGTAGATCGCGTTCGCAAAGCGCTGACCAAAAATAAAGCCCTGTCGGACGAGTGGATTGAAGTCTGCCGGGTCTGGCACAATCTCGGCGGTAAAGGCAGCGCCACCATGATGTTCGGCCACATTGAAACGAACGAAGAGCGCGTCGAGCACCTCGACCGGATCCGCCGTTTACAAGACGAAACCGGCGGTTTTACCGCGTTCATCTGCTGGACCATGCAGCCCGGCCACAAAATGAGCGACTACCCCGAACAGGGTGCGTTCGAGTACTTGCGGGTTCAGGCCATTGCCCGGTTGTACCTCGACAACGTGCCGAACATTCAGTCGAGCTGGGTGACACAGGGGGCCAAGATCGGCCAGCTTGCGCTCTTCTTCGGAGCCAACGACATGGGTAGCCTGATGATTGAAGAAAACGTCGTGGCCAGTGCCGGAACCGTCCACCATTTGACGTTGGAACAGATCCGTAGCAGCATTCGCGAAGCGGGCTGGGTGCCCCGGCAACGGAACGTTTACTACCAGTTGATCGATGCGGAGCCGGTAATCGGCGCTTGAATTGTGCCAACTCTGTTAATGCCGGCAAGATTTACCGATTCTGCCGGCTGTTCTAGTCACCCCATCCCCGATCCCAATTCCCGGTTTCAGTGCACCGCTGCTGCTCTGCCGAAGATAAGATGTTAGCACCTGAACTGCACCCCGACAGGATGGTCGCCTTGTGAGTGCCGGCGCAATCGACACCGTTTCACCGACCGTATTGGAACTGGCCGAGCCGCCGGTGCCAACGCGCGGTGCCTTGGCATTCTTCGGCGATGCTTTTGAAGCCCTGGGGGATTGGTCGGTCTTCTCGATCCGAGCGATCACCGGAATTGGTTCACACCATCTCAAAACTCGCGAACTGTTGCGGGTCTGCGTCGAAGTGGGCGTGAGCAGCGTCGGTGTCGTCAGTGTCACCGGTTTGTTCATCGGGATGGTGCTCGCCGTGCAGACGTATTCGCAACTGCACATGATCGGGCTGGATACCTCCCTGGGGGCGATCATCCACATGTCGGTGGTGCGCGAACTCGGGCCGGTGTTGGCCGCCGTCATGTTGGCGGGGCGTGTCGGCACCGCTATGTCGGCACAACTCGGCACCATGCGGGTGACCGAGCAAATCGACGCCATTGCTTGCTTGGGTGTCGACCCGGTAAAGTACCTGGTGGCCCCGCGATTTCTCGGCTGCATCTTGATGATCCCACTGCTCACGGTGCTCGCCGACGCGATGGGCGTGATCGGCAGCAGTGGCATCTGTCTGTACGTGTTCCGCATCGACGACTTCCATTACTGGCAACACACGCAGAACTTCGTGAAGCGGTTCGACCTGCTCATGGGACTGGCGAAATCCGTCGTTTTCGGCGGAGTGCTCAGCCTGATTTGTTGCCATCGCGGCTTTAACTGCAAACCGGGTGCCGAAGGCGTCGGCAAAGCGGCCACGGAGGGGTTCGTCTTGTCGTTCGTGGCGATCATGTTCCTCGATTTCGTGATGGCGATGTTGACCACCACGGTTCACAACCTCATTTGGCCGGCCGTCGGCGCCAAGGTCGCGTGATGGATACCGAACCCCTGCTCCGTCTCGTCGGTGTCTCGGTGCGCTTCGGTCGCCAGCAGGTGCTCAGCAATGTCCACCTCGATATCTTCGCGCACGAAACGCTCGCCCTGATCGGCGAAAGTGGCTGCGGGAAATCGGTCACGCTCAAGTTGATCGTCGGCCTATTGCAACCGACGGAAGGGGAACTGTTTTTCGAAGGGCGGCCGCTCCACAAAATGCGGGAACGCGAGTTGGTGGCGATGCGCCAGCGCGTCGGATTCTTGTTCCAAGGCTCCGCTCTTTTCGACAGTTTGACCGTGTTCGACAATGTCGCGTTCGGTCTCCGGGCGAAGGGAATCACCGCACCCTCCGAACTTGAACAGCGTGTAAGGGCGTGCCTGCACGATGTCGGCCTCACCGGCGCTGCCGAAACCAAAATGCCCGCTGAGTTGTCGGGTGGCATGCGGAAACGGGTCGGGCTGGCCCGAGCACTCGCCATCGATCCCGACGTGATGCTCTACGATGAACCGACCACGGGCCTCGACCCGATTATGACCGATGTCATCAACGAGTTGATTCTGCAAACGCGGGCCAAACGGCCGATCACGAGTTTGGTGGTCACGCATGAGATGCGCACCGTGCACAAGGTGGCCGACCGGGTGGTGATGTTCTTCCCGCAGGCGCGCCTCTCCGCCCACGAACCGCAGGTCATTTACGATGGCCCGCCCCGCGGATTGAGCAGTTGCGAAGATGCCCGTGTCCGCCAGTTTGTCCTTGGCGAAGCGCGCGACCGCATGAACGATCTCCGTGATATTGTCGAATCCGTTTGAGGAGTGTCATCATGGCCGAACGAGTTTTGCGCCGGCGATTGGGCGTCTTCGTCGCGGCCACCGTTGCCGTGTTGACGGGGTTGGTCGTGCTCTTCGGCGGCGCCCCCAACGTCTTCAGTACGCGTACGAAGTACACGGTGCTCTACCCCGAAGCCCCCGGTGTCGCCGCGGGTACTCCGGTGCGCAAATCCGGTGTCCGCATCGGCCGCGTGACCGCCATCGATATCGACGAAGGCAACGGCCAAGTGCGGGTGAACATCGAAGTCGAGAATAAGTATCTCCCGCGGTTGAGTGAGGAGCCGGCGATTTCGCGCGGCTTGCTTTCCGGAGATACCACCCTCGATTTCATCCCGAAGACGGACGAGAAAGGCCAACCGATGACACGGGCCGACTCGGTGCCCGCGAACGCGGAAATCATCGGCGTTCCCCCGATCAACACGCAACGTTTGTTGAACCAAGCTCAAGGCGCAATCCCGAATGCCCAAGATGCCCTCGTGAAATTCAGCGCGACCGTTTCGCGCTTCGACAAGGTCGGCCCCAAGGCAGAGATCGCACTCGATGAGATTGCCGCGTTCGCCAAACTCGCCCGCGAAATGCTGCCCGAACTGCGCCAGACCAACAAGAAAGTGCAAGACTTCCTCGGTTCCGATGAACCGGTCGACCCCAATAAGAAAATATCCTTCGGCCGCGACGACGAACCGGCGCAACCGGCGAATCTCAAGGCGCTCGTGAAGGAAGTTCAGGATTTCGTCAAGGCCTACAAACCGCTCGCTGAAGACTTGCGTTCGATCTTGAAAGCGAGCGAACCCGAGTTGACGGCGGCACTCAAATCGATCAAGACGCTCACCGATCGGGTGGGGGTGTTCCTCACCGACGATAACCGCAAGGCCCTCACGGACATCTTGAAGAACTTCCAAACCGCCAGCAACGATTTACTCTCCGAAGAAAACAAGAAGAACATCACCGGTATCTTGAAGAACGTGAATGCGGGGAGCGAAGACCTGACCAAAACCATCCGCCTGGCGGCCATTCTGCTCGACCGCGCCGAGGGAACGCTGAAGGAACTCAACGGCCGATTGGCCGAGGCGAAGGGCCTCTTTGCCAACTTGGAAAAGGCGAGCAAGCCGATCGCGGACAACGCCGAACCCGTGATGAAGAACATCGCGCTCGCGGCGGAAAATTTGTCCAAAACGCTCACGGATGCCCGTGCTGCGATCGGCGCGTTCAACAAAGCCGACGGCACCGTGGGCAAAGTGTTGAACGACCCCCAGTTGTACAATCAACTCGTTGATGCGGCATCGAACTTGAACCGCACGCTGATCCGGGCCGAGAAGATCGCCAAAGATTTGGAAGTATTCGCCGACAAAGTGGCCCGCAAACCGGAAACCATCGGCATCGGCGGTGCCCTGCGGCCGAGCACCGGATTGAAAGAAGCCCCGACCGCACCACTCGGGCCGACGCCCTACCCGCAACCCGCGCCGAGCACCGGTGGCATCGGTGGCCCGATTCAGCCCATCGCGCCGGTGCCCGGTTTCATCACGCCCTTCCCACCCGTATCGAGTTTCAAAACACCGGGTGAAATTCCGCCCGGGCCGCGGGTGTCGCAAAGCCGACCGGTGCAGAGCGACTTACCCCGCGAACGGTGAAGCCGCTCAGTCGCCGTGCGGGTGGGCCGACACCTTGACGGCTACGGGGACAGGCGGGTTCAGCAAGCTGCGGGTGAGCACTTCCTTGGCCCGGTCGAACTCCGGTTGCCAGTGAATTTCCGGCGAACCGTTCCGCATGCAATCGCGGATCTTTTCCAACGTGTTCCGGGCCATGTGCGGGCACTTGTTGCAAGCACACGTGATGCCCGGCACCCCCAAATACTTGTGCTGCGGCGAGCGGCTCTCGAGTTGCCACATCATGTTCGGTTCCGTGGCCACCAGGAATGTCGTCGGTTCTTTGTGTTTGCCCACGTAGACGATCATCGCTTCGGTGCCACCAATGAACTCGGCATGTTCCAGAATGTTGCGCGGGCACTCCGGATGGGCGATGACCTGGGCACCTGGGTTAGTCCGCTTCATTTTCACGAGGTCGTGCACACTGAAGATCTCGTGAACCATGCAGGAACCGTCCCACAGAATCATCTCACGCCCGGTGACTTCTTGCAGGTAGCGACCGAGGTGTTGATCGGGCACGAAGAGAATCTCGCAATCGGCCGGCACGCGGTTCCGCACGACGTCTTCGGCATTCCCCGACGTCACGATCCAATCGCTGAGAGCCTTCACCGAAGCGCTACTATTGATGTAGGTAACGGTTTGGAACTTCCGCCCGTTCGCCCGCAGCATCTCCTGATAACGGTGCAATTTCTCCGGCGGGCAGCTATCGACGAGGCTGCAGCCCGCTTGCAAATCGGGCAACAGCACTTTCTTCGACGGGTTCAGCATCTTGGCTGTCTCCGCCATGAATAGCACCCCGCAGAAGACGATCACCGGCGTCTCCACCTTCGTCGCTTCGCGGGCCAACTTGAGGCTGTCGCCGGTGATATCGGCGATCTCTTGGATCTCGCCTTCTTGATAATAGTGCGCGAGAATCGTCGCACCGATGCTCTTCTTCAGGTCGAGAATTTCCGACGTGATGTCATCAAGAACTACAGACATGGCCATGCTCCCTTGTTTTTTCCCGTGGCGGAGGGTGAACCCACAACTTCATTGTATATTGCGCAATAACAAACCCCGCGCGTTCGTTAGAACTCGCGGGGTTCGAGGTCGAATCACTTCCCGGCTTTGGCCGCGGCGAACAACTCGTTCACTTTCGTCCAGCAGACGGTGTTCCACCAAGCGTCGACGTAATCCGGACGCTTGTTTTGGTACTTCAGGTAGTACGCGTGCTCCCAAACGTCGATGCCGAGCAGCGGGACTTGGCCTTCCATCAGGGGACTGTCTTGGTTCGGCTTCTTCACGGCTTTGAGGCTCGCGGCGGCCGGATCCCAAACGAGCCAACTCCATCCGCTGCCGAACTGCGTGAGGGCGTTCTGTTTGATCGTCTCGCGGAAGTGGGCGAAATCCGGGTGGTGCTTCTTGATCTCGTCGGCGATGGCGCCGGTCGGTTCCCCACCGGCATTCGGCGCCATGATCGAAAAGAAGAGGGTGTGGTTGTGGTGCCCGCCACCGTTGTTGGTCACGGCCGGGCGGATCGCCTCGGGTACGCTCTTGATGTTCCGCAAGAGGCTCACAATATCGTGGGCTTCGAGATCGGCGTGCCCGGTCAACGCCTTGTTCAGGTTATCCACATAGGCTTTGTGGTGCCGTTGGCTGTGGATTTCCATCGTGCTGGCATCGATGTGCGGCTCGAGGGCGGTGAACGCGTACGGCAAGGCGGGAAGCGTGTGGGCCATGATGCGGAACCTCTGAGGGGATGTCGTGCGGTTAGTCTAGGCGCGGTAGTACGCGCAGGCGAGGCGTCCATCACTTCATCCCGTTCAAAAACTCAATGAGGTCGCGCATTTCCCGGGGGGTCAGCACCTTCTCGACGCTCGGCATCGCCGATTCCGGCTTCGTCCGTTTCTCGATGTCTTCGCTCGGAATCGTCAGAACTTTGCCGTCGGGCGGTAGGATTGTCACCGTCTTGCCGTCGTCATTTTGCACGACGCCCGCCACGGTGCGCCCATCCAGCAACGTCAGCGTGACGTTCGCATACCCCTCGGCGATCTTCGCGCTCGGCAAGACCAGCGATTCGAGGATGTAGTCGCGTGTCTTCACCGGGTTCCGCTCGACCAGCTTGGTGAGTTCCGGCCCGGCAATGCCACCGACTCCCTCGACCTTATGGCAACGCACGCACTGTGCGGCCGTGTGGTTGTAGAAAATGTCGCGGCCGCGTGCTGCATCGCCGCCGGTCAGACTCGTT
The DNA here is from genome assembly GCA_043727675.1 of Fimbriiglobus sp. Taxonomy (GTDB): domain Bacteria; phylum Planctomycetota; class Planctomycetia; order Gemmatales; family Gemmataceae; genus JALHQU01. The sequence continues at coordinate 11,206 of JAYSYJ010000107.1, forward strand.
TGAAATTTGCCGACGGGGTCTTTCGGTAAGGCTTCCTCAAATTTCTTCCGCAGCGGGTCTCGTTTTGAAGATGGTGCCACTTTGAGTGCGTCCCAGACATCGACGATCAACTCGGCAGCAACACTTTTGCCGGCCAAGTTCACTGCCAGTGTGTCGAGTGCGGCTACGGCTATTGGGTCTTTCACACGTGATAGCCCGGCGACTCCGCGTTGCCGTTCGACCAACGGCGCTTTCTCGTCGTTCATCACGGCCACCAACGATTTTGCTGCTTCGACTGGGTTGGTCAAAATCAGAATATCCCGTGCTTCGGCACGCAGCAGTGGCGACGCATCGGCTTGCGCTGTCACGAGCGATGCTGCGAAATGTTTAGATTTCCGATCGGCGAGGTATCGCAGTGCTGCCCCTCGGAGATTCACTTCTTTCTTCGCGTCGCCAACCCAATCGGCAAATTGGTTTTCGTCCGCCTTGACCCCGAGTTTGACAATCAACGCGACCGCTTCGGTTTGGAGAGTGCCGGACGTCTTGGCGAACAGATCGGCCAATCCCGCTTCGACGACGCTCCGGGGAATGGCCACATCCCGTTTCGGCAACGGTCGCCAAAAGCCGGTCACGCGGTCTCGTGGCCCCGGTGCTGGCCAGTTGCTCAGTGCGCTGATCGCTTCCGACCGCACTGCCGTCGGTGCATTCGGATGCAGCGCGATCATGAGCACGGCCTTGGCGTTGCCGGCGGCACCCAAGCGGAAATTCGCATCGATCACCCGCCGCAAGAGGGCATCGGCTTCACCCAAAGGTAGGTCTGTCACTGGGATCGCCGCGAGTGCAGGATATTCGCTTTCCAGTGGCAAATCGTGAATGGCCCGCGCCGCTTCGGTACGGATCAACAATTCTTTGTCATTCAAAAACAGAGTCACCCGTTTGTCACTCAATTTGCGCAGTGCGAGCACGGCCGCCATCCGCACAGCAGAATTATCGTCGGTCGCTTTGGCTGAAATCACGTCGGCATCGCCGATGCGGGCCAGCGCGATCACCCCGGCTTCGCGGAGGAACGGATCGACGTCGCCGTTGGCTTGCACGAGTTGGAATAGAGCTTTCGTCGCGGCTTTGTGTTTCAACTGCCCGAGGGCTTGGGCGGCGAAGAACCGCACGCGCGGCTGGCTGTCCGTCAGGAGTGTCAGCAACTTTTGTGCGGCTTTGGCTTCCGCCCGATCCCCGAGCACCTTGGCCGACTGCGCGCGTACTTCAGGGTCGGTGTCGGTCACTAATTCCAGCAACGGCGCTAGGGCGCTGCGGTCTTTTGCGGCCACTTGGCCGAGGCCCCAAATTGCATGCAAGCGGGCATATGGGTCGGAGTTCTTTTGGGCCACGGTGGTCAACGTCGGGATCACCTTCGAACCCGTTTTGGCGAGCGCGAACTGCGCCTTTTGCCGTATCCGCATGTCGGCGTGGGCCAGCAACTTCGCCAATTCCACCGGGCTGCACTGGTCGAATCCTTCCGCGAACAGTTTCTTCGTTTCCACAACAACCGGCCGCTTCAACTTCTCGGGGTCGAACGCGGTGTAAATCCGCCCGCCCAGACTGCCGCCGTCCCACTTCAGATTCACGAAATCGGCGACGTACAATTTACCATCGGGGCCGAATTCCGCGTCGGTCGCCATGATCGGTTTGAAGAAATCGTGGTAGTCGGCGATCTCGAAGCCCGCCCCTTTTTCCTTCACTTTGAATGCTTCCAGTCCACCGTTGCCACCCGTGAAATTGCACATGATGAACGAATTTTTGTAGCGGTCGTCCAAGCTCGTGCCGCTGGTGAACAAGAACCCGCTGGGCCCGGTGCCGATCGACCCGACACACGGCACGATGTACGCCGCCTGACCCGCGTGCGGCAGGTGCCACAGGCGCTCGGCGTGCCACGGCCCCGTCATATACGGGTCGGGGATGGTCTGATACGCCATGTTCCAGCCAGATTCGCCACCGTCGACCACGTACACCAATCTGGCATGATCGCCTTTATCGCAATTGTTGTCGTCGGCGAACAAGTTGCCATGCTCGTCGAAGGCGAGTTCCTGCGGGTTGCGGAGGCCGCGGTGAACGACTTCGAACTCGGTGCCATCGGTGTTGCAACGGAAGACGGCACCGGTCCGTGGGCCGACGAAAGCTTTTCCCTCCTTGTTTGTCACGTTGAATCCGCGGTCACCGACGCTGAAGTAGAGCTTGCCATCTGGCCCGAAGACCAAGCCGTGCAGGTCGTGGCCGAAGAAGGCGATGTTCACACCGAATCCGGTGAGCAGTTCTTCCTTCACGTCGGCGACGCCAGCCCCTTTGGTGTCCTTCAGCTTGTACAAGCTCGGAATGTTGGTGACGAACACGTCGCCATCGCGCGCCAATACCCCGGCACAGAGGCCGTCCAACGGGGCGTTGAACCCGCCGGCGAAGACAGTGCTCTTGTCGGCGCGGCCACTGCCGGTGGTATCTTCCAAACGTCGCACTTGATCGGCATTGGCTGTGAAGTAGCCGTATCCGCCGGGGAGTTTGTCTTGCCATTTGCGATAGGCTTTCAAGCGGTCGTCGAGGGTGCGAATTTGGAGGTCGTCTTCGAGGAAAAAGCTGAACTTGGAGGCCGGGTTATCGCGGTTCTCGGCAGCACCTTTGCCAAGCCGGTATTCCTCGGCGACAAACACCCGCCCTTGTTCATCAACGCTGATTGCCACGGGACTGGCCAACTTCGGTTCGGCGGCCCAAAGTTCGGCCTTCATGCCCTTGGGCATTCTCAATTGGGGGATGAGCTTGGCGGCTACCTCGGTGCCATCGGGCAAATCCTTTTGGGGGTCGGCCTTCGGGGGAGCCGCCAACAACCCCATCGCGCAAAACGGAATCAGAATCGGGAGATATCGGAAACGCATGAGAAATGACCTTGGCGGGAGTGCTTCGAGAAGATTATGATCCGATGAGAGCGGCCCATTTGCAAGCGAAATTGTGAACCGGAAATCGGGATTTCTCAGGCTCTCAATTCGCGAGTGATGGGGGGTTGCCGCAATTGGGCCGGCCGTAGCAATTGCAGTACGCGGTACGAATGCGCTATCGGGGGAACTAAGGGGTTCTCGGTTTCGCGCCAACACTTGGCTGCGGAGTGCGTTAAGCCGGGTAGAGTTGAATTCATCGATCCGGCGAAAGCTCGGTTCGTCTGGGGGTTGGATTAGTGCGATTGTGCAAACAACTTCACACAATCCTCCCCTTGGCACGCGGCTTTTCGAAAGAATCGAATAGCGGTTTGCGGGGTCCAAACCCTACAATTGTCACTTATCCCGTTTTTTGTGTTTCGCGGCAATCGGCCTTCGCCCATCGTCGCCAAACCTACCCAGGAGCGCCCGGGTCATGACCCTTGTCAAAAGCCTTAGGCTGCTGAGCGTGGTTCTCGGAGGGGCGGCCATTTGTGCCGTCGTCGGGACAACCGTGTTCGGCGATGTTCGGCCGGGTTCGACCACGGCTCCCGCCGTGCCCTTGCCGACGACTGTCGCGAAGTTCGACGCCAACAAAGTGATCGATGAACTGGCGAAGACCAAGTTCAGCGACAAGCCTGTGCTGGCTTACAAAAACCCCGCCGGTGAGCTGATTTTCGCCTGGCAGGTGAAGCCGGTGCTCGCCGTGGCTTCCCCTCGGCCCCGCGATGTTTTGGTACTCGTCGACACATCGGCGAGCCAAGCGGGCGATCCCCTCAAACAAGCGGGTTTAGTGGTCGAAGCTCTGGGGATGAAACTCGGGGCCAACGACCGACTCGACATCTGGACGCTGAACACCAATAGCATCGATTTCACGCGTTCCCTCACCAAAGGGTTCAAGGCACCATCCGATAAAAAAATCAACGAATCGGTTCTCCAGTTGGGGAACGTTGAATACGCCGCCGGATCGGTCGATTTAAAAGCCGGCCTGGATGCGGCCTTGAAGTCGTTTGATCGCAAAGCGGGCCGGCAACAGATCGTCCTGTACTTGGGCGATGGCGAAAGTACCTCCGGTACTGCGATCACCGAAAAAGTTCGCACCGAACTCGGCAATCAGCTCGTCGAACAAAACACTCAGTTTTTCGCGGTGCCACTCGGCTTGAAAGTCTCCGCTGAGAACTTGCACGGTTTGACCATGCTCACCGGCGGTTCGGTGATTCGAGCCAAGGAAAACCTGGCCAGTACGACGGGGAGCAACAACTTCACGAAACGACTGCTCGATGCGTTCGACGTGCCGGTGCTGAAAGCGGACAAGACGACCTTCGGCATCGCCGGGGTGGAATTGCTCCCGAATCGATTGCCACCGTTGCGGGCCGACCGCAGCACGCTTGTGCTCGGCAAACTCGCCGCCCCGGTCGCCAATCTCTCGATGAAAGTCGAAGGAACCGTCGGGGACAACAAGGTCACCGTCGACCTGGCGGAGCGGCTTCCTGCTGCGAGCAACGATCACTACTTCTTGAGTGCGATGCACGATCAATGGAATTCGGCCAGTTCGAAAGACGCTCCGGTGATCTTGGCCGCCGACCGCGAATTGGCAGTGGTTTCGGAACAGTTTCGACTGATCCGAGACGAATTTGTCGAACTCGGTTTCAAAGCTGTCAGCGTCGATCGATTCGATCATGCCGAAAAGCTCTTTTCGACCGCCAGCAAGATCGATCCCCAGTTTGTCGACGCTGTTGCCGGCACGAAAATCGTGGCTCAGCTCCGATCGGGTGAAATCACCAAAGAAATGCTCAAACAACGGGTGAACAAGAATGAGACAGTCGGCCGTGCCATCCACGCCATTCAACAACCGGCTGCACCGGCACCCGGTGCGACTCCGGCAACGGCACCACCGGTGGCTCCACCGGCGTTAGGCGGAATAGCCCGTGCCCAAGCATCCCGCGCCGCTGCCGATCAAGAAGCTCGGGCCATCGTCGAAGAAACTCTCAAACAAGTGCGTTTGTTAAAATCCTCCGATCCGGATCGCGCGTTGGAAGATCTGAAACGCCAACGCGAAACGGTGCTCCTCAACAGTGACCTATCGGACGACGTTCGCCGTCGCTTGACCTCGGATCTCGAATCCTCGATGCGAGATATTCAAGTCCAAGGTGCCGAGATCAAACGGAGGCTGTCCGCCGAGCGAGATCGCATTAGCGTTGCACGCTTCCGGCTGAACGATTTCGACCGAATTCAATCGCAAGAAGAACTCACCAAAGCTCGAATCGATGGATTCCGCAGGTTGATGAGCGAAGCCCGGTATGAGCTCGCCTACCAAGAAGCCCAATACATGGCCCAAGAGCGGATGAGCCGCGGCGAGGTGGTTCCACCGGAATTGACCGCGACATACCGCATCGGTCAGTCGGCGACCAACCTCCGGGAGTTCACCGAACTCAAGCGGATCCGTGAAGACCGGTTTCTCATGTGCATGATGCAAGTCGAGAAATCGTTCATCCCGTATCCGGACGAGCCACCGGTTCACTTCCCGCCGGCCTCCGTGTGGCGCACCTTGACCGCCAACCGTAAAGAGAACTACACGACGTACGAAATCGGTGGTGACCCGACGGCCCGACAACGGATGAAAAAAGTTCGGTCGATCCTCGAAGATCAACGGGTCAACTTCCCGGCCAGTTTGAAAGATGTTCCGCTCCGCTCGGTGAAGGAACAACTTGAGAAACAATTCGACATCAAAATTGTCGTCCGAGAAGACTTATTCAATTTGGATATGGCAGGCGCCGATCCGATTCTCGAACGGAAGTTCAAACTCGATTCGAACTTCACAGGGCTGACACTCGGTAGCTTCTTGGATGTGGCGTTGCTCGACATCAAAGCGTCGTACATCGTCCGTCCGGAATACATCGAAATCACGACCTTGGAACAGCGACTCGAAGAAAAAGTCACCGTCGCCTTCGCCGTCGCCGACCTGGTGCTCGCGATTCCGTCTTCGGTGAATCCGCAGACGTTGCAGCAAAACTCCCAGTTCCAAGCTTCGCAGTTGTCGATCTTCGGGGTCGGACAAGCCCAACAGTTCGGGAACCTCGGTGGTGGCCAGTTCAACGGGAACGGGGGCGGCGGTGGTTTCGGCGGCGGTGGTGGCCTTGGTATGGGCGGCCTCGGTGGCGGTGGAAACCTCGGGGGTGTCCTCGGGGGGGGTATGCTCGGCGGCGGGATGGGCGGAGGTTTGGGTCAAGGTGGTGGTAACAACTTGGGGGTTGGCGGTGGCGTTCTCGGGGCAGCCGGTGGCCAGCTCGGCCAGTTCGGTAACCTCGGTGGTCAGTTCGGTATTCAAGGGAACGACCAAAGCCGCTTCCTAACGGCACTGATTCAAACAGTCGTCGCCCGTGGCGAATGGGACAGCGTGGTTCCGGGTGTTCCTCCGCCCCCGAAAGGGCCGGACGATGAAGTCGGCGCCGCAATCGTGCCACCGAACCAATTGAATTCACTCGGATTCTATCCACCGGTGCGGGCGTTGGTGATCCGTGGGACAACCCGCTATCACCCGACACAATCCTACAAACTCAAAGGAATTCCAGCCGGTGGAGTAATGGCTCCGGGCGGAGAACGGAAATTCTTTGCCAATGCCGACAACAACAACGGGCCTAAAATTCTCAATCCGATCGATGATCCTCGGGCCATGCTCAAAGCCGCCA
>JAYSYJ010000108.1:0-17614 GCA_043727675.1 Fimbriiglobus sp.
TGCCTCGGTCGCTCCGACGTTTGGCCCGTCGGCGACCTGGGCGTGCGTTTGGCGGTGAAAGATCTCTTCAAAATGCGGACGCTGCCCGACGCCGAGAAATTGACGAAACTCGCAAAACCGTGGCGGCCCCACCGCACCGTGGCGGCTTGGCATTTGTGGTGGAGTCGGAGCGTGCCGAAGTGAATAAGGCTTCGGAAACTCGCCGGGGAACCTTTCCTTTTTCGCGCCGAGCTTGTACATTCAGATTTCAGACCGGATGGTTGTGTCCTTTGCGGTGTCTCCCACCGGCCGCTTTCCATTTACCAGTATTTCAGCCGCCCCTTGGAGGGTTGTCGCGTGTCAGTTGAGCAACGTGTCATCGAAATCGTTTGCGAACATCTGGCTGTCTCGAAAGAGACCGTCACCCGCTCCACCAGTTTCATCGAGGACATCGGCGCGGATTCGCTCGATATCGTCGAATTGGTGATGGAACTCGAAGAAGAGTTCAACATTCAAATCCCCGATACCGACGCCGAGAAGATCAAAACCGTCGGGGAAGCGATCGATTACATCGAGAAAAAACCGAAGAGCGCCGGCGAAGCCGTCGCCAAGGCCTAAGGCACTCCCATGTCTCGCCGTCGTGTGGTCGTCACTGGACTCGGCACGGTCAACCCGATTGCGTTGACGGTGCCGGAATACTGGCAGGGCTTGCTTGCCGGGAAATCCGGCATTGCGCCCATTACCCAATTCGACACAACGCACCACAAAGTGAAGTTCGCCGGCGAAGTGAAGAACTTCGATCCGAGCGGCAGCCTGGAACCCCGTGAGTTACGACGGTTGGATCGCTTCACGCAACTCGCGCTCGTCGCCGCCGACGAAGCCATCCGCGAATCGGGAATCAAGACTTCGCCGGGCTACAATCCAACGCGTGTCGGCGTGATTCTGGGCAGCGGGATCGGTGGAATCCGGGAATTTGAAGATGGCGTCGGGATACTCATTGCCAAGGGGCCGAACCGCGTTAGCCCATTCGTCATCCCCAAAATGATCGCCAACGCCGCCGCCGGCAACGTCAGCATCAAACACGACTTCCGTGGGCCGAACACGACCGTGACCACTGCGTGTTCGTCGGCGGCCCACGCCATCGGCGACGCCATGCGGCAGATCGCCTACGGCTTCGCGGATATCATCGTCACCGGTGGCACCGAAGCGGCCATCACGCCGATCGGGCTTGCCGGATTCATCAACTGCCGGGCACTTTCGGAACGGAATGACTCGCCCCAGACCGCCAGCCGGCCGTTCGATAAGAACCGCGACGGTTTCGTTTTGAGTGAAGGGGCAGGGATTCTCGTGCTGGAAGAGTACGAGCGGGCCAAAGCACGCGGGGCGACCATCTATTGCGAAGTCCTGGGTTGCGGCAACACTGCCGACGCCTTCCACATCACCGCTCCGCACGAAGATGGCAGTGGCGCCGCTGCGGCCATGCAACAAGCGATCCTGGAAGCGGGCTGGAACACCACCGACGTGCAATACGTTAACGCCCACGGCACAAGTACCCCACTGGGCGACGTGGCCGAAACGTTGGCGATGAAAAAAGTCTTCGGCGACCACGCCAAGAAGTTGATGATCAGCAGCACCAAGAGCATGATTGGACACCTCCTCGGCGCCAGTGGAGGCGTCGAAGCCATCGCCTGTGCCTTGAGCCTCAAGCACGGTGTGATTCACCCGACCATCAATTTGCACGAACAAGACATCGCAGCCGGGTGCGACCTCGATTACGTCCCCAACACCGCTCGCCAAGTCCGCGTCACAAAAGTGCTCAGCAATTCCTTCGGTTTCGGTGGCCACAACTGCTCGCTGGCACTCGGTTCCATCTGAAGGATTCGCCGCGTGGCGAACAACCTCACCGACCCTTCAAACGATAGCCGAACTGCGGGCCACCCAAGTCGGCGGCATCGATCACCGTGATGAAATAAGTACCATCGCGTGGCAGTGTGCATTTGAAAATGGGATCGGTCGAGTCGCCCGTGTCATCCACGATGCCGACGATTCCTTTCGCAGCATCGTACAGCGTGATCAGCGCGTCCGTCGGAGCACCGAGCCGGGCCGCAACGATTTCGAAGGTCACTGTTTGACCCTTCTTGCCCTCGAATTTGAAGACGTCCACGTCCCGTTCTTTCCCGATAGTGCCTTCCAGCGTCACCGGCAGCGTGATCGGTTGGGCCTGGGCAAAACTATCGTTCGGTTCGACTTCCACGGTGGGTTTGGCGACCACGACCAAGTTGTAAAGTTCACTCGTGCCAGCGGGGCTGGTAACGATCAGGGCAACTTGTTCCGGGGTGAACTCTTTCGGGAATACCAATTCGACTTCGCACTCGCTGTCCCCGAGTTTGTTCGCGGGATAGTTATTCGGCACCGTCGCTTTCTTTCCTTTGCCGATCAGTTTGGCCGTCACCTTGGCATCGCCCGATTTTACTTCGGTGATGGTGTCGAGCTTTTGACCGCGTAGCACGACCGTCACCTTGGCCGTCGGCGTCACGGACAACGGATACGAGTACTGCACGACCGGCGCATCCTTGGCCGGCGGCTTCGGCTGGGCCAACAACGCCAATGGAACGAACACCAGTGCTAGAAGCAAAAATGGTTTCATGGCACCTCCACGAAGACGACGTCGCCGACGACGCTGGTTTTGTAGCAGCCGGTCTTCACACGCGGGTTATCGGCCCAAGCGCCATCGGCGAGTTTGAAACGCCAGGCATGAACCGGGCAGGTGACTTCACCATCTTCGACGAATCCGCCCGCCAACGAGGCACCCGCGTGCGGGCAGGCATCGTCGATGGCGAAGAACGTACCGTCGGTGAAAAAGACAGCAATATCTTTCCGGTTCACCGTGATGACCTTCGCTTCCCCGTCGGGGATCTCGTTGATTTTTCCAACCGCGACAAGTTGACCCATTCGACTGACCCCACTTGGAACCGACTTGCAATTCCCCGTGCGGGGTTGGAACATATTCTAGTAGTTGGATCGCACACGCTCGCGGGGTGACCGATGCTCGAAGTCGAAATGAAGTTCCGAGTTGCCGATTGGACCGCGATCATCGCCAAGCTCGAAGCGACCGGGGCCGTCCCCGAACCGCGACGCGAAGATACCGATCATTATTTCAATGCGCCGGATCGCGACTTCGCCCAGACCGACGAAGCCGTGCGACTCCGGCGCATCGGCGCCGAAAACTACCTGACCTACAAAGGCCCGAAGATCGACACGGTGACCAAGAGCCGGCCGGAGATCGAGCTGCGGTTGGCGGACGGATCACAGACGGCGGCGGATGCCGTGCGGTTCCTGAGTTCGCTGGCGTACCGGCCCGTGGCCGTGGTGTCGAAGTTCCGGCAAGTCTATAATTTCCAGCGCGACGGCTTCACCCTCTCGGCCTGCCTCGACGACGTCGGCGCCGTGGGCCGGTACGTCGAACTCGAAATCCTGGCGGACGAATCCCGGTACGAGTTGGCCCGCGCGGTGCTGCTGAAAGCGGTCGAGGAGTTCGGGCTCGTCGAGCACGAACGCCGGTCCTACCTGCGGTTACTTCTGGAGCAGAGCGCGACGCGAACCCCTGTGCCGAAACGAAAATAATTACCGAGGTTCCAACATGAAAGCACTGCTCACACTAGCCCTGTTTGGCATCGGCGCCTTCGCCGCCCCGGTGCCGAAAGAAGTTAGAAAACAGTCCCCACGGGATCTGCTTCAAGGGAATTGGGTCATCGTCTCGCTCGACGCAGGTTCCGGCCAAGAGGTGCAAACCGCCGACCTTGCCACTCTTACACTGACAATCGCGGGAGATAAGTTTTCCGCACGTACGAATGGCGGATTGGGTTCGAAGAACGCAATCGCAACGATGGTGTTCGACTTCTCGGCCAATCCAATGCGGATGGACGTGAAAACGGACACCGGGATCGCGGACGGGATTTTCAAGTTCGAAGACGGGCAACTCTTCTTGTGTCATGCGCAACCAGGCATTCCTGCCCCGACTGAGTTCAAAGGTGCCAACAGCTATAGTTGCTCCATTTGGAAACGAGCCGAGAAGTAACATGTCCGAATCCACGTCGCCCGATGGTTCGTTTGAGTCGTTTCTGGAGTCCGATGCACCGGATGCAGTCGTTTCGCCACCGGCCGAGAGCATTGCCGAGTTCGTGCAGCAGATCCACGAGACCGCCGATATGCTCCTCAAAGACGGTGCCTCTCGCGGCGATGCGAAGTTACTGGCGTCCGCTATCAAGGAACTCCGGCACTGCTTCCGCGTCTTCGCTAGCTACCGTGGTATCCGAAAAGCGACCGTCTTCGGGTCGGCCCGGACGCATGCGGATCACCCCGCCCACATCGCCGCCGTGGAGTTCAGCCGTCGCATTGCCGAATTGGGTTGGATGGTCATCACCGGGGCGGCCAGCGGCATCATGGAAGCGGGACACCTGGGGGCAGGCCGGGAGCAGAGCTTCGGGTTGAACATCCTGCTGCCGTTCGAGCAAGGGGCGAACGCGGTGCTGTCCGGCGATTCAAAATTGATGAACCTGCGGTACTTTTTCACCCGCAAACTCGTGTTCATCAAAGAGTCGGACGCGGTCGTGCTCTTCCCCGGCGGCTTCGGCACCCACGACGAAGCTTTTGAAACACTCACGCTGGTGCAGACCGGCAAGACGCACATCTTCCCGATCGTGCTCGTCGACGAACCGGGTGGCAACTACTGGAACTGCTGGCAGGAGTTCGTGAAGGAGGATCTGCTGGCACGCGGGTACATCTCGGCGAACGACTTGCACCTTTACAAAGTGACTGACTCGGTGGACGATGCGATTGCGGAAGTGACCCAGTTTTATCGGGTCTATCACAGCATGCGCTACGTGCGCGGAGAACTCGTGCTGCGGCTCAATTCACCGTTGAGTGCGGCGAAGTTGGGATCGCTGCACGGGCAGTTCGCGGACATCTTGGTGAGTGGGACTTTCGAGCAGACGGGGGCACTTCCCGCCGAAGCAAATGAGCCCGCGTTGGCCGGGCTACCCCGGTTGAAGTTCCACTTCAACAAACACGATGCGGGACGGCTCCGGCAGTTGATCAATGCCATCAATTCGGCAACGTGACCCGACTCTCGGCACAGCGCATAAAAAAATCCGGACACTATTCCTAGTGCCCGGACTACCAAGCATACTGTCGGGTCCCGTCCATCCCTCCGGTAGCCTGATTGCTAAAACCGTTCCCCCCTCGGAACGGAGAAAGCACACAGGTCTTTAGGTCATGCAATCGGACGGAGCAAACACGGTCGGTCGGAATTTCGGACAACTCGCAACGGCTTTGATGGCCTCAGTTACGAATTACTGCGGAGACGCAAAGGGGTGCCTTGTTCCCAGTCATTGGGGATCGGCCGAAGCTGTTCTTCTTCGGTGTAACGCCAATGGGCGACGGCTTCTTCACCGAGTTGCCACGAGAACGCCGCCGAACGCCCATTGATCCGGGTCGGGAAGTCAACCCGGCCATTGGTGAGGTCGACCAGCGAAACACCGAGTTCGTCGAGTTCGGTGAGCGCTTTCCCGTAATTTTGCTCCGCTTTGGCCACTTCTTCCCGGAGGGAATAGCGTCGATCGCGTGCGGCCCATTCGAGCTGGCGGCGGTTGCGATCGAGTTGATCTTGTTCGACCGTGAGATCGAGCAAGGTTTTTTTAGAGTCGACGATGTCGCCCACGATCAATTTCACAAGAGGCAACATTTGCCGTGCAGTCGAGAGATCGACCGGCCCTGTTTTCCGGCGAGACTTCTCGTTCGATCCGGAACTTCGCTTTGGAGAACTATTCATGATTGGCTCCCCGTAAGGTATAAATCGAAAGTATTCACCAACACCCTGATTATAGTACCTTCGCCAGCCGGTGCGCTTTCGCAGAGTGCCGAACTCGAAAGTTTTTTCTCGTTCCTCGGTGTGAACCGCCAAGCAACGTTGGCGTTTGTGTCCGCACTATTCTATACTTTCATGCTCTAGTCAGAATTGACCTGAATCCTTGACCGGACGATCGTTGCTATGTCGTCTGCACCGGTGATGAGCACACTGCCAGAAATCGATGGGTTTCTGAACGCCTTGATCGAGTCGAAAGTCCTCGACCGGGGACGTGTACGCAGTGCTTGGGACGCTTATCAAAAAGAATCGGCGTCCCCCGACGTTTCCGAACTGGCGGGATTCTTGGTGCAACGCGGATTGTTGACCAGTTATCAAGCCGAACGCTCCGCCGAAGGCGAAGCCGAAAAATTATTGCTCGGGCCATACTTATTGCTCGAACCACTCGGTGCGGCCCGCTTCGGCACTGTCTTTTTGGCCCTCCACCGCGGTGATCGCCGACGCTTCGCCGTCAAAGTACTCCCGCTCCGCAATCTTTGGAAAGTCCAGCAAGCCAAAAAGCAGACCGTTCTCTTCCAGACGATGCCACCACAGCGTGCGATCGTGCCAATGGTGGAAGTCGACACCGCAAACGGTTCGCATTATCTCAGTTGGCCGTTCGTCGAAGGGGAAACGCTGGCCGCGTTGGTGCAACGTTCGGGGCCGCTGCCCGTTGGCGAAGCGTGCCGGATTTTCGCCGAAGTGGCGGATGGGTTGGCGATGTGCCATGCGGCCGGATTGTTCCACGGGATGCTCAGCCCCGGCAACATTCTCCTCGGCACCGACGGGCACGCCTCGCTGCTCGATTTGGGACTCGGCGCGATCCTCGCTGAGAACATGGATGACGAATCGATGCTCGACACGATCTCGACGGCGAATTCCGCGCTCGAGATGATGAACTACAGCCCGCCGGAAACGATCGCCGACCCGTCGGTGCGCAATGCCGCTGCGGACGGTTACGGTTTCGGTTGTGTGATGTACGCGGTCATCACCGGCACCCTGCCGTTCCCCGAGGGCAGCGTTGTCGACAAGATGATCGCGCATCAAACGCGGTTGCCCGTGTCGCTACGGACCTTGAATCCCGATCTCCCCGCCGATCTCGAAGAATTGATCTTTTCCCTGCTGCGAAAACTCCCGGATCGTCGCCCCGGGATGCGCGAAGTCAAAGACGCACTCGAAGCCATTTCCGTCGGATTACCGGTCGATGTCCCTTCGACGATCCCCTTCGGAAAATTGTCCCTCGGTTACGATCAAGTCGAAGAGTTGCTGGCGGAGGTTCTCTCCACGCAAGCGCCGTCGAACGAAACACCGCCTCGAACGGCTCCTGTCAAACCTTATCGGGCGACGCCGAGTCACTTGAGTTTAGAAGGGCTGATTGATTTCGATGTCCCGGGCGATCTCCAGAGTGGAAACTCGCCGGTGTCGTTTCGCCCGAACAGCGAGATTCCCGAACAGAAACCATCGCCGCAATTGACCCCGAAATCGGTCGACCGAGCCGCATCGGTTCCGGAATTGCTCCTGCCCGTGGGAGGTGTTCTGCGAACGCTTTCGCTGCCGAATTCCTCCGCGGCGGCGACGGTGGCAAAACCGATTCCGCCCGGCCCGGTCACGCCGAAGAATTGGGAACGGCCGCCCGCCCCTGTGAATTGGGCCGCGGCCCCTGCGAACCGGGATCCCCACTCCGTTCGACCCCCCGTCGTGGTTCCGCCTCCGCCGCAGTTCAACACCATGCTGAGCCGAGGGCTGCGTAAAAAACTCCTCTTCTGGAAACCGCCGGCCGATACCGTCCAACTCAGTGTGTTCGGCGCGCCCGAAGTGGCTCCCGGTCACCGGGTGAATTTCTTGGTCTACGCCCACTCACCCGAAGCGTTCTCGAATGTCGTCACGCTCTGCCGGGCCTTGCGATCCGACTCCGATCTCCTCGGCGCCGGCTACCTCGACGTGCCGGTTTCGCGCGGCACCGATGTCAGCATCCATTTGGCCCTGACCTATGCCGGCGTGGCCAAATCGCTGGTCAAATTCACCTGGATCGGCCAGACGCAGCCACGCACATTCGAAGTGTTCGTCCCTTGGGAAAGCCCGACCGGCCTCTCATCGGGGGTCGTGACCGCCGGCATCGATAAGACCGTGGTCGCCTCGATCCCCCTGCATTTCATTATTCCATCCCGGCACGGTTGAAACGAAACATGCCGAGCCGACAGGCGCGAGCCGTCGGTGCATGACAAGTGCAGCACCAACGGCTCGCCCGGATTTGTTTTACCGTACCGTCACGATGATTTATCAACGTAGCGAGCCAACTGCGTGAGCGGTTGGTGCTGCACTTGTCTCGCACCGACGGCTCACGCCAGTCGGCTCGCCTTTAGCAGTAACCGAAAGGTAGAATCCGGGTCACTTCCCTTTATCGACGTCTCTTTTGGCTCGTAGCAGTTGGATCTCCATATCCATGCGATTGCACCGTGCCCTCGTGAGATTGCTCGGTGGCCCATTGCCCACTAATGCACGCTGTTCCATTTTTATTTCGTAGTCTTTGGCGATTTGCACGAACCGAGTCAAAACTGCAAGCTTATCCTCGTGGACCTCGGTTAACTCTAAACAGCCTTGCAAGTACCGTTGGGTGGTCAGATTCAAATCGGTGAGTTGAGTGCTGTAATCTTCGGTTGGAATCCTCCCTAACCGTTCTTCGAGACCCTTCCGCAATTCGGCGAGTGCCATGCAGCGGGCTTTGATCAGTTTCCGCAGTTCGTCATCCTTGGGATCTTCTTTCAGCAACTTGGCAATCAGCGGATCCAACTCGACGGCCGGCTCGGTCACTGCGGGCACCTTGACGGGTTGCGCTTCCGCATTGGGAATCTGTTCCTTGGCCATCGGCTTGTCTTCGCCTTGCACAACTCCGGAACCACCCGGCACGGCGATCATGCCGCCACCCAAGACCAGGCCGAACACGGCCACCAGGATGATCCTGTTCAACTTCAACTTGCTCAGAAACAACATTTTCATGACCTCCGTAACCAGGGGTGCGACTCCGGCAGTCGGGCCGAGCGTCGCCGTTTGGACGGCCGCACTCACGAGTGCGGGGGTGGCCGAAGCCGTTTGATTCGCCAGCAAAGCACCGACCATGACCCCCGCGAAGCCGCGCGCCTTCAGCCGCTTTTCGAGCATCCGGTGGGCGGTGGCCAGCCGGCTCGAAATCGTTCCTTCGGCGATGTTCAACCGCGCTGCCGTCTCCCGACGACCGATTCCTTCGAGTTCGCAGAGCACCACCGGCTCGCGGTACTTTTCCGGTACCTTCGCCAACTCTTCGTCGAGGATTTTCAGAAGTTCCGAATCGTGAATGGAGTACGGGGGCGGTTCGGCATTCGCTTCGCGAAGTCGCCGTTTTGCGGCCATTGATTTCGCCTTGAGTGCGGCGTGATAGGCCACGCCGTAAAGGAAGTTGCCGACGCAGGCCCGATCGGTGAACGACGATGCCCGGCGGATCAGTACCACAAAGACCGCTTGGAAGGCGTCGTCCGCATCGGCGGCGTTGCCGAGGATTCGCCGACAAGTGCCGAGGACCATGTTGGCGTGACGGCGGACGAGTACTGCAAACGCCGAGTCATCGCCGTCGGTTAAATAGCGGGCCAGCAGTTCGCCGTCGGACACGCCATCCGGCGCCAATTGGGCCGCGACTCTCAGAATGCCGTTTCGCAAGGGGGTCGTCATTTCGATCTCAAAGTGAAGCACACACAAATATGTTCCCAGAAACGGCGGTTCCGTCGGTCGAATCATTTAGGAATTGTCAAAATGCAACGACACCGTGCCGGAGCAGACGCGCGATTCCCCCTCAAAACTCGCAATTTCGCTTGGTGACCTGTTGACCCTGCATTACTATTGAGGTTGTCGATTTGCAAATCTGATTCGCGGTTCTAAATAATTCGTAAAGCATGTTGTCAAAATTGATCGTTCGACGGCGTTTTTGGCGCTGTGCTGCGATTCCCTTGCAAGAGGATCGAAATGAGTACTGTCGTCACACCGGGAACGACCACGGAACTGCTCGTGCTTTACCGCAAGAGCGGGTTGTATGACGAAGCCGCGTTTCGCAAGCGTTTCCCCCACGACGATGAGTTCCCGGTCGACGCCCGGGAATCCGCTGCGGAATTGATTCGCACAGGGTTCCTGACGAACTTCCAAGCCAAGCAGCTCCTCGCCGGGCGTCACCGCGGCTTCACGTTGGGCACGTACCGGATTCTCCAGCCGATCGGCCAAGGGGGGATGGGGGTCGTTTTCCTGGGGGAACACACCAGCCTCAAACGCCGCGTGGCGATCAAAGTGTTACCGGCCGAGAAGGCCAAAGACCGGTTGACAATCGAGCGGTTCTACCGGGAAGCGCGGGCGGCGGCGGCTCTGTCACACCCGAACATCGTCGGGCTTTACGACGTGAGCCAAGGTGGCGGCGTCCACTTTTTGGCCATGGAATACGTGGAAGGGACCGATCTCCAAGCGTTGATGGCCAAGACCGGCCCGCTGCATCACGCCCAAGCCGCGTCGTACATCGCCCAAGCGGCGGCGGGGCTTCAGCACGCCCATGGAAAAGGGATTGTGCACCGGGATATCAAGCCGGCGAATTTGATTCTCGCCAAAGACGGCGTGATCAAGATACTCGACATGGGGTTGGCCCGGTCGCTCACGAATACCGAAGACCAACTGACGGGCCTGATGGGGGAAGGGGAAGTGTCCGGGACGGCGGACTACATCGCCCCGGAACAAGCTCTCGGCCAACCGTCCGACGAACGCGCCGATATTTACAGTCTCGGAGCCACGCTGTATTCGCTGGTCGCCGGGCACCCGCCGTTCAGCGGGTCGACGACGCAGAAGTTGATGCAGCACCAGTTGAAAGATCCACCGAGCCTGAACAAGAAGCTCGCCGGACGCGTGCCGCCGGCGCTGGCTGACGTGGTGATGAAAATGATGGCGAAGCGGCCGTCGGAACGCTACCAAACACCGGAAGATGTGATCGACGCACTCGGGCCATGGTTGCCGGCACCGACAACCGGGAGCATTGTGGGGGAGCCACTGAGCCAATCCGCCACCAGTCTCTCCCGCCAAATCAAGAAGAAAAAGAAACGTTCCAATGATCGGGCCCAAGTAGAAGAGCGGACTGTGCCAGTTTGGGTTTGGGGGGCGGGCGTCGCCACGTTGATGCTCCTCCTGATCGGCGGCGGCGTCTGGCTGCTCACGGGCAACTCCAAACCGGCGGTCGTCAGCGCACCGCCGGGCTTCAACTCTCCAGTCGCTCCGCCGCAACAAACCACACCGCAAGCCTCGTCGCCACAACAGCCACCGACAACGCCACCGCCAGCGGCGACCGATGTGGTTCGCACACCCTTGGCCGTACTTCCCGGCGACGAGCGCTTTTTGCCCCTCTCGCTCGCCTCGGTCGTCAACGTCTCGACGAACCGCCTCCTCTTCGACAAAAAAGTCAAGGACGCCCTGGTGCTGAGCGACTGGTCGGACCGCCGCATTGAGGGGGTGCCATTCGTCCTTTTGCCGCCGCGGGGCGACGAGCCGAACGTCGTCGAGTTCTTCAGCCCGAACCCCGCTGCGATGGCGATGGAGCTGCCCAAAACGGTGACTGTCCCGGTCGGCGTGGCGGCCGCCCGATTGCACTTCCTGAGCGGCGTCTCGGCTTGGGGCTTCCCTTACGGCGATGCCACAAAAGGTGGACTGGTCCTGACCGTCGTCCTCCGCTACGAGGGGGGCCGCACCGAAGAGCAACGCTGGGAAAATGGCGTCCACTTCTGCGACTACGTCGGCAATCACAACGTGCCCGAGTCGAAGCACGCGATCACCTTCTCGGAGCGTCGCACGGTACGCTACCTGACGATCGTCCCGACGCTCGACGCCGTCATCAAGCAGGTCGAATTCGTCCGCAACGAGAGGGACGATACCATCCCAATCTTGATGGCGATGACAGTCGAGGCGCGGACTCCAGGTCAAAAGGGTAAAACGGCGGCGCCGGCTCCGAAAGACTCGGTTGCGATGATCCCACTGCAACTCCCCAACCATCCGAATCAAGCCGCGTCCCCGATCCCGGCCCCGAAAGAGATCCTCTCGGTGGGCGAAGTCGATTTCCCCCCCGGTAGCCCTGGCATCGTGCTGGTGCCGAAGGAACAAACGAAAGTTTCCTGCTTCCTCGCCACCAAAGTGGTGCATGTTTTGGGGTCAGTCGGCCCAAAAGCCGAGGAAGGGTTGGTCAAAGTTCGATTGCAGTACAGCGCAGGTGAATTCGAAGAATACGATTGGAGAGCAGGCGGTGGAATTTCGGCGGGAGAGTCTCACGAGCCATTGAGGTTGCTCACGATCACACCGCGTCGAAACGGTGTATTGCAGTCGGTTTCCTTCGAGAATGTCGCCAAGACAAACGCCTGGGTTCTCGGCGTCGTCGTCGAGCCTCATTGAACGGCTCAGCGCGATTGCTTCGAGCGGGCCACTTCGAGTGCTTGCGTGGTGATGGCGTACTTGGTCAGCAAGTTGGGCACTTCCCAACTCGGAGCGCGGCGCGGATTGCGAGCGTTCCGCAGAAACTCGTCCAACACGTCGGCGAAATGTTGTTCGTGATCGGTGCGGTACCGCTCTGGAATAATGATTTGGATCTGCTCGCCCTGATCGACCGCCGCGATGCCCGGGTAGCGCAGTTGCCACTCTCCGCATCGTCTAGACACGTCCGCCATCAGTTCAAAATGATTGTCTACCTCGTTGGCGATCACGAATAACTCGGTATCCAGCCGGCCACTGCATTTCCCACTCGACTGCACACGGACGCGCGAACGGGTGCCTCGGGCCGTGGCTTCGTGTAAATCGTGATGGGACTGCGGCGCTACATAATCCCAGTTCACGGTGTAACGGACGAACAACCCGCGTAAAGAATACGTGGCACTGCCGTTGCCCTGGTACAAGAGCAAATCGTCCGAGGTCGTCTGCGACTTCAAGAACGCCGGGAAACCGAGTTCACCCGTTAAGATCTTGAATTGTTCGAGGGAAATCGGGGTCGGCCAGATGCGGGCGTCGTGCATCTCCAGATCGGCGCGGTAATCGACGGCCTGATCCGGGAACAGGAGCCAGATGGACAGATCAGCGAGGTGGGAGCCAACATCGACGAGGCCGATGCCCGCTTCTCGGGGGTCGAACCACCAACTCGGCCGTCGGATCGGAACCCCGCCCACCGATTTGCGCAAGTAATAAGTGGTGTCGAGCGTCAGCGCGGGGTCGTCGGCGGAACCCGCCACGAAATTCCCAAACACATCGCGATCTTGAATCAGTTCGCGCTGCAGCATGGATGCGATATCGAAGCGGTCGACCATCGTGTCCCAAACCAAAACATCGCGCAAGTCGGCTTGGTGGAAGACATCCGCAAGTTTCTCGAAGCCGGCCGAGTCGATCACCCACGGTTTATCGGCGAGGACGTGGCAGGCATTCGACGCGGCCGCGAGGATGAGATCGATCTTAGGGCGATTGCGGCCCGAGATGACGACCGCATTGCCGGGCTGTTCCCGTAAGAAGCGAGCGAGGTAATCGTCGCCGGTGCGGACGTCGAGTTCCCAATGGGTCGGGTTGACAGAACGGTTGTTGAAGCTGGCGATCCGGGAAACATACTCGACGAGATCGGCGTCGAGTGGCCCGTAAACGTAAACGCGCGCATAAAGCTCCGGCGGCATCTCTTTCTGCACCATCGCAGCGTGGATGTGCCCCGGGGCCAGAGTCATCAGCCGGAACGGTCGAGTCACTTCTTCAGTTCTTTCACGCGGATGTTCTTGTAGCGGACAAACTGCTTCGTGTAGTCACCGCCACCGTGGACTTGGAGGGCGATGCCGCCATCATCGCCGAGCCGTTTTTCGGTGTCGGTGTACTCCATGAATTTGACCCCTTTGATCCATGTCGTGATTTTCACGGGGTTGCCTTCGATCCGGGCACGCAATTCATTCCACTCGCCGTGCTTCCAGAATGTCGGCCATTCGGCGGCGGTCACGGGGCTGGGAAAAGGCTTGTATTCGGTCAGCTTGATTTCTTTGACGTTTTTGACGAAGTCGAAGTTCCGCACGTGCGGCTTCCCGCCCAGGCCTTCTCCATAGACCCCCATGAGGTTACCGCCGGTGTGGTAGTCGATCATCGCCTGAAAGCACTTGCCCTCTTCGGTGCAACGGAGGAACAAGCCGCTATCCGGGCCGTCGTCGTTTTTCATCTCCAGGGCAATTTCGAAGTCGCCGTATTTCTTATCGGTGATGACGATGCCGCCGTTGGCGGGGACGTCTTGGCTCCCGGTGATGGCACCGTCGACCACTTCCCATTTGCCGCCCGATTTATTCTTGGAGGTGCCACTGTGGCCCGTCTTCGCCGAGACGTGCCAGCCCTTCAACGTTTCCCCGTCGAAGATCGACTCGAACCCTTTGTCGTCGAAGGTTTCCGGCTTGGGAAGTTCGGCGGCGGATCGCGAAGCCAATAACACAAGGGAAGCGAGCACCGGCAGCACGGCCAGTGCGATGGAACGGATCATGGCGAAATCTCGGTGTGGGATACCGTTTAATTATCAGAATCCGAATGGTGCTTGTCCACCGAAACTGATCAACGTTTGGAGACGTCCACTGTGGTTCGATCATTCGGTCACTATTTTTGGCTCGTCGTGGGCGCCTTCGTGGCGGCACTGGGCATCGACGGCTTCCTGCTGCCGAACCATTTCATCGATGGTGGCGTCACCGGCATTTCCATGCTGCTCGCCCAGTGGACTCACCTCCCCTTGGCACTCTTTCTCCTCGTGATGAACGCCCCATTCTTGGCGATGGGCTACCGACAAATCGGCCGTACCTTCGCCGTGAAGAGCGCGATGGCCATCGTGGCGTTGGCGGTTGCGGTCGAAGTGATCCCGTTCCCCAAAGCGACCGATGACCCGTTGCTCGGCGCCGTCTTCGGTGGCTTTTTCATCGGCGCCGGGGTCGGGTTGGCGATCCGCAACGGCGGAGTACTCGACGGCACCGAAATCCTCGCCGTGATTTTGAGCAAACGGACGTTTGCCACGGTCGGCGAGATCATCCTCGGCTTGAATGTGGTCATCTTCACGCTGGCCGCCTTCGTGCTCGGTGCCGAGCCGGCCATGTATTCGGTGCTGACCTATTTCACCGCGTTCAAGACCATCGATTACCTCATGCACGGCATCGAAGCCTACAACGGCGTGATGATCGTCTCGGACAAGCACGCCGAAATCCGCGAGAGCATCTTGACCGAACTCGGCCGCGGGGTCACTGTGCTGAAAGGTCGCGGTGGCTACACCAAGGCCGAACAGAATGTGCTATACTGCGTGGTCACCCGGCTCGAATTGACCCGACTCGAAGGATTGATCCATGCCCGAGACGCGACCGCGTTCGTCGTGATCTCGCCGGTGCACGAAGTCAGCGGTGGCACCTTGAAACGACGCTTCTTCCACTGAGTGGGTTCACGTGAACAATTCCGCAACGGTGCATGTGAATCCCGGAATAACATCGCCACCGTCGAGGGAATCGGTGTCGCCGTATTCGATCCCACGCGTGGTGCCACTGTACACCATCACCGTCTGGGCTTCGGGATCGACGAGCCAAACGAGCTTCACACCGCTGGCAACGTACTGTGCGATCTTTTCGCGGACGTTCTTCCGGCGATCATCGGGAGAGAGAACCTCGACGGCGAGGTCGGGTGGGATTTCGAAGTACCCCTCCGGCATTTCGGGCTGACGAGCCATGCTGTAGAACGCGACATCCGGCCCGCGAACCGTGTCCGGATTGCGTTCGAGGATCGTTCCCGATTCCACCGCGAGCCAACCCAACTGACGGGGTTTGACGTACGCTCGCAGAATCGACCCGATTTCGAGTTGGACGATTCCGTGCCGACCTTTCACTGGTGGCATGTCTTCGATCTCCCCGCGAACGAGTTCTTGTCGAGAACCATCGATCGGGTTCGGCATTTCGGCGAACTTCTCAGCCGAAATGTGAGTGTCCAGAACTGTCGGCATCATCCGACTCCTCGAAAAAACCAGACGGAATGATTGCACGTCCAGCATTGATTCATCATAACACCCAACATCATGAAGTGTGGTCAAAAATTAGAACGAAACACCTCCGCGTCCTTCATCCTGTTTCACTGCACAGCCGGATCCCACTTCGGCTTGCAAGGTTACCCAACTTGCGGGTATGCCCCGGACTGCGTTCCGGGAGTACGCTGTTATGGTTCGCGGTTTCCTTCAAAGTGTCGCGGTGTTGAGCTTGCTCGGCGGGTTGGGCTGCGCCTACAGTCCGACGTACTTGCCGAACTTCGGCTTCGGGGGCAACATCGAACGGACGCACGCCAAGCCACCGGGCCGCAGCTACTTCAAGAATTTCGACCCCAAAGCCGTGCGCGTCGATGTCACGCCGACCAGTTGCACCAACGCCACCAAGACCCAGCAAGTGCTGATTGCCACCGTCTACGACAAAGACGGCCAACCGCGGCGGGGTCGCCGCATCGAGTGGCTGCTCGAAGGGCCGGGCAGCATCGTGGAAGTCGATGAATCGGGCTGGTCCAACGGCCGGGGCTACAAAGTCGACAACAAGTACGCAGTCAGTTACACCGACTATCTCGAGCATTGCATCACTCGTGGCAGCAAAGATCGGAAAAGTGATTTCACGATCTACCCCGGGCAATCGTGGTGCGTGATCAGCTCGCCGGTGCCGGGGGAAACCACCGTCACCGTTTACGCGCCGGAAGTGTTCGATTGGGAAAAGGGCCGCGCCTTTGTGAAGCTCACGTGGAGCGATACCGAGTTTTCGTTCCCGCCGCCGGCCACCGCCCGCTACGGTGGCGAAACGTCGTTGAACACCACCATCACCCGTTTGGCCGAGCAAGCCGGCCTCAACCCGGCCGATGTGAAAGTGCGTTACCGCGTCGTCTCCGGTGCTCCGGCCGAACTCATTGCCAGTACCGGCAGTGGCGTCGTGGCCGGTGCCCGCTCCGGACAAAATGAAGTGGACATCACCGCCGATCCGGATGGCCGCGCCGGCGTGCGGGTCGTGCAACCCCGGCCGACGGCGGGCAAAACCAATATTGCCGTGGAGATTTTGAAACCGGATCCGAACGGCGTCGGGCCGGGAACCGTTGTCGGTCGCACCATGACCGCCGTGGAATGGTCGGCCCCGAAGTTAGCCATCACCATGCAGGCTCCCAAAGTCGCCGGGCTGGATCGGGAAAGCAGCATCAGCGTGATCGCCACGAACCCCGGCGGCGCCGATAGCTCACCGGTCAACGTGCAAGCGAAAATTCCCGAGGGGCTGGAAATCGTCGGCGCCGAGCCGGCTCCGACCGTCCGCACCGGTCAAGATGTCTCGTGGACGAGTGGCAGCATTCCCGCCGGTCAGAAACAAGAATTTCGCGTTCTGGTGAAGCCGACCCGCAAGGGGAGTTTCACCACCACCGCATACGCTAACACGGAAGACGGATTGCAATCCCGTGCCACCGCTAGCCTCGAAGTTGGCACCGCCGCGCTCAAGCTGAGCGTCGATCCGCCCGTGGTGGCCGCCACCGGTGACCGCATCCCCGTCGGCTTCACCGTGACCAACCCGAGCGGTGTCCCCATCGAGAATGCCACGGCCTGGATCAACTTCGACAACGGTTTGGAACACGACACCGGCAAGAACGAAATCGAAGTGACCGTCGGCACCCTTGCGGCCGGTCAGACTCGCAAAATGGACGTGCCGT
>JAYSYJ010000109.1:0-5864 GCA_043727675.1 Fimbriiglobus sp.
CACGTCCCCCGCTCGCCTCTCGCAAGAAACGGGCGAGCGGGGGACGTGAGTCCCCTGTTTTTGCCGGTTCCCGCGCCTCCTGGCGACACCCCCGGAAGAAGGCGTCCGCCGATTCACCCCACAGCATTGCCTAAATTAACCAAAGCGTGTCTTGCACTCCACGAAGTTCCACCGCTCCATTCCAGCAAGCGTACCAAAGATGATGATCAACTTGGGGGCTGGCACACCAACGGTTACTTTTTAACCCCGATCAAAGCAATGTCGTAGGTCGTGACACCGGATGGTGCAATGTCCACCTTCAGTCCGCTCGATTCCGGGTTGCGGTAGCTGTCCGGCACCCGAACTCGCCGCGTTCGAATCGGCGATCCGGGCTGGACTCGCCAAGAAGGGTGAACTCGTTTAGAGTGTGCCCGTAGAATTCTGTTGGCAACAAGGATGTGGCGATGACTCCCGAACCCACCGAAGAGCCGGATCCGGATTCGCAAATGGATCGCTGGGCCATCCGTTTGTACGAAGACGCATTCGATGAACCGGTTCCCGTCACCGAAGAAGATTTTCCGCTGCGGCTCGAATCGATGCCGCTCGAAGGGTTCCACCCGCAGTTGCGCATCTTTCGCAATGCGGGGTGAGTGCATACAAGAATAGCCCCGCTGGATTCCCAGCGGGGCTATGTTCAGATGTCCGACCACGCGCGTTGAGCTTACTTTTTGGCTTTGGCGAACTTCACTTCGGTGGCCACGTCTTTTTCACCGGTCACGTCGAGCTTGGTTTTGCCGGCTTTCATCTTGTCGAACAGTTCGAGGGCTTTCTCCGCCTTGACTTCTTTATCGCCGGCTTTGTAAGTCGTCTTGTCGTTGAGCTTGTAGACCATTTCCTTATCACCGACTTTGACCTTCAATTCCATCTTCTCTTTGTCGAACGATTCGAAAATCACGGGGCCGGCCAGGAGCATCCCGGCGGAGAGCAGGAGGCTGAGGGTGGCGACGATCATCTGGCGCATCGAAGAACTCCAGTGGGCAAACGTTCGGTAACAGACAATTTAGCGGAATGCGAAATTGCCTTTCCGAACCGACAGGGTTGATGCCGGCATTGAGATTTCACGAATCCGGTACCGGAAAGTCAACAGGGACAAACCCGTGGAGTTTTCAGCAAAGGACATTCCATCTCGCGGCCGGAATGCGGTACTATTAAACTAACACGGCGCCCATGGGGTGGTTCCGGTCGGCCCAGGATTCTCAGCAATGTCTCATGTTTCGAGAATGTCCCCTCGAGTCGCACTTCTCATCCTGGTTTGTGGCCTGACGGGGTGGGCTTACGCCGGCGATGAAGAAGAAGAGATCGCCCCGAAGAAGCCGGTCAAGAAGATCGTCGTCGACGATGAGCCGCTGGCGTCGGGACAACTGGGAAATAGTATCGCCGATTTGGCGCGGGCCGCGTCGGGTAACGATCACGCGATCATCAAGAAATATTTTGCGGCCTGTGCCGTTCCGCACGACCGGCTCACGTTGACGAGTGGAAAGACATCGCGGGTCTCGATCCTGCCCCTGCTGTTACCCGCAGATCGTGCCACCTTTCCCAGCCCGTTCGGTGCGGCGGAACTCGATGCGCAGAATCAACCCGCGGCCGAACCCCTCAGCGTCGAACTGAAGCAGGTTCAAAGTTTGATTCCCTTCGAAGTCCACGTGCTCTCGGAGTCCGAAAAACTGCTGACGACGAAGCCGACCGAAGCACCGCCGATGAAGGAACGACTCGCGGCCGTCGAGCGGGTGCTGACGCAGATTCTCTTTTTCCACGACACGGCGGTGGAGCAGAAAAAGCGCCGCGGTGGCAGTTGGGAACCGATCAAAACGTCGATCGCGGATAAGCTGAGCGTCGTCCGGGTGGAACTGACCCGCGAGGCGGCGACCGCGAAAGATTGGTTCCGCATGAAAGAATTGATCGCGCGCTTTTCGGTGCGCTACAAAGCGAATCCGAAACTGCTCCAAGAATTCGGGGCGTTCAAACTGTTGGAAGCCGAGGAGCTGGCGCAGTCGCGGAATATCCCCGAGCTCGAACAGGCCCGCGATACGCTGCAAGATTTCGAGTCGCGGTTTCCGAACTCCGGGAATCCGAGCATCGCCAAAATCCGGGCCGGGCTGAGTTTGCGGGCCAAAGAATTCCTCGAAGATGCCCGGGCGCAAGCCGACAACGCCAAAGCCCGCAACAGCCTGCGCAACGTCCGAGCACTCGACCCCAATCAAAAAGAACTCCGCGAACTCGAATCGAGACTCGGTGGCACGGGCGAAGCCCTCGTCATCGGCGTCCATCGGATGCCCGAGTTTTTCTCGCCGGGCACGGCCCGGTTCGACAGCGAACTCTGGGCGGTCGAATTACTCTTCGAGGGTCTGCTCGAAGCGATCCCGGACGACACCTTGGGGATGACGTATCGACCGTCCTTGGTGACCGCGAAGCCGACCGTCAGTCCGTTGGGTCGCGGGATCACGCTGTTGGGCAATGCCCGCTGGAGCCAGCCGAGTTCGGGGGTATTCGATGCGGCCGACCTCGCTGGGACGATTCGACTGTTGCAGGAGAGTCGCCACAATCCGAGTGCGGCTTGGGCCGATTGGCTCGACGACCCGGAATTGAACACCAAGAACCCGCTCGAGCTGCGGGTGAAATTGAAGCAGGGTCACCCCGATCCACGCACCGTCCTCACGACGAAGATGCTGCCGGCGAAGTGGTTTCTGCAGCGTAAGAAATCAATCGATGACGTTGAATTTGGTCGGCAACCGTTCGGGACGGGCCCGTACATGTTGTCGGCGAGTTACCAGCCACCATCCGTTGGCAAGGTCGTCCAGGAAGTGACCTTCGTGGCGAACCCGAATTACGCCAGTCACGCGGGGCGGGCGGGCCAGCCGACCATCGCCGAAATCAAGTTTGTGAACTTGGCGACTTACCCGGATGCACTCAACGAAGTGCGCGGTGATCGCATCCACATTCTGCCCGACGTTCCCACGAGTGAACTCCCCAAGTACGAGCAACAAGATCGCGCCACGATCTCGACACCGGCGGTGAATCGGCGCATTCACTTGTTGGCCATCAACCACCGCATCCCCGCTCTGCAAGACCCGAACGTGCGGCGTGGGCTTTCCACGGCGATCGACCGCGAGACGATTCTGAACGATGTCTTCCGCTCGGGGCAAAAACAATATCACAAAGCGCTCGCCGGGCCATTTCCGACGGACTGTTGGGCCGCCGCGCGGCCCCTCGGTGCCCCGGCCCCGGCCCTGTTCGACCGCGATGTCTCCGCTGGGAAGTTTCGGGCCAATCCCAATCGGGGGGGCGTGCCGCTGACCTTGCTCTATCCGGATGATGATCCGCAGGCGTACGAGGCTTGTTCCAAGATTGTGAAGCAAATCGAAGAAATCGGTGCAGACAGCAAAGTGACGATCAAACTCGAAGCGGTGCGACCGCGCGACCTGATTGTCCGCGTAAATGAACAACATCGTTACGATCTGGCCTACGTCACGTTCGACTACCGCGATGACTGGTACCCACTCGGGTTGGCCCAATTCCTCGATCCCAGTGCCGCCGTGGCGAACGGTCGCAATTTTACCGGGTACCTCGAGAAGAGCAGCAACCCCACCAACGACGATACCAAGTTCGGCAAACTCCTGATCGATGCGAAGCAAACCCGCGATGTCGAAGGGAAATTGAAGCCGCTCTCGCACGATCTCTTCACGCGATTCAACGAAGTGGTTCCGTTCGTGCCGCTCTGGCAACTGGATCGGCATTGTGTGGTGAGTACCAAATTAAAAATCTACTTCGCGGGCCGCCCCGATCCGGTGCTCCCACGCCAATTGAACATGGGGACGTTCTTCAATAGCGTGGGCAATTGGAAACTGGAAACGGGTCGGTGATTCAAAGCTTGAGTTCCGTGCCCGGCGGGATCGTTCCCTTTTTGAGATCTTCGGCGAAATCGGCGATGAATTCTTCGAGGGTGCGCTTGCTGCTCATGCGAGCGAGTGGCCCCATTTTATCGATGAACAGCCCGCCGTTGAGGTGGTCGATTTCGTGCTGCCAAATCCGGGCCGGCAGTTCGGAGCAGACCATTTCGTGAAGTTGACCATCGAGCGAATAGTACTGCACCTTCACCGTCTTGGCCCGGCGGATGTCTTGGTACAAACCGGGAAAACTGAGGCACCCTTCGCGGTCTTTGGCCACGCCCTTCGATTCGACGATGACCGGGTTGATGGCCACGAGTTCCGCTTCGCGGGTGTTGGCGTCGCCGTCGAAGTTGATGACGATCATCTGGAAATCGAGACCCACTTGCGGTGCGGCCAGCCCCAGACCTTCGTGCCGGTACATGAGCGCGAGCATCTCTTGGGCGGCCTTGCGAACGCTGTCGTCGAGACCGGTGACCGGCTTGCACTTGGCCCGCAGGGCGGGATGGGGATACGTCAAGATCTTCATAGAGGGAATTATAGGCAACCGAAAAACGCCGAACGACCGGGAACGCTCCCGGCCGTTGTCGCGTGTCCATGTGGAGCGAAGGGGAGTTGAACCCCTGGCCTCTGCAATGCGAATGCAGCGCTCTACCAACTGAGCTACCGCCCCCGATCTACATACAATATTAGGGGTTCCCGCGAAATCGGACAAGGGGAATCGGGAAGCCGACCCGTGAACCCTCACTGAATCGACCAACCTGCAACGCAACACAGAATCCCATCAAACGTCGCCCCTGAGTTCCAACGGTATGGCCAGCTCCCCCACTTCGATCGTGCTCTTTGTCGGCGTGCAAAACTTGCGACGCGGGCGGGTCGCCGAGATCCTCTTCAATGCGGCGGCGTCGAAAATGAACTTGCCATGGCGGGCGATCTCACGCGGGTTGACGCCGGGTTCCGGGGCGATGTCGAAGGACGCACTCGACTTTGTGGCACGAGCGGGGATCCGAGATTTAATGGCCACGGCCCGCAAATCTCAAGCGTTGGAACCCGGCGACCTGGACACGGCGGCGAAGATCATCGCTTTCGACGAACACGCCTTCCGCGTGGTGCAACCATCACCCGATGAACGAGTGGAATTTTGGAACATCAAAGACTTCACCGCCCTCGACAGCATGGTGAACAGTTTGATCGCACGCCTCCTGGGCGGTCGTGGGTCGACTCCGGAACCGAAGGTCGAACATCCGTCGAAACCGAAGAAACTCGGATCGGCGAAGGTCGGCCGCGAAACGGCCGGTCGGCGCGGCAAAGGCGTGACCACGATCTTCGATCTGACACTTGGCGATGCGGAATTGAAAGAGCTGGCGACGAAGCTCAAGAACCTCTGCGGAACCGGCGGAACTTCCAAGGATGGCCGCATCGAAATCCAAGGCGACCAACGCGACAAGATCGTCGAGGAATTGCTACGAATGGGATTTCAAGCCAAACGCTCCGGCGGTTGAAGTCGATGCCACTTCCACTATTGCACTACGCCTGCTTGCGTAACTGCCAGTCGTCGCTTGTCAGCAGCACCTCGCGGGCGCTGCTGCCGTTGAAGCTGCCGACAATGCCATCTTCGGCCATGAAGTCGATGAGGCGGGATGCGCGACCGTAGCCGATGCCGAGGGCCCGTTGCAGCAGCGACGTGCTGCCACGCTGCTCGCGTAACACCACTTCGATAGCTTGTTCATAGAGGGCGTCGCGGTCGCGTAGCTTCTCGCCCATGTCACTTTGGCCTGGGCCTTCTTTCGCTTTCAGGTTCAGCAGTTCGCTCTCGAAGTTCGGCTCGTACTGGCCGAGTTCTTCCATCACGCGCTCGATCTCTTTGTCGTCGACATACGCCCCCTGCCCACGCACGATGGTGCTGGTGCCCGGCTGCAAAAAGAGCATGTCGCCCATGCC
>JAYSYJ010000110.1:0-17520 GCA_043727675.1 Fimbriiglobus sp.
GTTCGCGGAATCTGGCCCACGAACCGGCGCTGACGATCGACGAATTTCGCGCGGCATGGGCCATCGGTGAAGCCCAAGCGACCAAGGCCATCGACGGCGGGATCGTCGTCGTGGCCGCGGGGGAAATGGGTATCGGCAACACGACGCCCGCAAGCTGTTTAATTGCGTTACTGACGGATCACCCCGCCGAAGCCGTCGTCGGGCCGGGCGCGGGATCGAACCAAGATGTGATCGCCCGTAAACTCGAAGTCGTTCGCACCGCCGTTCAAAAGGCGCGGCAACACATCGATCACGAACCCGAATACGCCATGGCCTCGGTGTGCGGGTTGGAGATCGCCGCCATGGCCGGTTTCTACCACACGGCGGCCCGCGCTGGTCTCACGATTGTGCTCGACGGGGTCATCGCCACGACGGCTGCGTTGATCGCCGAGCGGCTGCATCCGGGTACCTCGCAGTCGATGATTGCCGCGCATCGTTCCGCCGAACCCGGCCACGGTTTCTCCCTGGAGCAATTGGGGTTGGTGCCGATTCTCGAAAATTGGGAGATGCGACTCGGCGAGGGAACCGGCGCGATCTTGCTGATGCCGTTGCTCGATGCGGCGGCGGCCATCACGCGAATGGCGACTCTTCAAGATGTTCTGGCATCCGCGTCATGACCATCCATCGGATCGTCCACAGCTTGGCGACCGCCGTGCAATTTCTGACCCGCTTACCACTGCCCGGTGGGATGAGCCAGCTCGGTGCCGACATCACGCTGTTGCGGAGTGCCGTGTCGTTCTTCCCACTCGTCGGCGCGGGCATCGGCCTCGCCACGGGAAGCGTGATCTGGTTGGCGTTGCAAGTTTGGCCACCGTTCGTCGCAGTCGGGTTGGGGTTGGTATTCGAAGCGATCCTCACCGGCGGCTTCCACGAAGATGCCGTCGCCGATTCGTGCGATGCCTTCGGCGGCGGTTGGACTGCGGACGACGTGTTGAGGATCATGAAAGATAGCCGCATCGGTAGTTTCGGTGCCCTGGGGTTGTTGCTCGCGGTCGGGTTGCGTGCCACCGGCTTGGCGTCGCTCGATCCGACGCGGGTCATTTTCACGACGATGGCGTCCGCGGCGCTCGGCCGTTGGGCGATTCTGGTTCTCATGGCGACCGTGAAGCCGGTGCCCAAGCGTGACAGTTTGGCGAAAGATGTCGGCGAACAAATCGGCTGGCGCGAAGTCGTCGGGGGCTCCCTGCTCGCACTTCCTGGAATCGTCGCATACGCGTTGCACGACCCGGTACGAACGGCGATCATGCTCACCGCCGTGATGGCCATCACGTACCTCTGGGGACAATACGTTCGCCGGCGCATCGGTGGTGTCACCGGCGATTGTCTCGGTGCCATCTGCTACCTGGCCCAAGTGACGGTCTTGCTCGTGGCTTGTGCCACATGACGCGTACCATCACCCTCGTTCGCCATCCGCCGGTTGAAGTCCGTTACCGGACGCTCTGCTACGGCTCCACGGATGTGCCACTCGGCCCCGATGGCATGGCCATGGTCGCGCGAATTGTCGCAACGCTATCTTCGCAAGCCATCACGCAGATCGTCCACAGCGGGTTGCAACGGGCCGCGATTGTGGCCGAGGAATTGGCATGGCGCCTCGGCATGACGGCCCGTGTCGATGTGCGGTTACAAGAGCGACACTTCGGTAAGTGGGAACTGCAAAGTTGGAACGAAATTTACGCGACCACCGGCGACGCCATGATGGGGATGGTGCACGATCCGAGCCACTGGCGACCCCCCGGCGGCGAGACCACAGACGAACTCCGCGACCGGGTTTTGCAGTGGTACCGCGAACTTCCCGAAACGGGCCATATCGTCGCGATCTGCCACGGTGGCCCCATCGCCGCACTACTTGGAACAGTGCGCGGTCTGCCCGTATCCCACTGGCCCGCGTTGATTCCGAAACACGGTGAAGACGTGCGTATTTGAACTTTCACTTGATCGGGGAGACGGGCAGCAAGTTTTTCTCGCCGCGTTTCAGCGTGTGGTATTTGTCCAACGGCACGTCGGTGAACTCTTGGATTGTTCCATCGGGCCAAGCCACGGTCAACTTGACCACTTTGGATTGAGTCCCGATTCCGAACACCATCCGGCGATCCGGCGACGAGGCGAAGCTCCCACCACCCTTGGCAAAACGCGATTGCGTGGCATTGTCCGGGGTCGTCAGTTGAACCCGAGTGCCGACCAGATCTTCATGCTTCACGCCTTGCAGAGCGAAGCCGACCCAGTGATGGCCATCCGGGGAAATGTTCCGCAACAGAGCGACCGGATCGTTCACATTGACGATGGCCATGTCGACTTTGCCATCGTTGTCGAAGTCGGCCAGTACCAAACCCCGTGACAGGTGCTCGCTCTGGAAATAGCTACCGCCACGCCCCGAAGCGATTTTGAATTTGCCGTCCCCGACATTGCGCATGATCACCGGTTTCTGTTTCCGCTGGGGCTGGCTCGGCTGCGGGAACCGAATGGCGTGCCCGTTGGCGATGACGATGTCCTCCCAGCCGTCGTGATCCAGATCGACGAAACCGGTGCCCCAGCCGACGAACTTCTGCCCGAGTGCCGACATGCCGGAGGGGGGCGAGGCGTACAGGAAGAAGTTGCGCTGCGCGGTCGATTTATTGTTGTAAAGGGCGTGCAGTTCGTTTTCGTAGTTCGTGCAGAACAACCACGGCTTGCCGCTTCGGGCCGGGTCTCCAGCGTCCGCGCCCATGCTGCCGTTGGCGTTAGAAAACCCATCCAATGCCACCGCCGCTTTCATGCCTTGCTCGGAGAACAGAATTTTGCCGGGTGTCGATTGGTTCACGTACAAGAAGTTCGCCACGGTGTCGTTCGCCACGTACACATCGGGCTTCCCATCGCCATTCACGTCGACGATCACCAGCCCCAATCCTTTGCTTGCAGTATCGCCACCGGGCGCTAAGCCACAAGTCTCGCTGACGTTGGCGAAGGTTCCATTCCCCTGATTTCGAAACACGAGATGCTTCAACCCTTTGAAGCGTTTCGGCGGGCACACATCGGCTGGCCCGACGCCGTAGCTGCAATCGGTGGGGTGATTCTCGAACGACCAATTCACGTACTGGCAGGCGTAAAAGTCGGGGTAACCATCGCCATCGAAGTCGGCCCAGCCGATGGACGTGGCCCAAGTGACCCCTTGGTCGACTCCGGCCGCCGCCGACACATCCACAAATTTTCGACCGCCGCGGCCATCGGGTTCGTTGTGAAACAGTGCCACACGGCCCCAGCCGCTCACCAAGAGATCCGGCCAGCCATCGCGGTCGTAATCGGCCACGGCCACCCCGTGCGAATAGAACCACGGCTTGCCCCCGGCGAGCGTACCCAAACCGACGGTTTCGGTCACGTCTTCGAACTGAAAATTGCCTTTGTTGCGGAAGAGTTTGCAGGGGCAGCCCAAAATGTCCTTTTGGTCTTTTCCACCGAACAACCCGCCGCCGGTCACGAACAGATCGAGTAAGCCGTCGCCGTCGAAATCGATGACACCCAGCCCCCCGCCGAGCGACTCGAGAATCGTGAGGTTCTTCGGGGCGCTCATTTCGCCGTTTTGATACTGGAAGTTGATGCCGGACTTCGCCGTGAGATCTTCGAATAGCGCTGGGCCGGTCTCGGAACTCGAGACGTCGGACGCACCGGGTTCGGACGTCGGCGTGGTGGGATCGGTCTTCGTGCAACTGCACAGGCTCAGTACGATTGCGAGTAGTCCGAGCGAACATGCGAAGAAAATCGTGCGACGCGACATGGCAAATTTCTCTCGCAGCGTTCCGAGGTTCAGCGCAGCAACTTGCGATGAAAGGCAGACTTGACCGCGTCGCCTTTGGAATCGTAGTGTTCCATCAATACGCGATGAGAGGCTTGATGGTTCGGGTCGCGGGCGAGCGCCTTATCGATCCAGTACAACCCGCGCGCATCCATCTGCATCTCTAAAAAGAGGGTGCCGATTTCGCCCCATTCGTCGGCTGTGACGTCCGGTTTGTCGGCCCGGTCACGCAGGAGTTGATTGACGCGGACGTTGCGCGCTTGATTCTTGGCCTGTACTTTCTCGGCGATGGCCGCTTCTTGATCTTTCCCCTGCAACCGCAACGCGGAAAGGATGACGAATCGCGCGTCCGTTTCTGTCGGATCCAACTCGATCACTTTGCGGAGCCGGCGCTCGGCATCGGCGCCTCGATTCTCTTGGACATCGAGCCGGGCCAAGTAGACCAGCGGCGTGAAATCATTCGTGAGTAGCGGCTCGACCGTTTCCAGCAACTGCCGCGCTTCCTGACTCCGCCCTTCCAGGTACCGGAGCATGCCCAAGCGGGCTTTCACGTCCACCAGATCGGGCGCTTGCTTCATGAGAATGTCCAAGTGCGGGGCCGCTTCCGTCACTTTCTTTTCTTCCAGTAACAGTCCGACGAGCTGCAAGCGAACCCGCTGCAAACTCGGATCGATGGCCAACGCTTTGTTGTAATCCTCGTAGGCCAAAGCGGGGCTGGCTGTGCGCTCGTAGACCCAACCGCGCAAGTCGTACGGCAACGCCTGATCCGGGCAGAGTTCGATCCATTTCGACAAGCTGCCATTGGCCGCTTGATAGCGCAACCGTTTCATGTAGGTCACGCTGATGGTCTCCAGCATGGCCGGGCTGTCCGGGTGCTGTTGTTCCACCAACTTGAACAGCGGTTCAACCGCTTCGTCATCGCCCATTTGCACCCGGATCAACAGCGTTTCGATCTGGGCTTCGTCGCGTGATTCCGGCTTGGTGTTGAAGAACCGATTCAAATAGAGTTGGGCCGATTCCAAGTCGCCACTCTTCCGGGCGGTCTTGGCCGAAA
This sequence comes from Fimbriiglobus sp., assembly GCA_043727675.1. GTDB lineage: Bacteria > Planctomycetota > Planctomycetia > Gemmatales > Gemmataceae > JALHQU01. Next base: position 4,860 of record JAYSYJ010000110.1, read on the forward strand.
GCAGAAGCAAACTCGGATGATCCGGCCAAACTTGACGACAGAAGTCCAACCGGCGATTGGCCTCGGCGTACTTTTTGTTTTTGAAGTCGGCCTGCGCTTGCCGCCAAGAGTAAACGGCCCACCCGTAAAATCCTCCGCATCCCAACGAAGCGAGTACGACGAGTGCGAGCAAGCTCGAGCGGACGGGTCGGCGCCGAAAGGTGTTGAAAACTGTGAAGCTCTTGTGTTGAATCCAACGTCCGGCCCGAGACATGGCGTGGCGCCTCCGGAATGATACAGAGCCTGCCGGGAACGCGAGTTCTCGACAGGCTCGGTTGTGCGGTTCGACTGATTCGATCAGTCCGCCAATGGGAAATCTTTGGTAGTCGTGCCGTTGCTAACGTCGAACGTCAAACCCGATGTCAATTTCGAGCCGTACTTGCCCGGGATTTTGGTGTACCGTTTCAGAAGCTCTTCTTTGGACGGGGCGCCGAAGCCGCCACCACTGCCAGCATCGTTTGCAGCAGGGGCACTTTTGCCCATTCTATCCGAGTATTCTTTGTTAAGTTCACTCGCTTTACCACCTGGTGCGTTGATGCCAGCGGCATTGGGTGCATTCGGATTCCGGCCAGCCGCGGCAGCAGTGGACTTGCGATCGGGATTTACCGATTCCGTATCGACGGTCACACTGTACGTGCCCGGTACGATATCTGTGATCGTGTAAGCGCCTTCCATTGTAATCGGGCTGGAGAACGAACCGCCCGCATCGTTGGTCAAGTAGATGTTGCCACCTTTGACCGGCTCGTTTTTGTAGGTGATGATGCCGGTGACTTTGGACTTCTTATCACCACTACCGCAACCCGCTGCGAAGACGAGTAGGGAAGCGAATATCGATGCGATCAGGGCACGTTGGATTAGTTTCATAGTAAAACTCGATGTTGGAACTTGGATGAGGGGGGAAGGCGTTCACAAAAGTCAATTTACAAAAACGACTCGAGCTGCTTTCTACATCGCAGATCGAGTCAGTTTTTAACAAATCGATGATTCAGTCAATTCACCAATCGGAGCCGAGTACCAGACCGTCGTTCGGGATGATGGCCCGAGCGAGTGTATCTCGACTAATTGACGTACTGACGGTACGAACGCTGCCGTCCATCATAGCTACCAGCATTCCGCCACTCGACAATGCTTGTAACCGCTTCGGGTTACATTCCTTGATGGACGGTTTACTTTGAATCCCACCCATATAAAGCGATTGGCCGTATGTCGGGCTGGTGGTTCGCAGGTCGATTGGGTAATCATCTGGTGGCCGATTCGGGTCACCGTAGCCTTGTTGTGAACCACCTGGTTTCTGACCATCGATCCAGAAGGTCGGAGCTTCCCAGGCACCGTTTGGCCCGTAGTATTGGCTCACGGGGCCGGGGCATGGCAAACAATCGCCGGCTCCATCTTCAGCCCAAATCCGCGATGCGTAGATTTGCGTGTTCCAGTCGCCCGATGAACCGGGGCCACACTTCGCGTAGCGCTCGAAGAAGGCGATCGTTTGCGAGGTGCCGTCTGAGAACGATCGTGGGATCTGAGCTTTGCCACCAACGCCCCAGTCTTCACCCCAACCGCCACCGAATGCGTGCCAGTTGGCGTGGTAGCTGGCCTGACCGCGGTTGCCCCAGTCTTCCGCTTTGCCGCCGGCATTCACGCCGATATCGAGCGGCGAAAAGTACTGCTTCACGGCCAAGTCGGACGAGCCGCCGGCGTCCGTAGTGCGCCAAGAGTTGCCCATCGAATGTTTGAAAGCAGCGTCTTGCTCAAGATAGGGCAGCAAGAAGTGGTGCATCGTCCCGAATTTTGCAGGACTGGCGCCGGTGTCCCAGTTCGCGTTACCGGGGAAATCGCCGCGGGTTGTTGGCAACTTACCGTTGGTTTCGTGGCAGTTGTGGATCGCGAGTCCAATCTGCTTCAAGTTGTTACTGCTTTGCATCCGGGCGGCGGCTTCACGCACCTTTTGGACGGCGGGCAACAAAAGCCCAATGAGAATCGCGATAATCGCGATCACGACAAGAAGTTCGATCAGCGTAAAGGCCGATCTGTTCTTCCGAGAAAGAACCGCTTGCATAAAAAACCCCCAAAAAAAGGGAGACATGGGAGGACAAAAAGTAATGGTCAGGGTTACTCACCAATACTTCATACAAGTTATCGACAACACATCGACTCTGTCAAGTGTCAATTTTCATTTGGTTCCAAATTCCTTGGAAAATTCGGGTTTATTTTTAGATTTTCTTTTAACGCTTGTTTTAACAGGGAAATCGGGTTCCCAATAGTGCGTGCAGATTCTCTTTGGAATACACCGCAGTTCCGATCTCCTGCTATGTACACATCCAACTTCCCCGACTCTGTTCATTTTGCTGGCTTGTGGCTGATTGAACTTTGCCGGAGCGGATTTCGTAATGACGAAGCAGCATTTGCACTCGACTTGCCAAACTGTCCTCGAGCCACTCTCCCACAAATGGCCACGAACCTTCCCATATCCCATCGGGCTTGGCCACTCTTCTTATTCGCGTTCGGTTTCTTGCTCACGTCGTATCCCGCACGTCGAGTCGATGTCTGGAGCCACCTCGTGGCCGGTCGAGACATCGGCACCGAATTGAATCTCAGCAGTTCCGTCACACCCCTCTTCGATCTGCCGCTGTACTTAGGATTCACCATCGGGGGCGGGTTCCTCGTCGTCTTGGTCAAAGCCATTTTGATGGGGCTGCTCGGGATCGTTTTGTACAACTGCGCGAAGACACCCATCATGCGGGTCATCCCGGCGGTCGTCATCGGATTGGTACTGTTGGCCATTAGTTTGCGGGCCAACGTCCAACCCCAAACGGGCACTTACCTTTTCTTAGGGATCACACTGTTCTGGCTGACGCGGCATCAAGTGGTACCGTCGTGGCGCGAAAGTTTGCCGCTCTTCGCACTGGTTCTAGTTTGGGCCAATTTGGATCGTGGCGTCATGTACGGCTTGGCCACGGTGGCACTCATTTGGCTCGGTCGAGTAGCCGATTCTCGGCGATCATCGACGACGAATTCGGTTCAACGAATCGTGCTGCTGCTGGCATTGTTGACCGGCGTTTGCTTTCTCTCACCTGCCCGCTTCGGCGAATTTCCACTCCCGATTGAGCTGCAATTCCTGGTGAAAGGGAAATGGGCCGAATTGCGCAGCCCGCTCGGCTTAGCCTACATCCGCTCCGTCAGCGATAGTCCGGCGTTGATGGCGTACTACCCGCTGCTCGCACTCAATCTGCTCGGGTTCGTCTGGAATCGCCGTGGCTTCCTGTGGGCACGATTCCTCCCGACGGTCGCTCTCGGCATTCTCAGTGCCCTATCCGATCGAGCCGTGCCGATATTCGCTATTGTCGCAGGGCCACTAGCGTCGCTCAATTTAATCGAAGCTTTTGCGCGATCGCCGAGTCGATCACTCTACGAATCGGACTCGCCTTGGCAGCGTCGGCTCGTAACGGTTTTACCTGCACTGCTTGCTGGGTTGTTTCTCGTCGCAGCATGGCCGGGCTGGTTGCAACTTCCTCCCTATGAACCACGCCGCTGGGCGTTCGATTTGCCCACGGCACCGGCGAACGTGTCGCCGTTCCTTCGGACGTTCAAATCCGAGGCACGCGAAAGCCGATCGTTGCACCTCTCAACGGAATCGCAAACCGCGTTTCGATGGTTCTGCCCGGAAGACGATGGGAGGTACGACCCGAAACTGGTGGAGGAGTTGTTGAAGGGTCAGCCCGTCGATACGGAACTGCGGGCCGGCGGCTTCCAGCGCGTGATCGTGTACCATTCCGACTCGGAACAGTTGCGACCGGCATTGAACGTTTTGCTCCGGGATCGCTATCGCTGGCCGCTACTATCCGTGAATGGGAATGTGGCCATTTTCGGCTGGCGCGATCCCAAACGCACCGACGATTTGTTTGCCGATCTCGCCATCGACCTGACTCAAATCTGGCATCCGTATTTGGAACTGGTTCGGGAACCGGTTTCGTTGGACGGGCCGAGTTTCGCCATTCCGACTTGGCAAGAATCGATCCGCGCGACTTTTACCGAGCCGCGCGTCACCAATTCACAAAACCGAGACGAAGCGGTATTACTCGTGATGATGGCGGATGTGTCCAAGCGGTGGATCCCGCAAATCAACCTGCAATCGTGGCCCTTCGAGCAAATCGCCGGCCTCGTCGGGAGTGCGATGGGATCGCCGAACGCGATTCTGTCGGGTACCGACGCGGCACTCCGACTCAACTACTTTTTACCGGAGGGCCCCGATAAGGGTGGCCCACCGGCACTGTACCAAACCATCGAACGGCACTTCTATCACTCGCTGGCTTCAAAGGATGATTTTCTTCCCGGGGCCATTGCTGCGGGGATCCGAGCCGGACGCCGAGCCGTGGTCGAGAATCCCAATGATGCGCGAGCGCAGTTGGCACTGGGCGAAGCGTACTTAATGCTCTTGTCCGATTCTCGGGAACGCGTCTGGAGTACGGAATTCAAAGAATTGCGGGTGTTGCGCCAAGCCCAAGCCGCCGCCGCATTGCACCGATCGGTCGAGCTCAATCCCACATCGTCGGCGAAAGCGCACCGCTTACTCGCTCAAATGTACAGTCGCATTGGCTACCTCGACCTGAGCTTAGAGCATTTGATCGAACAGCGGAAGTCGCCTGGCGAAAAGCCCGGCGACTCGGACAAGGAATACGAACGCCTACGCGATCAGGTCAAAGCACTCCGCACGCAATTCGATACGGAATCGAGCGGATTGCGAATCGCGGATCGAGCCAACCTCGCCGCGCAAATGAATTTGAACGGCCTCGCTTTGGAAATCTTGCTGCAATCGGATATTTCTGCGTTTGGCATCGCCGGCTTGAAACAGCAGTTGGAACTTTTGGCGCGAACGGGGCGTGCCCGGCAGGTCATCGAATTGAGTTCGCCGGAACAGCGGGACGTGGTCGGTGTCCGCAGTTACCATTGGCTGCGTGCCCAAGCCTTCGCCGGCCTCGGCGACTACACTTCCGCCGACGCCGAAATTTTGTTGATCGCCGGCGGCACGGCCGAGTTGACCCCCGACCCCGCTCTTTTAGTGGCGACGATTGCGAAAATTGTCGGCCAGGACGTTTTGAGCGAAGCTCCCCATGCTTACGGCTTCGTCGATACCTTTCGACGGATGCTAGCTCGAACGGACGCCACGGACGAATTGCGAACCGTCAACCTGCGGCTCAAGAATTTATCGGAAGTCAGCATTCTGCGCGGTGTCTTGGCCCTCGAAGTGGGTGACTGGCAAGCCGCCCGCCGGCACGGAGATTTGGTTCTCTTTTTCACCCCATTGCGTTCGGGCGGAGTGGTTCACCCCTACCGAGTGATCGGCCAGAGTTTCTTCGATCGCACCGACCATATCCGCCCCACGCCATCGATGGCCGGCAGGTGAAGTGGGCTCGATTTCAAAAGCATGTCCCCTTCTGCAATTCTTTGTAGACAGGTTTATGCTGCGGTGCGATCATTTCGATACGATCCGTTCTTGGGAGAGTTTTCATGAAGCGTTACCTGTGGCTTGGAATCGTACTTTCCGGATGGATCGGGCCGATCTTGGCAGCGGATGCCGTCAAGCCGCTGAAATTGCCGGACGGCATCCCTGCCGACAAACTCACCGATGCCAAGGAAGCGGCCAAGATCGCGGATCAACTCGACAAGGAGTACCCAGCGCCGCAATCGGAAGCTGTGAAAATGCTAATCGCGATCCTGCGCGGCTCGCAATTGGAAGGTAAAGACGGTTGGTTCGGCCCGGCCCAAAGCCGCTACGATTTCGCTTGGTTGGCCGCCCGCGCCGGAGCCGATCCGAAAGCGATCACGCTCCCACGCAGCAAGTTCGCCGCGTCGGCCAAGCTCTTCGACATGCTCGACCGCGACGGCGATGGCGCCCTGACCCCCAGCGACCTCGATTGGTCGGATCGCAGTTCTTACGTGATGCGAGCGAACATCATCAGCGGGATTTTCCGCAAGCTCGACCGCAGCGGCGATGGCAAACTGACCCGTGAAGAATCGGATGCGTTCTTCAAGTTTTTGTCTGCCGGTAAAGAGTCGTTCACCGCCGACGACATGCGCCGGGCACTCATTCCGCGCGGCGCTGGCGGTTTCAATCCCGGTGATGCTCCGAGCATCCCGGTGCTGGTGAAAGGACTGTTCGCCGGCGAGATCGGTTCCATGACCGAAGGCCCCAAACTCAATGAGGCCGCACCGGACTTCACTTTAAAAACGGTGGACGGCAGCGAAACGGTGCAGTTGTCGAAACTCACTGGTAAGAAACCGGTCGTACTCGTCTTCGGCAACTTCACCTGCGGGCCATTTCGCAATCTCTACCCCGACGTGGAAGCGGTCTACCGTCGGCACAAAGATGCTGCGACGTTCGTGATGGTCTACGTGCGTGAGGCCCACCCGACCGATGGCTGGAAGATGGATTCCAACGGACGCATGGGCGTCAAAGTGAAGCAGCCCACCACGAACGCCGAACGCAACGAAGTCTGCGAACAATTCCAGAAGAAAATGAACCCCGGCATCAAGTTGCTGGTGGATGATATCTCGGATCCCGCTGGCTCGGCTTACAGCGGGATGCCCGCCCGGCTCTACGTGATCGACCCGAAAGGGAAAGTCGCCTACAAGAGCGGTCGTGGGCCGTTCGGTTTCAAACCCGGTGAACTGGAGCAAGCCCTGGTCATGAACCTGATGGAAAACACCCCGGAAGCCGACGTCAAAACGGCCCAGTTGATGACGGATCAAGCCGCTTGGGCCAAAATGCCGAAAGCGGAATTCGGCGGGGGCGTGCCTCTGCCGAATTGGGTCAAAGCCGTGGCGACCCATCTGCCGCGCACGGCGGCGGCCATGCTGCTCCTTGACGAAGCCCAACGGACGAAAAGCCCACTCGACCCGGCCCTCCGCGCCAAGATGCGTTGGGCCATCGCCAAGGCGAACCGGTGCGAATATTCGCTGCTCACGGCCTTGGCCGACCTGAAGCGAGTCGGCGGTGCCGAGGACGTGAAAATCCTAACCGGCGACGCGGGCCAGTGGCCGGCGGACGACCGCGAGCCGCTCGAATTCGCCCGGATGCTGACGGTCGAAGCGCCGAAGGTCACCGACGCTCAATTCGCCGCCTTGCAAAAGCGGTTCGGAGACAAGAAAGTCGCCGCGATGGTCTTCCTCGCGGCTTACGGCAACTTCCAAGATCGATTGTTACTCGGGCTTGCGGTCCCTCTCGAAACGGATGGCCCGATGCCACCGTTGACGGTGACGTTTGCCCCCGGTGCGCTGCAATCCGCACCGCTGTTGCCGGAACAAAAGGAACTGCCCAAACTCCTCGCCTCCGGCGAGTCGGTGGTTTCCGCTGAACCGAATTGGTCGAAGGTGTCGTTCGACGATTTGCAAATCCGATTGGAGAAACAGCGGGATCGAAAACCGCGACTGGCGATCCCGAAATGGGACGATGTGAAAGGTGGACTTCCAGCCGCTTTCACTACGAAGCCCACGCGAATCATTTGGACGCTTTTCGGGTACGGCTACGTGCCCGAACTGGCCGTACCGTGGTCGGTCTGCACCCGAACCATGTGGGCCGAATCGCAGCAAGATCGCGTGTTCGAAGAAAGTTTATTCTGGATCCAAACCCGCACGATTCAGTGCAACTACTGCATGGGCCATTGCGAAATGCTGTTGGAAGTCGCGGGCCTCGACAAAAAAGCGGTGGCGGAACGGACACGCCGGCTCGCTGGGGACGACTGGAGCTGCTTCACCCCGATGGAACAACGTGCCTACGCCTACGCGAGAAAACTGACGGCAACGCCGTGGGATTTGACAACCGCCGACTACCGAGCACTGGAAAAAGACTCGGGGCCCGACAAAGCGATGTTCACGTTCTGGTGGCTCTGTCGGGGGTTATACATGACCCGCGTTTCAGACGGATTTCAACTCCCCTTGGAGCGGGAAAACGTCTTCGGCGATCTCCCGGTTAAAAAGTAAAAACTACAAATGGGGCGAAGAATTGGCTGATTGTAGGTTCATTGACCCCATTGACGCATCTCCACACATTGCTTAGACTTTTCTAAACCCAACCTGGAATCTCCACGGGGGCAGTCAAGGAAGGCTCGTTTCAATCACATTGCTTCAGGAGTCCGCTCCGATGCTCACGCACTTCCTCTCCCGACTGTCCCGACCCGCTGCGACGGATCGACCCGAGCGCAAGCCCCGGGCTCGCCTGCTCAACTTGGAAGCATTAGAAGCCCGGGACGTGCCCGCTGTCATCTACGCGCTGACCGAGACCAACTCGCTGTTTCGATTCGACAGCGCGACTCCGGCGACAATTTCAACTCCCGTTGCCATTACCGGCTTGGGTGCCGGCGAAATACTCCGGGGCATCGACTTCCGCCCGCGAACCGGTCAACTGATCGGGAGCACCGTCGTCGATGCCAGTAGTAACAATTCAATTGTGAAAACGTACCGCATCAATCCATTAACTGGGGTAGCCACACTCATCGGAGCCACGGCGGCCGCGTTGCCACAAGCGGGTAATGTGGACACCGGATACGACTTCAACCCCACCGTTGATCGCATCCGCTTCGTCAACGATAACCCAAACAAAGAGAACGCCCGGTTAAACCCTAACACCGGACTTCTGGCGGGCGACGACACCGACCTCACGTTCGTCGCGCCGGCTCTCGGTGATATCATCGGAGCTGCCTACGACCGGAATACCGACCGGCAAAATTCGACGCTCCTGAAGACGACCCTGTACGTCATCGACGAGAACAGTAACAACCTAGCCGTCATCGGGGGCATTGACGGTGCGGGTCCGGGCGGCCCGAACGCCGGTGTCGTCACTGCCGTCGGAGCACTCGGGTTCAACGTCAGTGGTGCGTCCGATGCGGGTTTCGATATCGCGGAAACACTGGACACGGCCACGAACAACAACGGTAACGGGACAGCGTTCGCCGCGTTCGAAGTTGGCTCTACTATATCTCTGTACACCATCAATCTGACGACGGGAACGGCCACGGTTGTGGGACTCATCGGCGATGGGACTACTCGAATCAACGGCATGGCCGTCGCCCCGGAAGGAGTGGTGGTGGTCGGTTCCGGCACCGGGGCCAACGGCGACGTGCGCTTGTTCGACCCGGCCACGGGAACCCTGCGGGTCGGGATCATTCCGTTCGCGGGGTTCCAAGGTGGCGTCCGGGTTGCCGCCGGCGACGTCAACGGCGACGGTGTTCCCGACGCCGTGGCGACCGCCGTCGCGGCCCAGGGCCACGTCAAGGTGTTCGACGGCATCTCCGGAGCCGAGATCCGCAGCTTCTTCGCCTTCGAAGGCTTCCAGGGCACCGTCAACGTCTCCACCGGCGACGTCAACGGCGACGGCTTCGCCGATATCCTCGTTTCGGCCAACGGCGCACCGGGCGGCCACGTCAAAGCGTTCAGCGGTCGCGACGGCACCGAACTCGCCAGCTTCTTCGCTTACGAAGGTTTCTTCGGCAACGTCACCGTTTCGGCAGCCGACTTCGACAACGACGGCGACAAAGAGATCGTGACGGCCGCCGCCTCCAACGGGCACGTGAAAGTTTTCAACGGCAACGGCACGGCATTCACCTCGGCGACGCTGCCGACCTTCGTCAACAGTTTCTTCGCCTTCGACGGCTTCGGCACCGGCGATGTCAACGTGGCCGCCGGCGACTTAAACGGCGACGGGATCTCCGACATCGCGGTTTCCAGCGGGGCCGGCACCCAGGGCCACGTTCGTGCCTTCAACGGCTCGACCCACGCCGTGATCGCCAGCTTCTTCGCCTTCACCGGATCGACCACGGGCGCCGCAGTGGCATTGGCCGACGCCAACGGCGATGGCTTACTCGACATCCGGGTGACTCCGGGTTCCGGCATGGACTCCAGCGTGACCACATTCGACCTCGCAGGGACGTCGCTCGGCACGTTCACCACGTTCGCCGGCTTCCGCGGTGGTTCGACCGTCGCCGGAGCGCGATTCTGAGTTCTCGACACCTCCGAGAGTCTGACGCAGCAATACCCTACACTAAAGGGAACTGTTCCGCTCAGGCTCTTAGAGGATGACCGATGACCGAGGAAACGGAACGCGTGCCGAAGCGATTGGAAGTCCCGCTCGCGGACACTTGGGACTTGACCACACTTTTTGAAACAGACGCCACTTGGGAAGCGGCCTTCGGCGTCTGGTCGGATGAAATCGAACAGTTCAACCAGTACCGGGGTCGGTTGTGGGAATCTGCGGCTGTTTTGAAGAACTACCTCGAGTTCGAAACGGCATACGAACGGAAAGGGGATCGCCTCGGCACGTTCGCCTTTTTGAAAGAGACCGAAGACCTCGCCAACCCCATCTACCAAGGCATGAAAGCCCGTTATTTGGGCATCGCGGCGATGGCCAACGAAGCGAGCAGCTTCAGCCGACCCGAGCTTCTGGCGCTCCCATCGGAAAAGCTGGCTGACTTCCTCACGGATCCGGTACTCGCCGAGTACAAACTGATGCTCGAGCGAGTGGTGCGTTACCGACCGCACACGCTCAGCGAAAAAGAAGAACGACTGTTGGCCCTGCAATTGGAGTCGTCGCAGACACCCCGCGAAGTCTTCGGCCAGCTCACCAACGCCGACATGAAATTCGGCACCCTCGCGTTCGACGGGCGCTCATTGGAACTGTCGCACGCGACCTATGCCAGCTGCTTAGAGAAGCCCAACCGAGAATTGCGCCAAGCGGCATTTCACCAGTATTACGCCGAGTACGCCGACCACGCGAACACGTTGGCCACGACCTTTGCCGGCAGTGTGAAGCAGGACATTTACAATGCCCGGGTCCGTAATTATTCGAGCGCCTTAGAAGCGGCCCTGTTCCCGGATCAAGTTCCCATCAGCGTGTATGACAATTTGATCACGGCGGTGCGAGCAAACCTGCCCGCCGTGCACAAATATTACGCCGTCCGCCAGCGGGCGATGAAACTGCCGGAACTGCACTTTTACGATACCTACGTACCGATTTTGACGGAATTCCGCAAAGTCACCCCGTGGCCCGATGCCGTGGAATTGGTGCTCGAATCACTGCGGCCACTGGGTACCAATTACACCGAGACGCTGGCGGCCGGGTTGCGTGGGCGCTGGTGCGACCGCTACGAAAACAAAGGCAAGCGCAGCGGAGCCTTCAGCAGTGGTTGCTACGACAGCGACCCGTTCATCTTGATGAACTACAAGCCGGATGTGCTCGACGATGTGTTCACACTGACGCACGAAGCGGGGCACAGTATGCACACGCATTTCAGCAAACAGCAGCCCTACCAATACGCCAACTACACCATCTTCGTCGCCGAGGTGGCGAGCACGTTCAACGAGCAATTGCTGACGCGGACGCTGATGGAACGAGCCGGCTCCGACCGCGAGCGGGCCTACTATTTGAACAAAGAGATCGACAGCATGCGGGCGACCATCGTCCGCCAGACGATGTTCGCGGAGTTCGAGAAGATCGTCCACGAACGTTCGGAAGCCAACGAGCCGCTGACGCTGCAATCGCTGCGCGACGAATACCGAAAATTACTCGAAGTGTACCTCGGCACGGGCATGACGCTCGATGACGAACAAAGTCTGGAATGCTTGCGGATTCCGCACTTCTACGGGGCGTTCTACGTGTACAAATACGCCACCGGGTTGGCCGCCGCGATCGCGCTATCGCAGAAGGTGTTGAAGGGCGGGCCGGATGATCTGACAGCGTACTTGAACTTCCTGCGAGGTGGCAGCAGCCGCGATCCACTCGACTTATTGCGAGCCGCCGGAGTCGATCTGGCGACGCCGGAACCGGTCGATGCCGCACTGAAACACTTCAGTGGGCTGGTCGATGAACTGGACGGTTTGCTTCGATAGATCGAAACCTATTTTCTTAATCTGTAGATCACCATGACGCACCCGTACCGCCTAATCGACGAAGCTGCCATACCCAGCCCGGCGCTCATCTTCTTTCCGGAGATCATCCGTCGCAATATTGCGGAGGTGATCGCCATGGTCGGTGGGCCGGGGCGATTGCGGCCCCACTGCAAGACGCATAAAACGCTGGAAATCATCCAGATGCAGCTTGCGGCGGGCGTCCTGAAACACAAGTGTGCCACCATCGCCGAAGCGGAGATGCTGGCGCTCGCCGATGCCCCCGAGGTACTGATTGCCTACCCGCTGGTGGGGCCGAATCTCCACCGATTCGTGAAGTTGATCCAAAAGTATCCGCGCACAGAATTCACAGCCGTCGCCGATCACCCGGCGATGATCGCGGCCCTGTCGGACGTCGTCAGTGGCAACGGATTGTCAGTGGCGGTACTCGTCGATGTGAACGTCGGCCACGATCGCACCGGCGTCGACATCTCAGGCGTCGAAGGTTTGTACCGGTTGATCGCCCGCAGCCCAGGACTGCGAACGGGAGGATTCCACATTTACGACGGTCACAACAGTATGGAGCACCACGAAGACCGCGAGGCGGCCGTGCGGACACTGCTGACACCCGTTCTGGCACTGCGTGCGAAGCTCGAACGCAGTGGGATGGTCGTGCCACGCCTCGTTTGCGGTGGAACGCCTTGTTTCCCAATCTACGCCAAGATTCACGACATCCCCGGGCTGGAATGCT
>JAYSYJ010000111.1:0-5843 GCA_043727675.1 Fimbriiglobus sp.
TCAACTTGGGTCTAGGGCTTGGTAACGGATATGGCGGCGGTTACGGCGGCGGATACGGAGGTGGCTACGGTGGAAGTTATTACCGCCCGAGTTATTCACCGGGGTATTCCGGTGGCTATTACGGTGCAGTACCGTATCGGACGGCTCCCGGTGTGGTGACGGCGCCTCCCGCAGCGACTTACAGCTACCCCAACATCGTTAACAACCCAGATACGAATCCGACGATCTTCCCGCAAAGCCCACCGTCGGCTATCAACCCGATCCCCGTGGGGGCCGAGACGGGATTGCGCATCACCGAGCTTGCCGAAGGAACTGCTAAAATCGCCGGTCTCCGTAAAGGTGACATCATCTTGAAGGTCGACGGGATTCGGACTCAGAACTTCGAAGAACTACGGGCCACGCTTTCGACAGGCAAAGAGAAAGTGACGGTCGAATTCCTGGATGGCACGAGCGGGGAAACCGACAAAAAGAGCATCGGGGTGCAGGACACCAAGATCGGGGTGACCGTCATCGAAGCGGTGATTCCGAGAACCTGAGACAGTTCGGATCACAGCTCATAATCATGAGTGAATCGCTGTGTGCCGAGACGAATCATGCCCGAACCGTGGGATTATAAAAAAGCTGGACTCGACCTGGAAAAATACGCCGAGACAATGGCGGGTATTCAACCGCTACTGGCTAGGACTTGGGACGCCCACCGGGTGATCAAGCCACCTTTCCCGCCCCGCAGGGGTGGCAAAGGTTCGGGTGGCTTTGCCAGTTTGTTCGACCTCAACGCTTTGGGAAGTTCGGCCAAACGCTACCAGAATCCCGTTCTGGTGACTTGCACCGACGGTGTCGGCAGCAAGTTGAAAATCGCCGCGCAGATGAATCGGTTCGATACCGTGGGCATCGATCTCGTGGCCATGTCGGTGAACGATCTCATCTGCACCGGCGCCGACGCGCTGGTCTTCCTCGACTACATCGCCATGCCGAAGGACGACTCGGAATTGTCCCGGCAATTGGTGCTCGGCATCAGCGAAGGTTGCCTCCGAGCGGGTTGCTCGTTAGTCGGTGGCGAAACGGCGATCCTGCCCGATTTCTACGGTGTCGGCGATTTCGACATGGCCGGGTTCGCGGCTGGGATGGTCGAACGCAGCGAGGTGATCGACGGTTCGGCGATCCGCCCCGGTGATCGGCTCATCGGCATCGCCAGCAGCGGCATCCACTCCAATGGCTACAGTCTCGTCCGCAAAGTTGTTTTCGAAGCAGCCGGGTTGACCGTGACCGATCTCGTGCCCGAAATCGGTGCCACCGTCGGCGAAGCGTTACTGAAACCGACGCTGATCTATGCGAAGGCGATTCGCACCTTGCTCGATGCTTTGCAGACTCCGGAGTTCGCCATCCGTGGCCTGGCGAACATCACCGGTGGGGGTGTTCCCGATAATCTCGGGCGGATTCTACCACCGGATTGTCAAGCGGTGATCAGCCGTGCGACTTGGCCCAAGCCGCCACTGTTCGCCTGGTTACAGAAGCTCGGTTCCATTACCGATGCCGAGATGGAACGCGTCTTCAATTGTGGGATTGGCTTTGTAGTCGTCTGTCAACCGCAAGTTGTCGAACGGGTTCTGGCTAATCTGAGTGGGAGTGGCTTGACGGCGTGGGACATCGGCACGGTGCGTTCGGGAATCGGCGGTACGGTTCAGATTGAGAATTGATGACAACATATCAAGGAGTGTCTCGATGGCGGAACCGATCGTTGTGGCCACGTGGTCTTTCGGCAAACTGGCTGTTGAAGTCGCTTCCAAGATGCTGGCGGACGGTAAGTCGGCATTGGATGCGGTGATTGCGGGCGCCCAAGCGGTCGAGCGCGATCCTACTGTTCGCTCCGTCGGATTCGGCAGTTTGCCGGATCGCATTGGCCGGTTGACGCTCGACTCGTGCGTGATGGACGGCCAAACACTGAATTGCGGAGCTGTGGCCGGACTGGAACATATCCGCAGTGCCTCGGCCGTGGCACGCCGGGTGATGGAGAAGACTCCGCATGTGCTGTTGACGGGCGAAGGGGCGAAATGGTTCGCCCTGCAACAAGGGTTCCCCCTCGAGATGCCGCACACGCTCGAAGGGATTCAAGAGTGGTTCGAGAAGCACCCGACCAACAAGAAAAAGGGCGAGAAAGCCGTGATTCGCGGCCCCGAAGATTTCACGCTCCCCATCGACGAATCGAACCACGATACGATCACGGTGCTCGGGTTGGATCGTGCCGGGCACCTCGGGGGCGTCTGCACGACGTCGGGTCTCGCGTACAAACTTCCCGGCCGGGTCGGCGACTCCCCAATCATCGGCGCGGGGTTATACGTCGATGACGAAGCCGGCGCCGCCGGCGCCACGGGAGTCGGTGAAGAAGTCATCCGCATTAGTGGCAGCAGTTTCCTGGTGGAGTTGATGCGAGCCGGGAAGAAGCCGCAGGAAGCGTGCGAACTAGCCGCGAAGCGGATCAACGCGGTGGCGATTCGCCGGGGCGTGCACCCACCGAACTGCGCGTTCATTGCGCTCAGCCCGAAGGGGGAAATCGGGGCCGCCTGCACCGAAGCGACCGCCTTCCAGTACGCCGTGTACAAAGCGGGTAAAATAGAAGTCTTGAAGGCGAAGGAAATCGTGCTGAACAAGTAGAGCGCAATGCCTCACGTATAACGAACAACACAATCTCACCGCAGCATGGAGGCTGCTTTGCCCGTCGGCCATTCCCGATTCACTTTCTTGCTCGGCGCCGCCACGAACTGGTTCGCCTTCGCGGCGACGCTGGCCGTGTCCTTCTTTCTCACACCGTACCTCATCGCGTCGCTGGGCAAGCCGCAATACGACGTTTGGTGCGTTGTCGAATCGGTGCTCACCTATTTCACGCTGCTCGATCTGGGTGTTGCGGCTTGCCTTGTGCGGGCGATTGCGGGGCACACCTCGAAACCGGATGCCGAGCGAGTCAACCGCATCACTAGCTGTTGCCTCACGGTGTTGTCGGTCGCCGGCGTGGCGGCGTTTGTCATCGGTGCGCCGGTATTGTGGATGCTCAGCGAGAAGTTGGAAGCGAAAGCGGGCGACCCCGGCGACGTGCTGCCGTTCATGCTTCTCATGTTGCTGAACCTCGCGTTCACATTACCGCTGAGTACGTTCCCGTGCATCCTCGACGGCTTGCAACGCTTCACCGTCAAAAGCATCATCCGGATCGTCGGGCTGACACTCCGCACGGTCGGGTTCCTGATCGTCGTCGATCGTTGGCATACGCTCTTCCCGCTCGCGGTGGTGTCGTTGGTCACGAACGTTCTCGAACATGCGGCCATGGCGCTGTTCAGTTTTCGGACACTTCCCGAGTTGCACTTGCGCACGCGGTACCTCGACCGTGAGACATTGCGAACCGTCCGAACTTCGAGCACCGATGCGTTCTTGGCAATGCTCGCCGGCAGGATCACGGTGCAAACGGGGGCGATTGTTATTGGGTTGCTCCTCCCGGCCGGTCAGGTGACATTCTTCGCGACGGCAGCGCGGTTGGTGGAATATGCGAAGTCGCTGCTCCGCACGATCACCTCAACACTGATGCCGGGCGTGGCCGCGATGGATGCCCGAGGCGATCGTGATGGCATTCGCAGGCTCTATTTGAAGGCGACACGCTGGCTGCTTTACTTCGTGCTGCCGGTGCAACTCGGTCTGCTCCAGTTCGGCGCCCCATTTTTGAAACGTTGGGTCGGCGACGATTTCGTACCGGGTGCCTACCCGACGCTGGTGATTCTTTCGTTCACGCTTACCATTGGCGTCGCCCAATCGGTGGCCTCGCGACTGCTCTACGGCCTCGGCAAACTCCGCTGGTTCGCCCGGGCCGCACTCGCCGAAGCCGCGTTGAATCTGATTTTGATGTTCGCTCTGATTCAGTATCACGGCGTCGAAGGGGTGGCTATTGCGGTGGCCATACCGAATGTGTTGTTTTGCTTATTCGTGCTGGAGTACACCCGCCGTCAACTCGGTGTCAGTGGTCGAAGTTACGGGAGAGCATGGTTAGCCCCATTGGTGGCAAGTGTGCTACCGACGGCAATCTGGTTGGCGATGGGGGAACCCGATGCGACCTGGCCGGGGATCGTGGTCGGCGTGTTAGCGGGATTGATTCCGTATGCGTTGGCAGTGGGATTATGGGAATGGCGATCCGCCCAGAATAAAACCGCCGGCGTGTAACATTGCCTAGTTGCCACTGAGTTGCGCGATGGTGACGGTCAGTTGCTCCGCCGTGATCCCCCGGATCACTCCGTTTCCAGACCGGCAAAGAGGGTCGTGCCGAGGCGGATGAAGGTCGCCCCTTCTTCGATAGCGATCTCAAAATCATTGCTCATTCCCATCGAAAGTGTCTGCAAAGCTAAACCCGTCTGGGTTCGAAGGCATTCTCGGAGTCCGCGGAGTTCCACGAAGGCCGGCCGGCACTCTTCGGGATTTTCAGCGTGCGCGGCCATCGTCATCAATCCGTCGATTCGTACGCCACTCAGTGCTATCAATTTTTCAACGATGGCAGGAAGTTCTTCCGGTGCGAAACCCCCTTTGGCCGCTTCTCGGCTGCAGTTCACTTCCAATAAAACTGGTACGGGCTGGCCACGCTTGATTCCGAATTCATGGATGGCTAATGCGAGTCGCTCGCTATCGAGCGTGTGCATCAACGTGGTGAGCGCGAGGGTGGGGTCAATTTTGTTCCGTTGCAAGTGTCCGGTGAAGTGCCAGCGGATACCGGGGATCGCGGACGCTTTCTTCCAGAGTTCCTGGGGGCGATTCTCGCCGAGGTCGACGATCCCGAGTTCGGGCAACATCGCCGCGACGCGGATCGACACCGTTTTCGTGATGGCGACGAGTGTGATGGCCGCGCGATCCCGTCCGACCCGTTGACAAGCCGCTGTCATCCGCGCTTCCACGCCCGATATCCGCTCGCGGAGTAGGTTTTTCAATTCGTCGTCGGTCATCGGGTCAACCTGGGGGCCATGCCATATTTCGGCCGCCGAGCAGATGGAGGTGCAGGTGCGGCACCGTCTGTCCGGCTTGTTCGTCGCAGTTCAATACTAGGCGGTATCCGGCATTCAGGCCGAGTTCCTTGGCCAACTTCGCCGCAACAATGTGGATGTGCCCCAGCAGCAATGCATCGTCGGGATCAACATCCGCGTGCGTGCGAATGACCTTGCGCGGGATGATGAGCAAGTGAACGGGCGCCTGCGGATTCACGTCGTGAAACGCGACGCAGAGGTCATCTTCGTGAGCGATCTTCGCCGGGATTTCCCCGCTGAGAATCTTGAGGAAGATGTTGTTGGTCATCATCGCCATGAGTTACCCCGTGCAAAAGATACGCTAATGTCTTATCGATCTCGTCCCGCCAGCAGAGAAGAAACAGAGTCGTCGTGAGAATTTTGAACAACACGCGTCCGACGATCAACTGCTTGACACACTGTTTCAGTCTGTTACCTTAACTCGACAAGCACTTTCTGCAAAGTCGCAACGGAGACGACTGTGACTCTGTTTCGCGGTGACATTTTTCTGCTTGGCTTTCCTGCACTCTTGTTAACGGGGTCGGGCGTGAGTGCTTGGGCTTATAAACGTCTGCGTACTCGGCAATGTTGTAAACGAGCAGAATCGTATTGTTTTTGGCGAAACGCCTTATCTTGAACCGTATCAATAACAACTGAAGGAGCTAATCGTATGAAATGTCCAATGTTCTATTTCATGATGCTTTGTGTCACAGTCTGCATGGCTGATTGCGCTGCCGCTCAAGAACTGACCCACTCGCAGATTTTGGACGGCGAGAAAAGATTTCTGAAATCACGCGAAAACATTGTTGAGGTTCA
>JAYSYJ010000112.1:0-5832 GCA_043727675.1 Fimbriiglobus sp.
GAGCATTTCTTGGAGCCGGCGGATGCGGGCGAGGAAGCCGACCCCCCGGCCGCGCAGCACCGGCAAGATGCGTTGCTGGACGACGAAGTCCGCGGCCAACCGCGCATCGAGAACCCCGACCGAATTGGCCAAGTACCGGCGGATGCTTTGCTGAACCCGCGGAGATAACTCGATCCGTGGGCCGTAATCTACTTCGGTGTTACGCAACAAATCCACCACGGGGGAGACAAGCTCCCACAGCTCGGGCGGACAGTCGTCGGCACTTTTCGTGCATTTCTCGAAGAGTTCACGGGCGGACACGGCGGACATCGGTGCGGAGTCGCGATCCAGCGTTTTCCGGACGTCCGTTTCCAAAAGGAAGATCATGCCGGTGCGGTCGAGGACACGCGGGCTGAGGCGTTCGGTGGTTTCGTCGTAATTGATCGTTCCCCAAAACCGCAAACTCGGAGCGAGCGTGATACTCGCGGGGAAACCGTCGCCACCGGTCGTGGCGGGGTCGTACAAGGAAATCTCCCGAACGGAATCATCGCCCGGGAGTGCCTGCAACAATTGAGAGAAGTAATACTCGGGGGCCGCGAGGTTGAACTCATCCAGCAACACCAAATAAATGCCCTGGCGGACTCCCTTCCAATCTTCGGCCGCTTGGAGCATGCGTGGCACCAAGCCGGTGGAGCCGGGATCGTAGCGGCCATGAAAACTATCGAAGGCCCCGAGCAAATGGCGATCCTCAGCCCACGAACGGCGCACGGCGATCTTGAGCAAAGATGGGCCGTGCCCCAATGAGCGGGCCAGTGCGGCGACGAGGCTCGACTTGCCGAAGCCCGGTGGGCCGATGAGCAAATTCAACGGCTCCGACTTCAAACCGATGTAAATATTGGCGATGAAATCGCGGTCGAAGAATAGCCCCTGCCGGGCGAGGTCGGCGTGGAGGGCGTTCACCAACTGCTTTTCATTGGTGTAGGCTGTCGACGATCGCGCGGGCGGAATCGGCTGGAATTCCCAAGCCCGCACCGGAGTGGTCGGGCGTGTTGCCGTCACGGCGACTGTTCCGCTGCTCGTTCCACCGTTGGGCCGGATCGCCGCAAACGCGGCGAGCAACGGAATTTGGGCCTGCATTTTCCCGGCGATCTGTTCGATCTCCCCGGCGAGTTGTTCGCGCAGTTGGCCCAAGCCTTCTTCCAGTTTCTCGTACTCTTCCCGCTTCGAAGCCTGTTCGACTTCCCAGCTTTCCAGCCGCTTCGTATGGTCGAGTTCCGCCTGATGCAATTGCTTGGCAATCGCATCGCGCCGTTGGGCGAGTTCTTTTTCGCGCGAGTCGACTTCGAGTTGCATGTTGGCCGCACGTTTGGACACCGTTTGTTCCAAAGCCTCTTGCAACCGTTTCGCCCCGGCGGGGGAATCGACGTACTGCTTGGCGAAGCGATCACGCTCATCTTGGAAGCCGTTGTGCGTCGCAATCAACCGTTCGACCCGCTTCAAGCGAGCATCTTGAATGCTGGTATCTTCGCTCATGAGCCCTTTGAACGAGGCTTGAACCTGCTTCATGGTCTCTTTGCTCACCGGGCTGTCGGAGCAGCGGTGCAGGTACCACTCGATGAGGCTTTCCTCGGCGAGCGCATCGCGGGAGCGGGTCGATTTCGCCAACCGCAATTTTCCGATCGCCAGTTCGATCGGAGCCATCACGACCCGGTTCAACTGATCCGGATGCTGGTAGATGACGATTTTGACCCCTTCTTTTTCTAATTCCTCGCGGGTGAATTCGAACACCACGGCGTCGTCGCGCGCCGGCCGCCAATCGATTCGCTGGAGGTCATCCGTCGTTTGCGACAGATGCGTCGTTTCGCGAATCAAAGGCCCGAAATAGAGCTGCTGTTTGCGGACGAAAAATATCGGCGTGACATTGCAACGGGGCGAAACAATCTGCCGACTCCCCCCGACGTCAAAGCCCGGGTGATCCAAAATCGTGGCGACACTTTCCAATTGCATCGGCTGCGTCAGCACAGTCGGCCGGTGCGACGGGATGTAATAACATTCGAATTTCTTATTCGGATCGCTGTATTTATTGTTCTGGGCGGGCCGCATCACCACGAAATCCCAAGTTCGCAACCCGGCGCGCGACATCAAGAAAATCGCCCCGGAATTCGGAAAGGTTTCGATCGGGTCGGTCACAACCAGACCGGTCGTCAGGCAATAGATCGGATAAGCGTTGCCCACGGCTCCCCCGCTACCTTGCCATTCACTCACCAACGCTAAATATTCGTGCTGGGTCGGATCGGACTTGGCCATCGCGTCCTCGGTGTCTTGCGGATATTGAACGAAGTCGAGTGGGTATCTTAGCCCCGTTCCGAAACGGTACCGGGGATTTCCCCGAGCCGATCCAGTCGTATCTCCGCCAGAACGTCCGGCAGATCATTTGGCCGTACCATCGCTACAACTGCACCCGTTTGACCAAGCAAATTACTCTGCGGAATCGCCACCGACAGGCCGAATCGGGTTCTTCCGCAACGCCGGGCCAACCGGCGCGAAACTGAGCCTACCGCGAATGGATGCAACCAATTCGGCCGCATCGGCTCCGGAAGGATGTCGAAAAGTAGATTGCCGAATTGGAATTGGCGTCCGAACCCACCGCGAAAGGAATTCCCATGCGTAGTCGTCTCATCTTGGCCGTTGCCGGCCTGCTTGGTGCCGTCAGCTTCGCTCCCGCGCAGCAATTCGCCCCGAAGCCGATCGAGCCAGCCTCGATCACCACGGTGGCCCCAGCACCGCTGCCGGCGACGATCAACCCGATTGTGGCCGCGTCCGCACGCACCGCCAGCCCAGTGGTGGCCTACGGCGAAGGTTGTGCCGCCCCGAGTGTTTCGCTCCACAAAGCACACGCTCGCAATCGCAGCAGTTTTCTCGGTAATTTGTTCATTGGCTGCGGTACGGCCAATCCCGTCGGTTGTGGCTGCCTCGCCTCCGAGCGAACCTTCGCGTTCGGTTCCTGCAAGCAGTTCTACAATCCGGGCGGGGAATGCCATGGCGGCTGCAGCAGTTGCTGGCCGGTTGACCGTCGTCCACCCGGCCCCGGCGTGACGAGCTATTTGAACCGCTAGAAATGAACCACCGGTGAACCTACTGCTGACGTCGGTTCACCGGGATCGCTTCATCTCGACCCATCAAGAACCCTTGGTCACGAAGCAGTGCAAATGCTGAGTTCCACGGACAAACAGCCGGCCATCCGCTGCGGCTGGCGACGCGAAGACCGATTCGCCAAGTTTGGACTCACCGACCGTCTCGTAGGCTTTGGGCGAGGCTCGGAATGCCACCGAGCGACCAGTTTCGTCGAACGCGAGGACGACACCGTTGACCAAAATGGGCGACGACGAAACTCCCTTCGGTAACGCTCGTTCGTACCACAAGATTTTGCCCGTCTTCGCTTCGGCACACGCCGCGAATCCGGTGTCGTTTACCCAGTACAAATGATCTTCGTAAGCAAGTGCACTCGGGACGTACGGCGTCCGATCCTTCTCGATCAAATCCCAAACTTTCCCCTTCGCACCGAGTTCGCCGGTGCCATCGCTTTTCACCGCGACCATGTATCGGCCCGAGCCACCTTCGCCCATGTAGGTCAAGATGTTCCCGGCCGCGATCAACGGTTGGCCCACGGCCCGCAGTTTCGTGCGCGATTCCCACGCGACTGCGTACGTCCAATTGGTTTTGCCGGTCTTGGGGTCGTAACTATCGACGGTTGTGGTCGTTCCCAAAATGAGTTGGGCCGGTTTCGCTTTTTCTTCGAGCATCAGCGGCGTGGTGTAGCTGGCCCGTTCTTTGATGCGATCCACCGCCCATTTCTTATCGCCTGTTTTGGCGTCGTACGCGACGAGCTTCGCGGACGAATCCGAATCGACGTTGAGATAAACCACACCGTCGAAAATCATCGGCGAATGGCCGGCGCCGTGCGCCGATGAATACCCCCCGACCGACGCGTTCCAAAGCTCCTTCCCAGTCATGTCGTAAGCGTACAGCGCAATTGCATTCCCGTCCCAGACAGTGGCGATCACTCGCTTGCCGTCGCTGGTCGGTGTGCTCGAAGCCGAGCTATTTTTGCGGTGGATGCTATTGGGTTTTTGCGCCGCGACGTCTTGAGTCCAGTCGATCTTACCGGTCTTGGCATTGAGGCAGATCAGGGAGCGTTTGGCGTTGTCGCTCGAGCAGGCTTGAACGAACACGCGATCCCCGACGACGATCGGGCTACCATGCCCACTGCCGGGCAATGGTGTCTTCCAAAGCAGATTTTCGCTGGTCAACTTCACTGGAATCGCTTCCGCAACGATGCCATTTCCATTGGGGCCGCGCAGTCGCGGCCAATCGGTAGCCGGTGCTGAATTCAGGGTGGATCCAGCGAGGATGGCCAACGCAATCAATCGTAGCAGCGTCATGGAATGCACTCGGGTGGAATGTGCGGAGGGAGGTTGGATTGTCGCAGAGGTGGCAGTGGGTGTCATTTCGAATCTTGGTAACGGGTGCCATCTCACAGTAGCAGGAACTTAGCGCAGAGAAAGAAGATAGCGATACCGGTGATGTCGACAAAGGTGGCGACGAACGGGCCGCTGGCCACGGCGGGATCGCCACCGAACTTTTTGAATACCAGCGGCAGCGTTGCCCCGACCATCGTACCCCAGACGCAGATCCCGAGCACGGCCAAGGCGATGACCAATCCGAGCCGCCAACGGCTGACCGGCTCGGTGCGCACTTCGCTATCGGTCGGGAAGGTATACTGCGTGCGTGCCTCGTTCGCCTGCAAGTCACCCCCTCCCTCGGGCAGGCGGATGCGTTGCAGTTTATCGTTCGACAAAGTTTGTTCGGTGCCGGGGGGCAGCATGTAATCTTTGTTTTCGTCCGGGGTCAGTTCGGTGCGTTCTTTGAAGGTGACCACCAGAGGCTGAGGGAGTTTCCGAGGGCCACCGCGCGTGTCGGAAGGGGTCGCCGAGCCGCGCACAAAGGCGATGATGCCGAGCGTGAGTCCGAGAGCCAGCCCCAGCATCAGCTCCCGGCGGAGCAGCCGTTTCCAGTCGGACAACTTGACATCGCCGAGCGCGATGGCCCGGGTGATGAGCGTGCTGGCCTGCGCCCCGGAGTTGCCACCCGTAGAAATGCAAAGCGGGATGAACAAGCTCAGCACGACCACCGTGGCCAACATGTCCTCGAAGAAACTGAGCACGGTGAAGGTGCCCAACTCGGCGACGAAGAGCACCGCCAACCACTGGGCCCGGCTGCGCCAGATCTTGGCGAAACTGGCGTTGAGGTAGCTCTCGTTGATCGGGGTGACACCCCCTTGTCGCTGGATATCTTCGGTCGCTTCCTGCGTGACGACGTCGAGGGCGTCGTCGTGCGTGACGATGCCGAGCATCCCCCCGCTGGCGTCGAGCACCGGCACGGCGATGAAGTCGTAGCGGGCGAGCAAGTCGGCGGCCTTCTCGCGGTCATCGGTGTAGAGCAAGGAAACGAGTTCCGTTTCCATCAGCTCTTGCAGCAGAATGCGGCGCGGGGCGAGGATCAACTCGCGCAGCGAGATCATGCCGAGCAGTTGGCGCGGGGCGAGGGTGCCATCCGCACGGCGGCGGGCCTCTTCGAGAATGTAGATGTAATAAATGGTTTCGCGGTCGGGCGCTTGTTGGCGGAGTTGGTCGACGGCTTCGGCGGCGGTCAACGTCGGTGGCAACCACGCATAATCGGTGGTCATGATCGCGCCGACGGTGTTCGCACCGTACTCGAACAGCTTGCGGATATCGCGGCGGTCGGCATCATCCACGAGCCGCAACAGCGATTCGCTCACGCGGCTGGGTAACC
>JAYSYJ010000113.1:0-5811 GCA_043727675.1 Fimbriiglobus sp.
CTATAACGTACCCATGGCTCAGAAACAGCGCAAACTTTGGCTCGATTGGCTCGTCGCGATGTTGGTACGCTCTGCCGTTTGCGTGCTGCAAGCTTTACCCACATCCTTTGCTAACGGAGCCGCAGAACTCATGGCGAAGTTGGCGTATCGCATCGACAAACGCCATCGCCGCGTTGCCGCGGAGAACGTCGGCTTCGCATTTCCAGAAAAGACTGCCGACGAAATCGACGCCCTCGTCCGCCGCTGCTTCCGCCATTGCGGGCTACTTTTGATCGAGATCGCACTACTGCCGCGCAAACTCCAGGTTGAAAATTGGCGAACTTATGCAGACCTCATCCCCGCCGATCGCATTCTGGATTGTCTCCTTTCGGATCGGCCGCTGCTGATCGTGACAGCGCACTTCGGCAACTGGGAACTCGCCGGCTTCACGCTCGGCCGGCTCGGTTTCAAAACCTTCGCCATCGCTCGGGTACTCGACAATCCGTACCTCGAAACGTTCCTCAAACGGTTCCGCCAAGCCACGGGTCAGACGATCATCGCCAAAAAAGACGACTTCGAACGCCTAGCGGCGGTGATGATGTCCGGTGGGAAAGTAGCCACGCTGGGTGATCAAGATGCCGGGCCACGCGGGGTCTTCGTGGAGTTCCTCGGCCGGCCGGCCTCGTCGCACAAAGCGGTCGCACTTTTGGCCATGCAGTTCGACGCGAAAATGATTGTGATCGGGGTGACACGAACCGCCGAGAATTTCCAGCGCGGTCTGGGTCGTTACGAAATCATCTGTGAAGAGAGCATCGACCCACGCGATTATTCAACGAGGCCGGACGCGGTGAAAGCGATTACGCAACGGTACCACGATGCGCTGGCTCGCTTGATCCGCCGTCATCCGGAACAATATTTCTGGTTGCACCGCCGTTGGAAGTCGCAACCCATTGCACGCAAGAAGGCAGACTGAGTGTCACCCGCGACGCCGGGCAATGGCCCGTTCCACCAGCCCGAAGATCCCCTCGACGAGAATGGCCATCAGCGCGGCTGGAATCGCTCCTTCGAGCATCATCGGGAGGTCGTACTTGTCGATACCACGCAAGATGGGCCGACCGTATCCACCGGCACCGATGAAGCCCCCCAGCGTGGCCGTTCCCACGTTGATCACTGCGGCTGTCTTGACTCCCGCGAGTATGGTCGGAGCTGCCAACGGCAATTCCACGCGCCACAAAATGGCCCAGCGAGTCAGGCCCAGAGCCTCAGCTGATTCCCGCAGCGACGGGGCGATGCCCATCAACCCGGCATAGGTATTTCGCACAATCGGTAACAAACTGTACAGGAACAACGCGGCAATCGCCGTCGGCGCGCCGATGCCACTACCGAGCAGCCATTTCGTCAGGGGCATAAGGAACAGCAGCAACGCCAACGATGGGATCGTTTGCAACACACCCGTGGTGGCCAGAACCACCTGGCCCAAGCGTGCCCGTCGTGATGCGATGATCCCCAGTGGCACCGAAATCAACAACGCGGCCAACAGCGACGGCACTACCAATTTCAAGTGTTCCACGGTCGTGTTCCACAAGCGTTTCGCCAACGTGTCGTCAGGGGTAATCGATTGCCCTTCGGTGTTGAGCTTCACCGCGAGGAATTCCGCAGCGACTTGCCGTTCCGTCGCTTTTGCAACTTGCACCCGGCTGTTCATCTCCTGCATCTCGCGCTCGCTGATCTTTCCTTCGAGACTGCGGAGTTGCAACACCACGTTCGGCAACCGTTGCTCCAGGTCGGCCCGGTAGAGCCAGACCGCTTCGTAGGCCGGGAAGAATTTTCGGTCGTCTTCCAAAACCAGCAAGTCGTATTGCGCAATCTCGCCATCGGTGGTGTACACCTCGGTGAGATCGAGAGATTTCTCAGCCACGCCTTGGTAAGCCAAAGTGTGATTCATCCCGACGATGCTCTTTTGCGGCAAATTGTACGCTCGTTTCAAGCCCGGCCAGCCATCCGGCCGATCGAGAAATTCGTGAATGAACCCGAACCGGAGATCGGCATGATTCCGCAAGTCGGAGATCGAACGGATGCCCCGTTCCGCGGCAACGTCCTTGCGCATTCCGAGTGCGTAATTATTGCGAAAGCCGAGCGACTTGCTAATACGGACACCGTGGACAGCCAGCGCGGTGGCCAGATCGGGCGGATCTTCTTTCAAAATCTGGCGGGTGATGGTGCCGGTGTATTCGGGGTAAACGTCGATGTCGCCTTGCGTGAGTGCGAGCCAAAGTGTCGGCGTACTACCGAGATCCTTACGCTCCGCCATCACCCCCGATTGACGAGTCAAGTCGGCTCCCATTTCGGCGAGCAGGAACGACTCCGTAAACTTCTTCGCGCCAATGGCCACCGTCGGCTGATTGGGGGTTCGCTCAGTGCAGCCAGAGAAACAGACTGTCAGAGCAGCCACGATAAAAAATCGGTTCATGCGGCCTCCGCCGGGATTTGCGGGCCACGCTGAGCCTGCACGAAGCGGGTGACGAACGGATCGGCCGGGCGATGCCAAAGATCGGCGGGGGCACCGTTTTGGACAATGGCGCCGTCCTTGAGGAGGACGATCCGGTCGGCGAAGAATGCCGCCTCACCCAGATCATGTGTCACAAGCACAACGGTTTTGCGAAGTGACTGGAAGATACCGCGGAGGTCATCTTGGAGTTCGGCCCGCACCAGTGGATCGAGGGCGCCTAGTGGTTCATCGAGCAAGAGTGCATCGGGATCGAGCATCAAGGCACGCATCAAGCCAACACGTTGACGCTGACCACCCGAGAGCTGGTGCGGATAGCGTTCGAGACCTTCTGACGGAAACCGTGTCAGGGCTGCGAGTTCGGCAATTCGAGATTCAATCCGGGTGTCTGGCCAACCGAGATGTCGGGCCAGCAAGGCCACATTTCCACGCGCGCTGAGGTGCGGAAATAACCCGCCATCTTGAATCACATAGCCGGTGCGCCGTCGTACCGATCGAGCGGTGACCGCCGTCACAAGATGATCTGCAAACGAAACTGTGCCACCATCCGGAACGATTAGGCCGATCAGCAGTCGCAACAAAGTGCTCTTCCCGCAGCCACTCGGGCCGATGAGCACTGTCGTCTTCCCGGTCGGAATCGTCAGTGTCAGCGGGCCGAGGGCGGGGTGTCCCGCGAATTGCTTGGATACACCCTTCAATTCAAACATTAGGCCACCGAGACACCTTTCCAAAACGCCACGTGCCCGGCAATTTCTTTGGCCGCATCTTTGGGCGTCGGGTAATACCAGGCCGCGTCGGTATTTTTCTTACCTTCCACTTCGACGGTGTAGTAGTTCGCCGTCCCTTTCCAACCGCAGACGGTTTGCGTGGCGCTCGGCTTGAAATATTCTTTCTTGATCGAATCGAGGGGGAAGTAGTGATTCCCCTCGACAACGACTGTTTTGTCAGACTCGGCAATCACAACGCCGTTCCAAGTGGCTTTCGACATGGTAGTGCTCCAGTTTGAGGTTAAGAGTTCTCTTGCAATATTAACCGACTGCGGTGAGGTAGGTCACGGCGAAATACTGTTTTGCATCGGTCCAGACGGCATCGGTACGAAGTCCGCACGCCGCGGCACGCCGGGAGAGTTCCGACAAATCGTACTTGTAAGAGTTCTCGGTGTGGATCGATTCGCCCCGGCGGAACTGGAACTCGGTATCGTCGAGGCGCACGCGTTGGTTGGTTGTGCTGATCAAGTGCATCTCGATCCGAGAACGGACGGTGTTGTAAAACGCCCGATGCCGAAACCCGGCGGGGTTGAAGTCCGCTCCGAGTTCCCGGTTCATCCGCTCTAGCAAGTTGAGATTGAACGCGGCCGTCACGCCGAGTCGGTCGTTGTACGCCGCTTCGAGTGTCGGAGAATCTTTTCGAAGATCGACACCGAGTAACAATCCGCCACCGATGCCGACGAGCCGGGCAATCTTGCGGAGCAAATCTTCCGCATCGGCCGGGTCGAAGTTCCCGATGGTCGAACCTGGGAAGTAGACCACTTTGCGGGCCGTCGACCGGACGGGAACCTGAAATTCGGTGGTGAAGTCGGCGCAAACGGGGCGGACGTCCAAGCCTGGGTAATCATCGCACAATTCTCGTGCGGCGGAGTGCAAATGCTCACCCGAAACGTCCACCGGCACAAACCCGGCTGGTCGGTCGAGGCGATCCAGTAGTAACCGAGCTTTCGTCAAACTGCCAGCACCGAGTTCGATGAGTAGGCACCGCGAACCGCAACGCTCCGCCATATCCGGTGCATACTTCCGCATGATGCCCAATTCGGTTCGCGTCGGATAGTACTCTTCCAATTCCGTGATCTGGTCAAAGAGCCGAGAGCCTTCGGCATCGTAAAAGTATTTGGCAGAAAGACGTTTTTGGGGCAGTGAAAGCCCGTTGATCACGTCGGATCGGAAACGGTCGGTTTCGACCGGGGCGGCGAGAGTGGAATTCATCAAGACAGTTCCCGTGCGAGTCGGAAGCCCAAACAATTTTGGACGTCGGAAAGTCAGCAATTCAGATGCCCGTCAGTGGGGCGGGTGATCTCGAATATCGCAGACACAGGAACAATTCTTGAATTGCCCATAAGCCAATTTTAGACAGCCAACGTCCCAGGGTCAAACGCGGGAGGATTTGTCGGTGGTTTTACTTCGAATGGGTTACATCCTGCCTTAATGGCGCAGTCGATTGGAAAGTATGACCACGAAAAATCCCATGGTGAAGACTCCCATGGCACCTTCGGTCAAGGCCAAGATCCGCATGTGCGGTGCCGGCAGGAAATCCCCATACCCGACCGTGGCGAATGTGATCCCACTGAAATAAACGCATTCCCAAAAACCTGCCACTCTCGGCGACGCTCCAGGTGTGACCACTCCACTACTGAGCCAATAGATGCAACTGTAAATGAGCACCGCTGCGAGTGCGCTGCCGAGAACCCGAAGTGGCCGATAGCCGAAGCCCGCCGTCGCCCAATACACCAAAAGCTCGAGTCGAGTCCAAAGCGAAAGCTTCAATTGGTCTGCTCGTTTCAGCTTCAAACTCATCAAGCGGTATGACAACTGGCGGGCTTCGTCGAACAGTCCACATTGCTCATAGGAAGCCACCGCCCGACGGTACATCCGAAAGGCTCGTTCCAAATCCATCGGTGGTGTTTCCGTTTGCAAAAAATCGCCGACCCGTTGGCAAGAGACCGCCGCCAAGTACCATTCGCGAGCCGCTTCCGCGAGATTGGACGCTTTTAAGTAGTATCGAACTGCTAGAACCTCGTCACCTTGAAGGGCGGCCTGCGCGGCGAGTTCGAACGCCTCTTGGGTGCGTAGCGATTCATCGTGATGAGAATCGGATACGAATTCATCGGCGTCCGTTTCGGAAATCGGCGCGAAGTCCGCTTCGACCACCACAGGAAGCGTTTCGGCCAATTCTGTGACATGGTTCGACGGGATAGATTCAGACATGAGCATGGGCCGATGACCAAGAATGCAAATTCACAAGGGTTCTAAAAGCGTCGAAGATTAGTGCAACCGGCGTACCGCGCATCACCCACCGATGGAATTTTTCTAGCAATCTCCGCGGAAACAAGGACAAGCGTCAGAGTTGAAAGTAGACTGGGTCAAAATCCGGCCGAACGCCCTTTCGCAGGGTGCGCCAAAGTTCTCTGGCACTTTTGGGGGAGATGGGTGATACGGGTGTTTTCTCCCCGGCAGAATGCCCATGGTCACCGTTACCGAAACCGACTTCCAACGCCTCGTGGTCGAACAAGCTTTGGCACTGGCCCGCGAGGTCGAATCGACCGCCGGGGCGGC
>JAYSYJ010000114.1:0-5808 GCA_043727675.1 Fimbriiglobus sp.
TTAAAGTGGCCAAAGATGAATACGTCCACAAGGTTCTTTTTTCTCCAATCGATGATACGCTAAGCTATTTATCGACTGAACCGTCCATTGCAACTTGGGATGTGAAAGCCAAGAAAGAAGGAACGCTATTCCATAAACTGGAAAGTTTAATCGTAGACTTCGACTACTCGCCAGATGGAAAAGCACTCGCAATCGCAGCATATCCAAAGCTCTACTCACTTGACATCAAAAGCGGCGCACTCACTGTTCTGAGCAAACAGCTTTCCACGAATCACGTTCGGTTCTCTCCCGACGGCAAGTGGATCATTACAGATCAGCATTGCGCAATCACGATTTGGGATGTAGCAAATAAAATTGAAAACAGAGAAATTAATTTTGCGAAAGATGGTCATGTACGAGAAATAATCATGATACCAAGCTCGGATTCTGTAGTCGCAGTAGTCGAGAATGCAGAAGCCGCTTTAAATTTTGCACCAAAACCTAATTACCTGAGACCGAAAGTCTTGAGTTGGGAAGTGATACATATCGCCAGCAAAACTGGCAAAGTCAAAACCATACTTACGACAATCGGCCCGGGTAATAGCGGTGCTCTCGCAGCAAGTCGAGATGGAAGGCATTTTGCATTTGCCGACGGGGAAAAGATCCTCGTTGGATCGACTGCCACTTGGAAGATGGAGGAGATCCCGAACTGCCCAATTGACCCCACAATTTGCCTCTTTTCCAATAACGCAAGATATGTATTCGCGGGAGGCAGCACGAAAGATGTGCCGACGTCCAATGGTAAAGCACACGGTGAAATCGCCATTTTCGATCAGGAGAGCAAAAAGTGGGTGAGACATTTGGAGGTACTCTCCCGCGAAGTCGACTCCATAACTCTCTCACACAAGAATGATCTGCTTGCCGTGTCTTCAAACAAGCTCGGTACGATTGAATTATATGACGTTTCGCCGATCACTCTGAATCCGATGCCCGAGAAGTGAAAAAGGAGACAAGTATGTATCTTCTTGAATGTATATGCTGGTGAGCAACGCCGACGGCAAGACGACCGAGTACGTGTACGGGGTGACCACGGCGACCGGCAGCGGGATGAATTCGAACGACATCGTCGGGCGAGCAAGCAGGAGATGGCGACCGTCAATGCGCTCGGGCAGATTTAGACCTCGCAAGATCGCAATGGCAATGTGCACACCATCGGTTACGACGTGTTGGGCCGAGTGGTGAGCGATGCGGTGACGACCTTGGGCTCTGCAAACCCGTAATGTCGAACGCCGGCTTCTCGAGGTAGAAGGTACGTTTGTGCTCAGCCGCGATCTTCCGGAGTGTCCGGTATCGGGTTTTCTGCTTATTTGATATAATTTAATATGTCTTCACGATTCGCGGCAGCCTGGGAAAGCGCCTTCGAAGCGAGGATCAAAGCGCTCAAAACCGAAACTCGGCGACGGGCCTTGACCAAAGACCGAGACCCTCTTCCGATCAAGGATGATCCCATGTTCCGTTTGCAAATCGCTTCACTATTCGCGTTGCTCGCTTCTTCGGTTTTGGCCGCAGAAATCCCCGAGCGAGACGCTCTGCTCAAAAAAGCGGCTGCCATCCGCCCACCGGCGGCCGACTTCGTTTGGCAGCAAGTCCCTTGGCACACCGACGCTGCCGAAGCTTTGAAGGAAGCCCGAACAGAGTCTCGGCCACTGCTCGTCTGGTTGGCTGGCGGTCGTGACCGCGATGGTAGCCCGCTGGAGCGTTGTTGAGGTTATGCAGCCGGGCTCCGTGCGGGCCCTCTGAACTCGGAACGAATCGTCCGATTGATCGCCAAGAATTTCGTCCCCGTCGCGTTGAATACCGACCGTTTACCGAAGGACGCCGATGGCGATTTCTTCCGCGACCTGATGAAACGTTGGCCGCAAGGGCTGTGGATTGTGACGCCGGAGGGAAAGACCCTCGCGTTCCACTATCACAAACCCGATCCGAAAAAGAACTACTCAGAGAATCAAAAGGGCTGGGTCGATGGCACGGTGACAATGCTCGATGAAGGAATCGCTGCTGCCGGGGAGTTGAAGCCTCGAAACGTCCGAGCGGTGAATCCATTCCCGGATCGCGGCTTAGGAATCACGAAAACCGGCGGGGTGCGTTTCGCTGTCTCCGTGATCGGTTTGAATCGCGGTGGTAAGCAAGAAGGTGCCCCGGCCGTGGACAGCGCGAGTTTATCGAAACAAGACTGGGCCGCATTCGCGCCGCCCAAAGACAAAGAAGAATGGACAATCCCGGAATCGGCCGCGAAGCCATTCGCAGTGGCACTCGCCCCTGTGACCGATTCGATTTACGTCCCGCAAGCCCGCGATATGACGGTCGCCGATCTCTCCGCCAAAATTCTGCGGACGGACACCGCGATCAGCGTGATCCGTTTCACCGGCAAATGGGAGTCGAAGCATCTCCGCGACAACGACCCGAAGTACCCCATTACCACCTCGGCGAGCGGCACCGGCATCGCCGTGTACGATCTGAAAAAGAAGGAATTGACGTCGATCGTGTTTGTGCTGACCGGCAGTTACAAAAACGGAGCCGTGGTCACCCCGACGGCATCCGTGGTTGAATGGCAGGTCGAGAAACCGAAAGACGATTAAACCGCAACCGGCTGCTCCGATTCAATCTTCTGTTTGGTCGGCCGACGGGCCAACCACTGCTCCGTTTGGAACCAAAGCGCGCTCAAGATCGTGAGACCCAAAAGCACGGCGAAGAGCATCTGCGGGAGGTTGGTGAGACTCTGCAACGGTACCACACTGAGGGGGATCAGCACGCCCCCGAGTGCGCCGAGCAGGCCGACGAGTCCGCCCACGGCCCCGATGCTATCCGGGAAGGAATCGGGGATCAGTTTGTAGACACTCGCCTTTCCGATTCCCATGCCCGCACCCAGTACGAACAGCGCGGCGGTGAACGTCCAAACATTGAGCCCCAACGGCAGACTCAAAACCAATCCGGCCGCAATCATCGTCACGAAGACACTCAGCATGACCACCTTCGCACCGAATTTGTCGGAGAGCCAGCCACCCAGTGGCCTCAGCAAACTCGCCGGGAAGACGTAACAAATTCCCGCCAGCCAGCCGATCCACATGGTCAGTTTTTTCAAGTCCTCAGCGACGACGGGGTTGGCCTTCAAATAGTCCTTATACTCGTTGCTCTGCAATTTCTTGACCTTCGGGAAGTCGGCAACAGTCTGTTCGGATAGCGACAAACTTTGAGCGAGGTCGGCCCCATAGTTCGAGTAATAGTACTTCGGCAAAACCCCTGAAAGTGCGACGTAGGCGCCGAAGACCACGACGTAATGCAGGCTATATTCCCAGACGCGGCGATGTTTCAATGGGGCGGCCATCTCGGCAAACGTCTTCCCGCGACCGGGGCAGCGATCCTGCTTCGGGGCGATGAGCCAAACGGCGGCGGCCATCACCACGAGCAGCACGCTGTACGCGACGGGGATAAACCGCCAGCCGCCGGGAATGATTCCATCGAAGTAGCCGA
This sequence comes from Fimbriiglobus sp., assembly GCA_043727675.1. Classification (GTDB taxonomy): domain Bacteria; phylum Planctomycetota; class Planctomycetia; order Gemmatales; family Gemmataceae; genus JALHQU01. The sequence continues at coordinate 3,511 of JAYSYJ010000114.1, forward strand.
CTGCGGGGATGGTGGCGATCAATAGCGGCCCGACGAGCTTCGTGACCGAAGCGCCGACGTTGCCCGCACCGAAGACTCCGAGTGCCAAGCCTTGGCGATCTTTGGGGAACCAGGCCGCGTTCCAAGCGATACCGACCGAGAACGAATTCCCAGCGATTCCGTACAGTGCCGCACAGATCAGCAACTGCGTGTAGTTCTCGATTTGGCTGACTAAGAACGTCGGTACGACGGTGAGCAACAGCAGCAGCACCATCATGATGCGGCCACCGTATTTATCCGTCCAAACACCGAAGTTGAAGCGGAGAATCGACCCCGCCAGGATTGCGGTGAGGGCGAGCCAGTACAGTTGCGAGTCGCTCAGGCCGAGTTCTTTGCTGATGGGAATGCTCAGCATTCCGAGCATCAGCCAGACGGCGAACATGAGCGTAAACGCGAAAGTGCTCAACCAAAGCACACGGAGACGCTGACCGGATGTGGCGGGCATCATGGGTGATCCTTCGAAACCGGGGTAAAAATAAAAGTTAAGCGACGCTCTTCGCAGTCTTCAAAATCAAGTTGGCCAGTTGCCCACGGCACGAACCGCAGCCCGTGCCCGCTTGGGTCGCGGAACTCAAACTCGGCAAGGTCGTGTGGCCCGTTTCAATCGCGGCGATGATCGTCGATTGGCACACATGATGACAGTTGCAGATCTCGGGGTCGCTCGACGCGGGGGAGAGTTCGCCGCTGCAGAGCAGATCGAGCCGGTTGGCAGGGAGCGAATCGCCCCGGTCGAACCAGCGGGCGAGCGCCGCGGCGGTATCGCCTTCGCCCACGAGAATGGCCCCGACGAGTTTGCCGTCGCGAACGATCAACTTGCGGTAGATGCCACGCCGTTCTTCAAGCACTTGCAACACTTCGTCGGTATCTTGCTTCGGTTCGATGGCCCCCATGCTGGCGACATCGACACCGGCCACTTTCAACTTCGTGTACAACTTCGAGCCGCGATACCGGGCCGTCGGATTTGCTCCCGTTAATACATCCGCCAGCACCTCGCACTGTTCCCAGATGGGCGGGACGATCCCGTAGACGACGCCGTTGTGTTCGGCACATTCCCCGAGCGCAAACACACCGGGCGAGGCCGTAGCCAACAAATCGTTGACGACGATGCCACGCTTCACGGGGATGTTGGATGACTCCGCCACTGCAACACGCGGACGCACGCCGGCGGCCATCACCACCAAATCGGCTGGCAGGATCTCCCCGGTTTTCAGGACGACCCCTTCGACTTTGTCGGTGCCGATGAAGCCCGTCGCCGCGACGCCAGTTCGGACAAAAATCCCGAGTTTCTCGACGGCCTTGCGGACGAATTCGCCACCGAGGCGATCCACTTGGAGGTTCATGAGCCAATCGGGCATGTGCACGATGGTGACGTGGATTCCGAGATCGGACAGGGCCTTGGCCGCTTCAAGACCGAGTAACCCGCCGCCTAAAACCACTGCCGATGACGCCGGGCGGGCATACGCACGGATGCGTTGACAATCGTCGACGGTGCGGAAGACGAACGCCCCCTCTTTCGGGCAGCCGTCGGACTTGGTCAAGTTGTCGAGCGGTGGAATGAATGGAGCCGAGCCGGTCGCGATCACGGCGACATCGTAGGGGATCGCCGTACCATCGGTGGTGAAGAGCGTCCGCGTCGGTGGGTCGAGCTTGGCCACGGTGGTGTTCCAATGGAACGTCACACCGCGATCCGCATACCAGCCACGCGGTTTCGTGGTGATTTCTTCAGCCGTGCCCCCCGTCAAAATACGGCCGAGCAAAATCCGGTTGTAACAACCATGCGACTCTTCACCGAAGACGGTCACGTCAAACGTCATTCCCGCGTTGCGGCGGAACAGTTCGTCCAGCAGTCGACCGCAGGCCATGCCATTGCCGATGATCGCCAGTCGCTTCTTCATCGAAATCGAACCTCAAACGGTGGACTGGACACGCACGATGCGGACCGCGGCCAGTTTGAACTCGGGCATCCTGCTGGTCGGGTCGAGGGCCATATTCGTCAGAGCATTCGCGCAATCGCGGCCACCCCAATGGAACGCGGCGAACAGCGTATCGGGGCGGATATCGGGTGTGATTTCGGCTTGAAACTCGGCCCGGCCACGCCGGCTTTCGAGTGTCACCAGGCTATTGCTGACAATGGCATGTCGCTCGGCGATCGTCGGATGCAATTGCAAGAGAGGCCGGGGCCGTTCGTTCGAGAGTTTGGTCACCAAACGAGTCTGGGCACCGGAGTTGTAATGCTCCTTGTACCGCCCGGTCGTGAAA
>JAYSYJ010000115.1:0-5786 GCA_043727675.1 Fimbriiglobus sp.
TTCTTGCCGACCATCTGGGCCGCGTTGTCGAGCCGCTCCTTGACGACATCGCACACGGCGACCACTTCGACATCCTTGCGGTTCAAGAAGGCATCCAGGTGCCCCCGCCCCATGGTGCCCACACCGATGAACCCCAGCGTCAGCCGGTTCTCGGCCGCGTAGACGGAGTTGGTCGATTGCCAAATCAGCGGAGCCGCCGCAGCGGATTTGAGGAAGGTACGACGTGTGAACATGAGAGAGGAACCTTGGGGTGGTGGGGGAGTATCGTGCTGTTCTGGTTGTATTCCTGTATCACTCTGCATCGTCGATCTGCGCCACGGCGAACAACTCCATAAGAAATGTTTTGAGGGGACGAAAAGATGGGCACTTATTGTATACTATTTCAAGATCTAAGTATTGTGCAACAATAGGATTGTGTAAAGCATGAGAATATCTTGGTTTTTTGTTACCACCCTTGGTGATTCTTTCGAGATGTTCTTTTGGGTCTTTAACAGTTTCTGGATGAAGTATCTCGACAGGCTCCCACGTTTTAATGACACTCTTAATTGCGACGTTGTCGGCCAAGATCCAAGCTTCGATTTCTTCGTTCGGAATCAAAAGGACATATGGCACATTCAAGCCGGAAGCCTTGATAATTTTGCTATGCGCATCATCGTATCTTTCTTTAATGTTATTCCCATCAGAGTCGTAGCTGATTACAAATGCCGAACACCCTTCGGAGTGATAGAGCTTCATTAACCTATGGCCACGATTCAGCATATCTCCACAACTGCCAAAATACTTGGTTTTGATAGGCAAAGACGGATTTGTGCAGAGGTTGCGGACTATGTGCTTGAGAGAGCGCGTGTCCGATTCATCTTCGCCAAAAATGCACAACATGACTACTCCGGCTGGATGGCCTCGAGGAACTCAGATAGGGTGCCTTCGTTGCAGATGTAATCTGAGGCACTGGTAACCTCCGAATCAGTCAAAGATCGCGTCGAAACCGTATCATCATTCATGGTAACCAATTTGACATTGCTAGGCTTCATCGAGTTCAACAAAGTTACAGAATGGCTTGTTAAGAATATCTGAGTCGGATCTTTCGCTGTATCTACAAGCGAAACGAGTCTACTAAGCAATCCAGGGTGGATGCCGTCTTCGGGATGTTCAATGAGCATTACCGAACTCTCGTCGTATAATAACGCTAATAAAATATGTAGTATTTTTCTTGTTCCCAACGAGAGCTCTCCATAGGTGAACCTTCGCCGTCTACCTTCGAGTTGAAATCGTAGCATGTGTATACTATCTTCTGAAGAGCTATTTGCCGAACCTACATTTAAAGTTTGGACAGTAATACCGTCTATCAGTCTTAAATTTTTAGGACCAACATACTCGACTAGGTCTTTAAATAATTCGTCCTTGGTCAAATACATGTGTACAAGTTTTATACAGAATGAGGAATCAATCGGATCCGAACTTATACCCGGTTTTGTGTTAGAGAGGTATTTCTTGTAAGCTGAGTCGAATACATATGAGCTTACATCAAATGGATTCGTAGGTTCGGCAGTTTCATCAACAGGATAGTAACGAATTCTACTCAGAAATCCTGAGAGCTTCCTGACCTTGTCGGCTGTCGGATCCTCAGGCGGTAGGATCGCGGAGAGCACGACAATAGCACTTGTGTCACTTGGGATGTGATAATTCAAATGGTCATTCTTGGTCGATTTCATGTCACAAGCGACAATGAGATTGTCTACTCGATTAAAGAGTTCAACCCACACTTCGGCTATCTTGACCTTAAGATTTTCGTTGTACGATATCACCAACGGTAAAAACGAAGATCTACTTTCCGGTGTTGGTGCTAAATCCGACTTGATATGAGTAGAGATTGAGTACTCGTACTCTATTCCATCAACCAACACTCCGATTTCGAATGCTGGCGTTCCTACATCGTACCTGTGACGCATAGAGGCAACCGCTGATTGTCCGCCCGTTGCGACTTGTGCCATCCACTCAATGGCTTTGAGTATACTGGTTTTCCCTGCTCCATTCCGTCCAACTAGGGCAACCAAATAGCTTAAGTTGTCAAGCTTCACATCTTGACATGAACGGAAGCCACGAATGTGCACTTTGGTGAGCATTGAGCTATTCGGTTAGCGTAGTCATACGACGAAGAACTATTGCCAGTACGGTTTTAGACACAGTTATCATATTAGTTAGTCCAGTGCCGTCACTCGAAAACTCACAATAACCACTGCTACGCAGAGCTCAATTCTTCCGGCTTTCCCTGTTGTGAAACTAAGGTACGTTCCAGTTTCATCGCATCGAATCCCCTCTCTCCGATCTGTCATATCCCCCTTTCGAAGCCTAGTCCGTCCAAAGATCCCCCATCTGTCCGACGGCGGTGGGGGTGATCACGCTGGACAGACCATCACCCCCCGATTGCGGCTACTTTGTCGGCGAGTAGTCCGTTGCTTTCAGGAACACCGATTTCACCCCGTCTTTGGCGACCGTCAATGAGCTGCCGGCTTTCTCCTCGCTGGCTTTGCGGGCGGTGACCCAGTCCGGGTCTTTGCCGAACGAACCGAACGACTTCTTCGCGGCGTCTTGGCTGGCGTGCGTCAGGAAATAGACGAGCATCGTGTCGTCGCCTTTGGTGCCCTTGGCGTAGTTCCAATAGACCCAGTTGGTCATGCCGTGCTTCTCGAACAGCTTGACGGTGTGATCGCGGAAGCGGGCGTTCAAATTGTCGAGTTTACCTTCGGTGGCCACGTAAGTGCGCAGTTCGAAGACGCGCTCGTCTTTGCTCGCTCCGACCTTGATGGCGGGCGAATAATCGGTGGTGGTCAGGAAGATCTCTTCGGCCTTGGCGACGAGCTTGCCGTCTTTCTCGGATTCGTCACGCACCTTCACCCAATCCGGATCGGTGGCGAAGGCTTTGAACGAGGCATCGCGGGCGGCTTTGTCTTTGTGGGCGAGCAACAGAAAGAAGCGGGCATCTTTCGGATCGACCGGTGACCAGACACCGAGCACGGTCATGCCGTGCTTTTCCAAGAGCTTCAGACCGGCTTCTTTGGTGCGTTTGTGAATGGCGTCGAGTTTGCCCTCGGCGGCGGTGTAAATGCGCAGTTCGAACAACCGACTCTCCTTGGGTTTGTCTTCGGCACGGGCCGTCGGCAGGGCGAACGCCAACAATGGCAGCGCGGCCAACAGGAACAATCGCATCATCTCGCAGATCTCCGAAGTGTGGTGGGAGATGAGAGCTTACCAGAAAAGGAGGAGCGGCCCACGCCTGATTTGTAGTAGAGCAAATCATGTGAGGAGGAACACGAAGGATTCGAAGAATTAACCGACCACGAACTGGAACGAGCTTGGCAAATTTTTCTGGCGGTCGATTTCGGCCCTGAAAGGCAACGTCGTGACGGATTTTTACCCGGTTTGTTTCGCCTCGATTTTCCTCAGGTTCTGCTTTTCTTCGGCCGTCAGGACGCGCAGTTTCGGATCGCCCAGCGGCTTCTGGTCCGGGTTCTGCGGACGGTAACGCGCCCCTTCGACGATGGCCGCTCGGACTCGTCGATCACGGCCGCCCGCAGCCGATCGGGCAGACTCGCGCCCGCCACCGCAACGCCCGCGCGGACATCTGCTCCCGCAACGCGAATAACTCCGCCACCGCCATCCCCAAAATCGACCAGTCCAGTTCCACCCGCGTCCGCTCGGCCGCCCGGCATCGCAATTAATACAGACGAACCGACTGGGCCCGCGTCAACCGCGTCCGCTCCAAGACGCTCGTCAGCAGCCACACGAGGACGACCAGATGGAATGGCCGCCATTTGGTGTTGCCGTGGCATGCGAGTTTGGCGAAGATATCCGCGGGCAGGAACCAGCCCCAAACCGCGCGGAACGAGTCCTGATCGGTCGGCGGCGATTCTTCGCTTTCTTCGCCGACCGATTGTGTCGAGCCAGGAGCCGGATTCCTTTCCGACCGAATCGTATTCGGTGGGGTGCCAGGGGGAATCCGGCTCTTGTCGCATCACCTCCCCGTTCGGGAAACACCAGTATTTCCAGTGGAAATAATCCGTCACGGCGTTGCCTTTCAAGGCCGAAATCCTCCGGTAGAAAGATTTGCCAGACCCGTTTGTTTCCCGTAATTCGAAACGAGAGGGGGAACCGGACCAGAGAACTTTTATGATTTGGGATGTTTGCATTCGCCGGCCCGTCTTCACGCTGATGTTCATCCTCGCGCCGGTGGTGTTGGGCATCGCCTCATATTCGCGCTTGGGCGTGGAGCTCTTTCCGAACGTCGATGTGCCCGTGGTGGTGGTCACGACCACTCTCAAAGGGGCGAGCGTCGACGAGATGGAATCGGCCGTGACCAAGCCGGTGGAAGAGGCGGTGAACACCGTGTCCGGGATCGACGAATTGCGCAGCACCACGCGGGAGGGCGTGTCGCAAATCGTCGTCGGTTTCAAGCTTGAAAAGAACGGCGATATCGCGGCCCAAGAGCTGCGCGACAAGATGACGCTCGTCCAAGGGCAGTTGCCGGCCGGTACCGATTTCCCCAAAGTCGAGAAGTTCAATCTCGATGCGACGCCGGTCGTCACCATCGCCATTTCCGGGAAACGGAGCCTGCGCGAAATCACCGAGATCGCCAAGAAGCTGGTGAAGGAAGACATCGAAGGCAACGTCTACGGCGTCGGGGCGGTCATCCTGGTCGGCGGTCAACAACGGGCCATCAACGTCACCGTCGATCCGGACAAACTCCGCGCCCGTGAACTGTCCGTGCTCGATGTCCGCCGCGCGCTCGCCGATCAAAACCTCGAACTGCCGGGCGGGAAGATCGATCAAGGCCGGCGCGAAGAAGGCCTCCGCACCGTCGGTCGGGTCAAAGAAGTCCGCGACTTCGAGAGCCTGATTCTGGCCACGCGGAATGGCCACCAGATCCAACTGCGCGAAGTCGGTGCGGGTGCCGGCAACGGTGTCGAAGACGGTATCGAAGAGCCGCGCGGCCTCAGCCGGCTCGATGGCGACATCGCGGTGAGTTTGATCGTTCAGAAGCAATCGGGTGGGAACACCGTCAAGGTCGCCGAGGCGGTGAAAGCCCGGCTCGATTTGATTCGATCGACGCTCCCCGCCGACATCCGCGTCGAGATCATCCGCGATCAATCGAAGTTCATCAAAGGCTCCATTGACGAGGTGAAATTCCACCTGCTACTGGCCTCGATCCTCGTGTCCGCCGTGCTGCTGCTGTTCATCCGCGATTGGCGCACCACGATCATCGCGGCGCTGGCCGTACCGACGAGTGTGATCGGCACCTTCGCCTTGATGGATCTCATGGGGTTCAGCCTGAACAGCATGACGCTGCTCGGCCTCATTCTCGCCGTCGGCATCGTGATCGACGACGCCGTGGTGGTGCTCGAAAACGTCTTTCGACACATGGAAGACTACGGTCGCACGCCATTGGAAGCGGCGAGCGTGGCCACCAAGGAAATCGCCTTGGCGGTGTTGGCCACGACGCTCTCGCTCGCGGTGGTGTTCGCCCCGATCGCATTCATGTCCGGGCAGGTCGGCCGCTTTTTCAACAGCTTCGGATTCGTCGTCGGTTTCTCGATCTTGCTGTCGATGGTGGTCAGTTTCACCCTCACGCCCATGCTCTGTGCGCATTTCTTGCGCGCCCCCAAAAACGCGGGCAAGACAGCGGGCCGGAGCCATTCACAGAGGGGCGTCTGGGGTTGGGTCACGCGGCGGTACCTCGGCGTGCTCGGGTGGTCGCTCGGTGGCCGCGGAGGTTGGCACCGGGTCGTGGT
>JAYSYJ010000116.1:0-5776 GCA_043727675.1 Fimbriiglobus sp.
TCTTTCCAAATGGCGCTTACGAACGACAGTTTCGATTTCCCGGGTGCATTCAAAACCGGTGTGAAAGTGAGCGTGACCGTTTTTGAACCGTCGGCCGGATTGTAAATAGATATGAGTGCATTCGATTCACAAGGGATGGTTTGACCCGGGGGCCAATAGTCGAAGCCGCGCAGCCAAGTGCAACGGACCCGCCCGGTTTCAGCGCGAATCGCGTTCTGATATCCCACCCCGAGTTCACCTTGGATTCGGTCGATCCGGGCGGATAAATCCCAAAACATTTGCGATTTGTTCTTGTGGATCAGGAAAGGGGCACCGAGCGCCATTTCGATGTCGCCGACCAATCGCTCGCCCGCCGTCGGCACGAAACCTCGGCGGTCTAAGTACAGACCTGTAAAACCGTTCAAAACTAGCCCCCTGATCATGCTCTCTACCGGCATCCGGGCCAGTTCAGCGTGCAACTGATCGACTTCGCGTCCCCGCATGGCACCGTAACTCCATCGGATATTGTCCGTGAATAAATATCCGCGACCGTGCTCGTACGTGATTTGATGGGCCGGGATTTCGGGGTAGGCCATGTGGGGTAACATGAAGACGCGACCGTCCGGGAAATGGGATTCGAAAGTTCGGAAAAGATCCCGGTCCGCCGAGATCAACTCCTCTTGGGCCGCACGTTCTTCGACCATTGTCCCAGCGAACCATTTCGAATCCGTGGAGTCCAGTAGACCCCCCGCAGTTATAACCAGAAGTACGGGTATTCGACAGTGTCGAACCCAACCTCGGCGGGACGCATAGAACGCATCGACAGTTCGAAAGAAAGTGAACAGCGCGGCGAAAGCGATGAAGATCGACATGCGATCGAGCGCCCGGATCTGGGGCGTGATCCAATGGCTGAACATCGATCCCAATCCACCGACGGTGGAGTATAGCAAGGCGAACAGGAGGACTGCGCCGACCGCTCGCAAGCCGTGCCAATCTCTGGAATTGAACACGAAGAATACTCCCAAGGCCAGCCCGATCGACCCTACGATGCCGAGCGCGTCAAGACTGCCGATGATGTCGTGTCGAAATGGATCGGATTGATAGCGGACTGTAGTGCGCCGGAAGGCGGGGATTCTGTGTTCGTGAATCGGCAAAACCAGACTCGTGATTTTCAAGCCGTATGCTTCGGATGCCGAGGAGCGCCGGGACGTCGGCGCCGAATGTTTTCCATTCTCGGCTTGATAAAGATACGTCGGAATGTATTGCAAAAGGCCGACTGACACGATCGCTAGAATCGGCACGCCGGTAGAAATGACGGGTGAGATCCGCCGGCCTGCAACCGTGCCATAGAGCCCGCCAAAAGCGAGTAGCAAGCAAGAAAAGAATGCGTAGTAGGCGCCGGCGCAAGAGACGAGGATCGCCACGGAAACGCGGGTCCACCAACAGACATGGAGGTCTCCTCGCGCGGCCTCGATGGCCCAAACCATGACCGGCGGGATCAGGAAATAGCACGACAAGAAATAGTGGTATTGGCATCGCAGTAGGTGATAGGGCAGAAAAGCGTAGAGAATTCCAAGACAACCAGCAGCGGTGAGGCTCAAGCTCAAACGGCGACCGGCGACCATCGCCGTAAAGGTGGTGAGAGGATACGTCGCCAAATAATAAAGGTTGAAACCGACCGTTACATCCCCGAACACGTTGCCGAGCACCCAGATGCCGAGGAAATGCAAATGGTCGACGATGGGAAAATCGTAAAGTTCATGAATGCCCGGGTAGCCGAGGCGGTCGTTATGCCAGTGGGTACCACCGTCTTGCCACGTTTTCGCCATCGGTAAAATAAGCAGCGCATCGTTGTAGTAATTGAGGGGGAATTGCAAGTTCGCTCGATCGAGGCGCATCCCGGAAACGAGTATCCCGATGGAGAGTAAGACAAATGACGAGTAACCGGCGTATGGGTACATCTTACCCCATAACGCGAGATTGATCCGGGTCATTCTCTCACCGCGTTAGCAATGGAAGCAACCCGTGCAATCCGATGGAATCGCAAATCTGGTCCGAGTCGATCACTGAATGAACCGTTCATTTGTCGAATCTCTTCCAGTATCGTTTCTTTCGTAGACATCGCAATTCCTCAGATTCGGGCTACTCGGTCAAGGAATTCGGCTGGCCCGAGGATTTCCAAATTTGGATAATTAGTCCGAAATCGACTGTCCTGCATCAAGTCGAGCAAGTCATTGTCGCGTGATACCAAGTATTGGGCTCCTGCGGCAATTGCGAGATTCAGATACTTTTCGTCTTTCGGGTCACGGGGAATTCGGAAAGTCAGCGGTACGGCAACAATTTGTAGTGCATAGTAGTCCACAGAGTCCATAAATTCGGCGACACGTTCTGCTGTCAAATTCGGTAATTTTAAACGTATCAAACCTCGTGATAATACGTCGTGTGCTTCATAGCGTGTCGCTTGGCTCACCGTCAATTGCACGAGCCCCATTTCAACTGCCAGATAGCAACGTCCCGCTTCCCCCAAGGGATTCGCAGCGGCTTGGAGCAGGATCATGCAGTCGAATACGGTGATCGGTATCATGGTTGTTTCGAAGGCCGACCGTGCTGCTCGGAGTAAATTTCTTCCCGGGCTTCCTCGACGAGGGCATCCAATTCCACTTCGGTCATCCCGCTAGCTGCGAAGTCAGCGGCGATCGGAGCAGCGATGTCGGCCCAAGGCCGTGGCGGCGTACGAAGAATTCCTTGGATGATCAGATTGCATGCCAATTCTTCCGCGGACATCCCACGCCCTCGAGCGACTTCTTCGAGTGTGGTTTCCACACCGGACGGCAACTCAAGCGTCAAACTCATCATCCTTCTCCTCAAGAATTCACTCCCCCGACAAAGACGCCACCGCGTCACTTGCGGTTCGCATCCCTCAATGGTTGAACATGAACTCCCGCGAGTTCAGCACGGCCCAGAACACATCTTCCAGCGCCTGCGCCTTATTCGCGTTGGCATTCACCGCCGCCAACAGCTTCTGCATTTCATCGGGCTTCGGTGCCCGGCTCAACGCCCGGACGTACATCACTTCCACAATCTGCGCCGGCGTCTTCTTCTCTTGCAGCATTTTACCGATGAGATTCCCCTGCGCGATCTTCGGGGCGACGGTATCGCCATTCATCAGGTGAAGGCTTTGGCTGAGCGTCGGTTCGAGACGCACTTCGCAACTGCAAACCGTTTCGCGCATCGGCCGGCCGAAGGTGCTGAGGAAGTAGGTGCTGATTTGGCCGTCGGCGATCTGAACCGCCCGGGCGCCCAGCGGCATCCCGGGAAACTTGTTCTTGGTGTCGGTCACTTGCGTGATGATGTCGAGCATCGTCTCGGCGCGGATGCGGCGGATCGGCCCCTTGGCGAAGTTCCTCGTGTCGCCGGCATTGCTGGCGTTCGCCTGCGTCGCCAACTGATAGGTCCGACTGACACAGATATCGCGGACGAGTTTCTTGAAGTCGTACTTGTACTCGGTGAATTTCTTACCGAGTTCATCGAGCAGTTCTTGATTGCTCGCGGGGTTGCTGATGCGAACATCGTCCACTTCGCTGATGATGCCCTGGCCGAAGAAATGGCTCCAGACGATGTTCGATAGGTTCTTGGCGAAGTACGGGTTCTCCGGGGACGCCAGCCAATCCGCGAGAATCACCCGACGATCTTTCCCGACCACGTTCGGTTCGGCCCCCCCGAGAAATTTGGGCTTCATCGGCTTGGCCCGCAGCGGATGATTCACTTCGCCGCCGCCGCTGTTGAAGATCACCACTTCGCGTGGGTCGTCGGCCGGTTTGCGACCGATCTGCGTGAAGAACGAGGAGAAACCGTAGTAGTCGTCCATCGTCCAACGGTCGAACGGGTGATTATGGCACTGAGCGCACTGGACGCGCATCCCCATGAAAACTTGGGCGACGTTCTCGGTCACCTTCACAATATCGCGTTCGAGCTGGTAATAGTTCGTCGGCGGATTCTTGAACGTCCCACCGTTGGCGCCGAGCAGTTCGCGCACCCATTCGTTCGTCGGCGTGTTCTTCGCAATTTTGTCTTGGAGCCAGCCGTAATACTGGAGCATAGCTTTCCGTGAGACTTCGTTGTTGCTGCGGATCTGGAGCAGCTCCGCCCACTTGAGCACCCAGAGTTCCGAGAACTCTTTGCGTTCCAACAGTTCGTCGACGAGCAACTCGCGCTTGTTCGGCAGCGACGTGATCATGAACCGGGCGTACTCGTCCGGCAGCGGCAAAATCCCGGTGATGTCGAGATACACCCGGCGGACGAACGTGCTGTCGTCGCAGAGTCCCGAAGGTTCGATGCGGAGTTTCTTGAGTTTATCGTGGACGAGTTTATCGACGTAGTTGTTCTCGGGGACGGCGGCCCAAGTGAATTGAGCCCCTTTCGGCAGAGTGATGAACGGCACACCGACGGTGAACGTCGAGAAGCGGGCCATCACGAACGCTTCGCCACGTTCGCCGGCGGTCACGGTGCCGTCGCCGTTGGAAACGATCTTCGCGGAGGTTTCGTTGTTCGTCAGGAACAGTGCGAGGCTGGTGACATCGCGATCGGTGCCGTCGCTGTACTTCGCCCGGACAATCACCCGTTGCGCCGTTCCGGCACCATCGAGCACACCGTTGGGTGGGAACACGTCAACACCGGTGACGGTCGCGACGGTCGGCAAATCTTGCGGGCAGTCGGCTTCGAGCCAACGGATGATCGTGTTGTAATATTCGTCGCCCTCGGCGATCTTCTTGCCACCGGTATGGGGCACCTTGCCGACGATTTTCTCGAGCAAGAGCGACTCATTCGGCACGGCGAGGTTGACGCGGCGCCCATTGAGTTCGTGGGTGAGTCGGAAATGGTCACCATCGGCATCGAAGCCGAAAAGGGAGAGGCGGAAGCCATCTTTCCCCCGGGCCGCACCGTGGCAACCACCGCTATTGCACCCGGAGCGCAAGAAGACGGGCATCACGTCGAGTTTGAAGCTGATGGGCCGATCTTCTTTGGCCTTGGATACTTTCACGGGCACTTTGGCCGTCTGGCCGGCGAACGTCACCACGAGCTCGGTGACGCCATCGGCGACCGGCAGGCAAGCGGACTTTTCCAACTTGGCGAACGCAGGGTTGGTCAGCGTGGCCACGGCTTGATCGGTGACATCGCGGGTCAAGCCGTCCGCGTACGTGGCTTGAACGATGAACGCTTGGCGATCTCGCAAAGTTTCGAGATTGATGTCGGGTGGATAAACGGCGATCTTCGCCGGAGCGGGGAGTGGTGCTGGTGCCGGTGGAACGGATACTTGTACGGGAGGGACTGGAACCGCCGGCTTCGCAACGGGTGCCGGTGGTACTGCAGCTGGAGGCACCGCCGGCTTCGCAACGGGTGCCGGAACCGGTGCGGGAGGCGTCTGGGCGACGAGAATGCCGCCGAGGAACACCAAAACGAGGCCGGGTAGAATCATGGAACGCATAGTGTGAGGCCCGGATGCTGAAGTTCGTTCGATTTATCCAGAAACGCAACTGAGTGACTGATTCGGCGGCTGCCGTCATCGTCGGTCTGCTTGGTTGTCAACTCGTCAATCTCTTCCGCCAGTAACTTGGTTTGCGCGAGTGGTGCGCAAAGGCCGCGATGCTGATGGAATCTGCTTCTTCGCAATAAATGAAGCTGTAAGGCGGCGTATGAAAAATGAACCGGCGATACTCTCGCCAACCCACTTCGCCCCCGGCCTCCGGGTTAGCTCCAATAGTTTCAAGAGCATCACGGACCTCGATTTTGAAACGCT
>JAYSYJ010000117.1:0-17275 GCA_043727675.1 Fimbriiglobus sp.
TGTGACGCTCGATCTCGGAACGAAAGCCGTAGCCAGCGATCCGCCGGCCGGGAAGCGTGTGCATCTGTTGGACTTCGCTCCGCATACGCCTGTCGGCCATAACGAGGAGCATTACATCGTCGAAACGCCGCACGCGAGTCGCTATCAGCCCGGCGATGTGGTGTACGCCCTCCCTTCACACATTTGCCCGACGGTGGCGCTGCACAAGGAAGCACTGATTGCCGAAAACGGATTGATCGTCGGCAGTTGGCCCATCGTCGCGCGCGATCGCGTGTTGACGGTGTGAGGATCGGGTATCAGTGGTTCCGACGCCCCGAGCCGATAGAACCATCCACACGCCCACACTCGTCCCCAGCGCGGAACTATGCACCGAGAATGGGATCATACCGAGTCTCCGTTGCGCCCCCGTGGCAACGGCACACTGTACCTATTCACGGGTCTGCTGGCAGTTTTGCTCATCGGCGATCTCTGGCCGCAATTGGCGAAGTGGTTCGGCGAAACCATTTACGCCATTCCAACTTGGACGACCACGCAACTCTACGGGTTTCGCTTCGCCCTGATCGTCGCGGTACTCGGCGGAGCGAGGGTTCTGTACGGTTCACTCGAAAAACTGAGTGAAGGCCGCGTCGGTGCTGACCTGGCCATCGCACTGGCCTGCATCGCGGCGATCCTAATCGGCCAACCTCTCGTCGCGGCGGAAGTTGTCTTCATCGGGCTCGTCGGCGAGTGCCTCGAAGCATTCACATTCAATCGAACCCAGCAGGCACTCGGCAACTTAACGGAGCTTTTCCCACAGCGATGTTGGATCATTCGAGATGGCTTGGAAGTCCGCGTATTGACCTCGGCCGTGGTCGTGGGTGATCGGGTAGTGGTGAAGCCGGGTGGTCGCGTGCCGGTCGACGGCGTGGTGATCGACGGCCGAACCGAAGTCGATTCCAGCGCGCTGACCGGTGAGAGTTTGCCCATCGAAAAGTCCACGGGCGATCGCATCCTCGCGGGCATTATCGTCCGGCATGGCTCTCTAACTATCGAAGCCCAGCAGATCGACCGGCAGACCGTTGCCGGGAATGTGATCGAACTCACTTCGCAAGCGCTGAAGACGAAATCGAAGGGGGAACGCCAAGCGGATCGGCTCGCTCGCTACTTCCTCCCCGCCGTGTTGGCCATTGCCCTCGTCGTCTTCATAGCCAACGTGGGCTACCAACTCTACGGCACGCAGCCCGAAGGAAAGAAACTGTCGCTCGGTGCGGCGGCACGGCTGGCCGCGTACCCCGCCCTCGCTGTTTTGGTCGTGGCCTGCCCCTGCCCGTTGGTATTGGCAACACCGGCCGCCGTGATTGCAGCGTTGGGTCGACTGGCCGGCACCGGGGTGCTCATCAAGAGTGGAGCCGCGCTCGAACGGTTGGCGGAGGTTCAAGGGTTCGCCTTCGACAAGACCGGCACGCTGACCGAAGGTCGGCTCGAACTCGGCGACATCCGCCCCGCTACTGGCGTCACTGAACAAGAACTGCTTCTTGCAGCAGCACTGGCGGAGTCTCGCAGCGAACACCCGATTGCGAAATTGATTCTTGACGAGACCGCACGCCGACAGTGGATTGTCAGTGAACCGGACAGCTTCACCGCGTTTCCCGGCGGTGGTGTGAGTGCCACAAACGGTGAAACCATCGTACTCGTCGGGACGCGTCGCTTTCTGACTGAACAGGGTATCAAGGAATTCACCGAGGCCGATGCGGCGTTGACGCATTTCGATGCCAGCGGACAAACCCCATTGCTGGTAGCTCGCAACGGGGTTTACTACGGGGCCATCGGCGCCCGCGATCGACTGCGCCCGGAAGCACCCGGTGTGCTCGCCGACTTAAGATGGCTCGGATTGCAACCGTTGATGTTACTGACGGGTGATCGCGCCGCCGTGGCGCAATCCATTGCAGATTCGCTCGGGTTGTCGGATGTCCGCGTGGAACTGTTACCGGCACAAAAAGGAGAAGCGATTCAAGCCGTTGGCCAGCCGATGGCCTTCGTGGGTGATGGCGTCAACGATGCTCCCGCGTTGGCACTGGCGTCCGTCGGAATCGCCATCGGTACCGGTACAGACATCGCGGCTCACGCCGGCGACATCGTGATGATGGGTGACCCGCTTCGACCGTTACCGATGCTAGTGCGACTCAGCCGCGAGACCGCGAAGGTCATCCGCCAGAACATCATTTGGTTCGGCTTTGGCGTCAACTTCGCCGGCATTTTATTAACTGGGGTTCTATGGCCGCTCTTCGCCACCGGTCCGGAGTGGTACGAGCGCGGCCCACTGGCCGGGGCGATCTACCACCAACTCGGTTCGTTATTGGTGCTCTTGAATTCAATGCGGTTATTGGCCTTCGAACGAACCGCCACCAATGCCGTCGTCGGCCGTGCCCGCAACGCATCGCAGAATGTAGATCGTTGGCTCAACACGGTGTCGGCCGATGATTTGCTCCACGGAATCGTTCACCGTTGGAAGCCGTTGCTCGGCGGTGTCATCGGGCTGTCACTCCTTGTCTGGTTAGCCAGTGGCTTGACGAGCATCGCTTCGAACGAAGTCGGAGTGGTGCAGCGATTCGGAGCGTTGCAAACAGATTTATCACCGGGGCTACACGTCCGTTGGCCCTGGCCCGTTGAAGATGTCACGAGAGTCCGCCCCGCGGAAGTGCGTACGGTCGAGATTGGTTTCCGCATGTTGACCGATGATAAAATCCAGCAATACGAGTTGGCTCGCATCGAGCAGAACAAGCTGCGGCAACCGGGAAATGTTGGTAACGACAGCGGCCTAACCTGGTCGAGTGCCCATGCGGAAGGAATCGTTCGACAGACCGACGAATCGTTGATGCTAACCGGCGACGGCGACTTGATCGAACTCTTGGCGACCATCCGTTATACCGTCGATGACCCACGCGGATACTTGTTCAATAGTCAAAATCCGGAGTCGGTTTTACGGTCGGTGGCCGAGGCGGTCTTTCGCGAGTTGATTGCCGCTCGATCCTTCCAAGCGTTGCTCGGTGCCGGCCGATCCGACTTCGAACGTGCCGCACAAGATAAGCTCGCGCAACGGTTGAACGAAGCGACACCGAAAGGATTGGGAGTGCACTTGGAGGGTTTGACAATCCACGATTTGCATCCGCCGCAGGAAGTAGTGGCGGCTTACCATGCCGTCGCCGATGCGATTCAGAAACGGGATACCGCCATCAATAATGCGATGTCGGATGCGGCCCGTGCGAAGTCGCGGGCCGGTGACGATGCCTTGCGAACCGTACGTTCCGCCGAAGCCGAAGCGTACCGGAGAACCGCCGAGGCGACCGCGACCCGCGATGTCCTCCTCACCTGGCAAGCGGCCCGGAACAGTCTCACACCCGAAGAAGAAAGCAAGCTCGGTGCCGAATTACACGAGCGGGTGAAACAGGGCCAAGAGCGTACGTCAGTGACCGCGGAGATCGGTATGCGACGGCAGCAGTTGCTCGCCACCCGGCGGGCGCTCACCGACTTCCGCCTCGGCCTCGCGGCGATCACCGCCGTGTTAAAAACGCGCGATAAGATCCTGATCGATGCCGACAAACTCCCCGGTACCCGCAAACTTTATTTGATCGACCCGGACTTGATGCCACGCTTGCCGGCGGGTGTACCGCTCGCATTTCCGCGCACCGGTGGCGAACCCCGTGAGAAAGATCCATGAGACGCTTCCTGATCGTCGTCGCGTTGCCGATCGTGCTCATCCTGTGGGGCCGCACGGCATTTTACACCGTCGATTATGCTGAGTTCGCTTACGTCACGCGGTTCGGGCAGCCCGTGGCCACGCACGATGGCGAATCCGCCGCCGGGTTGCACTTCAAAATGCCCTGGCCCATCGACAGCGTCTTGCGGGTCGATCACCGCTTGCAATCATTCGACCTCCCTGCCACGGAAGCACTGACGCGCGATCCAACCACCGGCACCGTGGATAAAACGTTGACGGTCGATGCCTTCATGACGTGGCGGGTGCCCGACTCCGTCGCAGCCGATCAATTTATACGTTCCGTCGGAACGCCCCAACAGGTTAAGCGTGTGCTCGCGCCGCGCATCACCGGCCGGCTCGCGTCGATCATCAGCGGGATGACGCTCGAAGAACTGATTTCGGTTGCCGACGACGCCAAGACCGAAGCGCGCTCCGAAAAATTGCTCCAGCAACTATTATCGGATGACCTGCGAGCTAAGGTCCGATTGGAGTACGGCATCGAGATTGTGACGCTCCGGGTGCGCCGCCTGAGTTACCCCGAAGCCGTGCGATCCAGTATTTACGAACGCATCCGTAGCGAACGTGGCCGCAAGGTGGCTGAGTACGAGAATCAGGGTCGGCGCGAAGTGGCGGAAATCGTCAGCAAGGCCGACAAAGATCGCCGCGAGATTGAAGCCGACGCCAAAGCGAAGAAGCAATTACTCGAAGGCCAAGCGGACGTGACCGCCGACCGTTTGCGGAACGAAGCCCACGCCAAAGACCCGGAATTTTATGCGTTCCTGCAAAAACTCAAGTCGTTGCAAGCGGCCCTCATGGACACGAAAGATGTATTGCTATTATCGCTGAATCACGAACTGTTTCGAATGCTGCGCGAACCGCCGAAGCCACCCCCGAAGTGAAGCCAGCCATGCGTCGCACTACTTATTTTGGAACGGTGGTTCTCGTCCTCTACGGGCTCACCGGGATTGCTCAAGTGGGGCCCGACGAGCGCGCCGTCGTCCGACGATTCGGCGAAGTGGTGGCCCGCCCTGGCCCCGGTCTCTGGGTCGGTTTCCCGTATGGCATCGACCGCATCGACCGCATTCCTGTGCGCGTCGTGCGGCAACTCGTCGTCGGCTACAACCCCGCGGAATCGAGTGATGCCCCCGGCTTGCCAACGGGTCAACTTCTCACGGGCGACCAGAACTTGGTGAACTTGAAACTCGTTATCGAGTACGCCATCGACGACCGCGACGGTGCGCTCGAAAACTACGTGGTGAATCGGGATCGGGTGGAAGCCATCCTCTACCGTGAGACCGAATCGCTGGCCGCGGACTGGATCGGGAGCCGCACCGTGGACCGTGTTCTGGGTGGTCGCACGATTTTGACACAGTGGATCGCGGCCCGTCTCCCGGCCCGATTGGACCGGCAAAATCTCGGCATCGTCTTGCAGCGGGTCAGCGTCGAGTATCTCGCGGCTCCGGAAGAAGTGCGCGATGCTTTCGAAGCGGTGAACCAAGCCCAAACAAACATCCGCACGCGAAAGAACCAAGCCGAGCAAGAGGCCGAAAAACAATCGAACGATGCCAACACGTTCAAGTACCGCCTGCAAAATGAGGCGGCGGCGTACCGCAACGAAACCGAGACGCTGGCGCGAACCGAAGCCGGTGCGTTCGAAGCTCGCCGACTGCAAGCCGTGCAATTGCGGGCGATCAATCCCGATTTTCTCGCCGTAATTTGGCGCGAAGAAATCGGCCTGCTCCTCGCGGAGTTGAAGTCGCGCAGCCGGATCGAACTGCTCGATGATTTCCTCGGCCCGAACGGGCTAGAATTGAATCAGTTCGTACCAGCGAAGAAACTCACGGGGCGATAATCGTGGCCAGTCTCGCCGTCGTCCAAGGGCCGGATCTCGGGCGCAAGTTCGCGTTGCTGACGGGGATCTCCGTGCTCGGCCGGCACTCGGCCAACGCCGTGTCGCTGTACGATCCGCGCGCGTCGCGCCGGCACTGTCAGCTCATTGTCAGCGAAACCGGAGCGCAGCTCACCGATCTCGAAAGTGGCAACGGCACCCTCGTGAATGGTCAGTCGGTTCTCGTCGCCGAGTTGAAAACCGGGGATCGCATCCAGATCGGCGATACCGTCTTGGCGTATTCGTCCGACAACCCGAGTGGCTCCGTGTTCGACGTGGATCGCACCCGCATCGTGGTCCGACCGCAGCCCGAGTTCGCCTCGGCGATTCTCAAGTCGATCCCCGCCGAGGCCGGCAGTCAGATCCTCCGCCGACCCGATCTCGCCGAGACCGACTGGCTCCGGAGTCGCTTGGCCAATCTCGCCGTGCTGTACGAAGCGTCGCACGCCATCAGCGATATTCTCGATGTCGAAGCGTTGCTCGGCCGCATCGTCGAACTCGTGGTGAAGGCTACCGATGCCGACCACGGTTGCGCCATGGTGCGACCGGCCGAAGGCGGCGAACTGTTGCCCATGGCCGTGCGCACGCGGGCCGGCCGGATCGGACGCGAGATCGTGGTGTCTCGGACGGTGATGGAACACGTGCTGCATTCTAAGGAGGGCGTCCTGATCGCCGACGCGGCCGAGGACGAGCGCTTCCGCGGCGGTGAAAGCATCGCCCGGCACCAAATCCGCGAAGTGCTGTGCGTGCCCCTCCGCGGCCGCCACGATACCGTCGGCGTGCTCTTCCTCGATACCCGCGCCGCCGTAAATGTGGATTCGATCGCCGGTCAACCGTCGAAGTTCACCGAAGACCATTTGCGGCTGGCGATTGCTGTGGCCCACCAAGCGGCGCTGGCCATCGAAGAAAATCAGGCCCATCACGCCTTACTCCAAGCGGAGCGGCTCGCGGCCATCGGCCAAACGATTGCGGCCCTCTCGCATCACATCAAGAACATCATGCAGGGCGTCCGCTTCGGTTCCGATATGGTTCGCATGGCCCTGCCCGATCTCGACCGCGAGTTGCTCACCAAGGGCTGGCGACTCGTCGAAAAGAATCAAACCAAAATCGACGATTTGATTTTGGACATGCTCAGCTTTTCCAAAGAGCGCGAACCGCTGCTGGAAGCCACCGACATCAACGGACTCGTCTCGGAAGTGCTCGAGGTGGTGCGCGGACGGGCCGGCGAACTCGGTGTGGAATTGAACTTTGAACCGGCCCTCGGCATGCCACCGGTGCCGTGTGACCCCGATGGAATGCACCACGCCGCGTTGAATATTATCAGTAACGCCGTCGAAGCGGTGGAGGGGCGACCCTCTCCCAAAGTCGAAGTGTCGATTCAGACTCCGGAAGGCTGGGTTGAAATCATCGTGACCGACAACGGGCCCGGCATTCCTGCGGATAAGCTCAACGACATCTTCCGGCCGTTCGTCAGTTCCAAAGGGGCACGCGGAACCGGCCTCGGATTACCCGTGAGCCGCAAAACGCTCCGGGAACATGGCGGCGATGTGACGGCCACCAGCGCGGCGGGCAGCGGCACACGGTTTGTTTTGAAATGGCCAATTCAGACGCGGTTGCGGTAACGGCGGAAGGCACCGAACAGCCCGAGGCCCGCCGCACCAATGGCGAGTACGGTGCCCGGTTCGGGGACGGGAGACATCGGCGAGAACGTCACATCGAAACTCGTGGCATTCACGGTGACGATCCAATTGTTATTGACCGCGAAATTCGTGCCGCTGACGCTAAACGGATTTCCAGCATCACCCGCGTTGTATGTCCCCGTGGTGAGGTTGGTCAACGACGTATACGTTGCGAGCCGGCGGGTGTACGTGTGAGCTCCATCGAGATTCAAGCCATCCGTGGCCGCGTTCGTGAGTTGAATGTTGATGATGCTACTTGTGCTATCGCGGCCTAACGCACCGGTCGTCACCAATCGGCTGGCACCCGTGGCGTTCAAATCGTTGGCCGTGGCCCCGTTGCCAAGCACCGCCTGGAGATTCGCGTTGTGACTCAACGTCACGTTGGTGGTGGTCAGCGTCTGGTTCACCGTGAAGCCCTCGCCACCTTGAATGGTGCCCCCACCCGCGACGTTCGTGTTACCCAAGACGGTACCCGTTCCGCCGAGTGTCGCCCCGGTGAATACCGACGTGTTACCGGTACCTGTCGCCCCGATTCCGTTCGCCAACAGCGTTCCGCCCTGCACGAGGGTGTTGCCGGAGTACGTGTTGACCGCTTTGAATTCGAGAACGCCATTCCCGGTTTTGACGAAGTCGGCAATGGCCGAACCGGAAATCACCCCGGATATCGTTGTGCGATCGGCAATCGTTCCGGAACCTTTGGTGACGCTGATTTCACGGAGTTGGTAATCCGCTCCGTTCTCCAGATTGATTCCGTTGAGAAAATTGACGGTGTTGTTCGACTTCGTGGAACCGAATTTGAGAGCATAACCATCGGCGACAAAATCGTTCGAGTTCCAGATCAACGTGGTCGGAATCGCACTTCCGCCGATGTTGACGGACGCTGCGGAACCGAACGCGGAGAAGCCGCCACTCCCCTTTTCAGTAATCACGGCTCCACCGCCCCAACTCACTTTGCCGGGGCCGGTTCCACCCAAAGATCTTGTGAAGTCCGCCGTGGCACCCGCCCCGTTCGATCCGCCTTTGATTTCCAGTATGCCACCGGTCAGCGATAGCACTCCGAGGCCGGTACTCGTGAATCCAATTTGCGATTCGTTCCCACGGACTACGCCCCCGGCAATCACAAATCGATTGTCAATACCCGAAGTGTTTTGAGCCGTTCCGGTGAGATCCACAAAGCCGGGGCCAGCGAAGACAGTCGAATTGGTCGTGCTGGTACCGAATTTCAAACTCGTCGAGAGTGTGGCATTTGCATCGTTGACATAGATATATTTCGATCCCGCAGAAGTCCCGAATGACCCGGTGCCACTGATGGTGAAGTCGTTCGAGCCATCTAGCATCAAGGCATTGGTCACCAAATTGAAAGCGCCCATGTCGAGGGAACTCCCGCTGCCAGTCGGTGTGATTCTCAGTGAGCCCGTCGTGACAATTCCCGTAACGCTCGTCACTCCAGCCGCAGCATCAAACTGGCCGATACTGCCAGTCGTGAAACCTTGCAGGCCACTCGCTGTTGAAACTGATGTCACCGTCTGTCCAGAATTCGGATTTACAACCGAGATCACCCCTCTCCTGTCGGTGGGGCCGAGGAATTTATACGTTGCGAAGTTGATGCCATCACTATCCTTGACCGTGGCAAACCCGACTGAACTTGAACTTCCCAAAAGGCCATTCGTTCCAAGAGTAGGTGTTGCCTTAAGAACAATCCTGCTACCGGTTGGATCGGGTGAGGTAGCGCCTGTGTGAGCGCCCAATCGGCCACTGACAGCTTCGTAGCGAATCACTGCGCGTGTTCCGGGCTTGGAAGTGTTAAGATCGCCATTGGAGAATTCCAATGTTGCCAATCCGCCATTATTATCGACGCGAATCGTATTCATCCCACCGCTAGACGCGCCCTGGAAGGCTCCCATTTTTGTTAGTGTGGTTTGTCCTGCTTGCCCAATCAAATGGATCGTGCCGCCGTTCATCTTCAATGGAATGCCTAGGTCGTTGAAAACCTGGAGCCGATCACCGATATTCGTGACACTGTTGTCGAGCTTCAAAGTCCCGCCATTGATATTCCACCCAGCTTGGTGAAACGTGATTGCCGAAGTGCCACTCAAGACCATCGTGCTGCCGTAATTGACGTTCAAAATTAATTGATGCGAAGAATCAACTCCCTGAATCGTCGGCCCATTGAAAGTGGTCGTCTGTGGGCCGTAAGTTGTCAATCCTGTAGACGTAGAGACGCTGCTGCCCAGAGTCAAATTACCCGACCCGGTGAAGGTCCAGCCGCCGAGGTTTTGATTCGGCGCGATTGTCAACGAACGACTTGCCATCCCCCCCATGATCGATGGATTGGTGGTGCTGCTTCCAAATGCGGAGCCATTCTGATTGAAAAGTGCAATGTCGGGTTCGTCTGGGATTCCGCCCGGTGACCAACTTGATGCGGAATTCCAGTTCGTACCCGTATTGTTCCAGGTGTAGGTCGGATCCGCGTTCGCATTCGAAATCAGAGTGCCCGTGAGGGCGAACACCAGTAGGCCGATTCGCTTGAGCATCGCGTTACCCACGTCGTTTGAGGCATCACACGACTGTTGTAACAGACTGGACACTTTTTTGCGAAACATTTTAACGATTGTTTTGCCAATATTTTGATTCGGTGCCCCCCAAGGTGATGGAATGTACCGCAAACTGTCTATTTTGAGCGAAATTCGACGGGTCTCTGTACAAAACTACCAGAATGCGTTGACATAACCTCCGCGGTGGATTGGCAGGTGATCCCCAACACATTCCCTATAATTCGCTCTTCTCTCCTTCACTCGGATTCAGGTTCCCCTCCATGCCTCGTGTATTCATCGCGGACAAACTCGAAACCGCCGGCATCGAACTCCTCACCACATCCGGGATTGACGTCGACAACCGCCCCGGCCTCACGGGCGACGCCCTGCTGTCCGCCCTCCGCGCGGCGGATGCCGTCATCGTCCGAAGTGCCACGAAAATCACGGCGGCGCAACTGGAGCAACCGGGCCAGCTCAAGGCCATCGTCCGGGCAGGGGTTGGGGTCGATACGATTGATGTGCCCGCCGCCACGCGGAAGGGCATCGTGGTGATGAACACGCCGGGGGGCAACACGATTTCCGCCGCCGAGCATACCATCGCCCTGATGATGAGCTTAGCCCGGCACGTGTCCGCCGCCGACGCCGGGATGAAGGCCGGGAAATGGGATCGTGGCAAATACATGGGCACGCAACTCACGGGCAAAACACTCGGCGTGATCGGCCTCGGGCGCATCGGCCGCGAGGTCGCCCAACGGGCCATCGGGCTGGGGATGACCGTGCTGGCGTTCGATCCGTTCGTGACGCCCGCCAAGGCCGCCGAACTCGGTTACAACGCCACGGCCAACATCGCCGAATTGTTACCGAAGGTCGATTTCCTCACGGTGCACGTACCGTTGACCGACGAAACCAAGAGTTTGATCAGTACCAAAGAACTGGCGTCGATGCGGAAGTCGGCGCGGGTACTCAATGTCGCGCGCGGTGGAATCATCGATGAAGCCGCACTCGCGGCAGCACTGAAGGCCGGTGTAATTGCCGGGGCGGGAATCGACGTGTTTAGCACCGAACCGCCAGCCACCGACAACCCACTGTTGAGTGCCCCGAACATCGTGCTGACCCCGCACCTCGGAGCGAGCACGCTCGAAGCACAAGAGAACGTCGCGGTCGAAGCGGCGCAGTTGCTCGCCGACTTTTTGTTGCGCGGGATGGTGGCGAATGCTGTGAACATGGCCGCGATGGATCGTGCTGAACTCGACGGTTTGCGCTACCACATCGAACTGGCGTACCGCTTGGGGGTGCTGCAGTCGCAACTCGCCGTCGGGCCCATCCGCAAAGCGACGCTGACGTTCAAAGGGGACTTGGCCGGGAAGAAGACGAAACTGCTCACGGCCGCATTCACCGCGGGATTACTCGAAGCGCGGTTGTCGCAAGGGGTGAACCTCGTCAACGCGGAATTGATCGCCCGCGAACGGGGGATCGAAATCGCCGAAACCGCCAGCCCGAAACGCGGCGATTTCGCCAGTCTCCTGCAAACGGAAGTGGAATCGGAGATCATCCAAACGGCCGCCGGCACACTCTTCGGCGAACAATATGCCCGCCTCGTGCAGATGGGGGCCTATCGGTTGGAAAGCTACCTCGACGGCACGCTCTTCGTGTTCACTCACGCGGATATGCCGGGATTGATCGGCTTCGTCGGGACGATCTTCGGGAAGCACAGCACGAACATCGCCTCAATGACCGTTGGTCGCACGGGGAACTGCCCCGGTGGCCCAGCCATCGGCGTGCTGAACTTGGACAGCGTCCCGCCGCAGGAGGCCATCGACGCGGTGAAGGCCCATCCGAACGTGAGCAGCGTGACAGTGGTGAAGCTGCCGCCGCAGGGGGACGTGCCGAGCTGGATGAAGTAATCAGTTTTTGCTATTCACCGTCACCGGTTGCGTGTAGCCGGCGGCGATGGCTTCGCATTGTTCCACGGTCATTTCGCCATCTTGCAGCCAGATGCGGTACTTCAGCTTCAACGCGGTCTTGCAGGTCAGTTCGTATTCGAAATAGTCGCCGAAGCGGCCGTAATCGCGTTCGCTGCCGCGGGTGCCCTTGGGGTTGTCCGGGTGCGGGATGCGCAGCACCGTGTAGCGCTTCTCGCCGGTCACGAAGCTCATCGCGTTCCACGGCAGATCGACGGTCTTCGGATCTTTGCCCTTCGCGTCCCAGTTACGGGTCTCGCCCTCTTTGCCTTTGCCATCGGGGCGGAGGTAATAGGTCTGCTTCGCCGTGGTCTTCGACACTTCCTGCGTGGCACGGAAGTGGAACCCGGCGTGCTGAGGATCGCCGTCGAGCTTGACGCTGTCGAGGGTCGTGCTCAGTTCCGTGGCCCATTCGAGGAGCGTGCCGCCGGGAACGTGATAGACGGTGACGGTGCGCTTCTCATCGGCGAATGTCTTGCCATCTTTGCCATGCCACGAGATCGCGGCGGTGTGGCGGGCGAAAACCTTGCCAGCCACCTTGTCAGTGATCTTGTCCGTGGTGCTGAAGACGTTGTCGGTGCCGTGCCAGATGTCGGCGGTCTGGTTGTCGCCGTAGGTGATCTTGTTGAAGCCGAAGAACAGCCCGCGGTGATGGGGGAATTGAAATTCCTTCGTGTTCGGATGCGCCCCGCTACTGAGGAGCGTCTTGCCGTCCTTCGGGTCGAACATCTGGTGGAACGGCTTGAAGGTGAGGTAGTGATCTTTGGCGTCATGGGGCTTGTCCACGAAGCGGAGGACCGGACGATTGCCCCATAGGACATCGAGATATCCTCCTTTGTTTTCGGAAAACTGAAACGGATCCATATCCTCGGCGAAGACGAAGAGTTTCTTCTTCGGCATATTGGATAGGATCGTCGTTTCCTCGGCCTTGAGCAAATTCACGACAGCGTATTTGGCCTCAGCATCTGTTTGCAAAAATGCCCAGTCGTCTCCGCACTGCAAGTATTCCGTCTGCCCATCATTCCACAGCTTTCCACGCGATTCCTTCGGCAGCTTCACTACCACGAAGTTCGAGTCTTTCTTGCCCCCCTTCACGGTGAGGTCGGCGGCGATCGTCGCGTTTGGGAGTAGGAGCAAACAGGCCACGATGAACCACTTCATGGGAGAGCCTTTCACGTCTTGGTGAAGACGAACTTCTTCGGGTTGCCGGGGGCCAAGGCCGATTCGGCCGCGGGTCTAAAGAGTACCACCTCTTCGATCTTCTTCGCCAATTCAAAATCCTTGTCGGTGACGCCGCCGGCGTCGTGGGTGCGCAACTTCACCCAGAGTTTGCCCCAAGTCACAGCGAGGTCAGCGTGGTGCCAGGCGGCCTCGCAAAGGTAACCGACGGCGTTCACGGCCATCAGCGTCTGCGGCCAGCCGTCGGTGTTGTACTTCCGGCGGATCCAGCCGTCCTCGAAGTACCACTCGGTCAGCCCGAGTGCGGTGAGTTGGTCGGGGATTTCGTGGTCAGTGTAAATTTTGGGCATGGCGGATCACGTGGTGGATTGCTGATTCTGTATTCTTACCGGAGCGGTGGGCGTTGGCCCTCCGAGAAATCCAAACTCACTGAATTCGAATTCCTCGGAGGGCGGACGCCCACCGCTCGGATAGAACCCATGCACACACGCCTGAAACAACTCTTCCGCGAACGGGCCTTGCAATTCGGGGACTTCACCCTCGCGTCGGGCAAAAAGAGCAGCTACTACGTGAACTCGAAAAAGGTGCTGTTCCACGCCGAGGCGATTTCGCTTCTCGGCGATGCCCTCTTTGAAGCGACGAAGGATCTCGACTTCCAAGCCATCGGTGGACTCGAAGTCGGGGCGATCCCCATGGCCGCCGCCGCTCTCACGGCCTTCCACCGCAACGGGCGCTCGATGGAAGGATTCTTCGTCCGCAAACAAGTCAAGGAATACGGGGCCAAGGAACGGCTGGAAGGCCTCGTTCAAGCGGGTGATTCCGTCGTCGTGATCGACGATGTCCTCACCACCGGCGGCAGTGTGCTCCAAGCCATTGAGGTCGTCGAAGCGCTGGGTGCGAAAGTGCTGCGCGTCGTCTGCATCTGCGACCGTTTGCAAGGCGCGGCCGCAGCGCTGGCGAAGTACGATTACCGCCCCCTGTTCACCGTCCACGACTTCGGAATCGAACCATTAACGAATTAGCCGCGAGCCGAACATGGAGCACGAAATCGGGCTCCCGCGCTCAAGGTTCGGCTCGCGGCTATATTGCTATAATGCAAGTATCTTTTCCCGGAGTCTCCCGCGATGGCGACGCAAGTTTGGATCAACGGTCAATACTTCGACAAGCTCGACGCCAAGATCAGCGTGTACGATCACGGCCTCCTCTACGGCGACGGTATCTTCGAGGGGCTACGAGTCTATTCGAGCAAGGTGTTTAAGCTCCAAGAACATATCGACCGGTTATACGATTCGGCCAAATCGATCGCCTTGAAGATCCCCATTCCGCCGGCGGATATGCTCAAAGCGGTCGAAGACGCCGTGGAGCATAACAAGAAAGTCGATGGCTATATTCGGCTGATCGTGACACGCGGTGCCGGGAGTTTGGGCCTCGACCCGCGCAAGTGCGAACCGAACATCATCATCATCGTCGACGACATCGTGCTGTACCCCAAAGAACTTTACGAGGCGGGGTTGGAAGTCATCACGTCGTCGTACATCCGCAATCACCCGAATGCTACGAATCCGCGCGTGAAGTCGCTGAACTACCTCAACAACATCTTGGCGAAGATCGAAGCGATTCGCGCGGGTTGCTTGGAAGCGATCATGCTGAATCACAAGGGCGAAGTCGCGGAGTGCACCGGCGACAATCTGTTCGTCATTAAAAAGGGTATCCTGCGGACACCGCCGGCCGACGCGGGGATACTCGAAGGAATCACGCGCAACTTCGTGATCGATCTCGCCCGCCACGCGGGTGTGCCATTCCAAGAAGCGAATTTGACCCGGCACGATGTCTACGTGGCCGACGAGATCTTTTTGACCGGCACGGCGGCCGAGGTGATTGCCGTGACCAAAGTCGACGACCGGGTGATCGGTGACGGGAAACAAGGCCCGATCACCGCTCGCCTCCGCGGACTCTTTACGAAGGCAATCCGTGAGTGACATGGCACCAGAATTGGCGGAACGATGCGAGCGATTGCTCAAGGTTCTTCGGGCGATGCCGGGTACTGTGGTCGCCTTCAGCGGTGGTGTGGATAGCGCTGTCGTGGCGAAGGCTGCGTTTCTCGCCCTCGGCGAGCGAGCCGTCGCCATGACTTCGGATAGCCCCAGCGTGCCACGGAGTGAACTGGCAGCGGCGCGGGAATTGGCAGCATTGATCGGTATTCGCCATGTCGTGCTACCGACCACAGAATTCGACAACCCGGACTACCAGAAGAACGGCGGGGATCGCTGCTACTTCTGTAAGAGCGAACTGTACACGCGGATTGAAAGCCAGTTGAAATCGCTCGGGCTGACAACGGTGTGCAGTGGGGCCAACCTCGACGACCTTGGCGATTATCGCCCCGGGTTGACCGCGGCGGCCGAGCACCATGTCCGCCATCCGCTGCAAGAGGCGGGGTTTACGAAAGCCCACGTCCGCGAATTGGCGAAGCATTGGGACTTACCCGTCTGGGATAAGCCAGCCAGCCCTTGTTTGTCGAGCCGGTTGGCACCGGGTTTGGAAGTGACGCCGGAACGGACGCTGCGTGTGGAATTAGCCGAAGCGTATTTGAAGACGCTCGGCCTCCGCGATGGCCGAGTGCGATACCACGAAGGGGACTTGGCCCGCGTGGAAGTTCCCGCCGAGGACATCGCCCGACTACTCGAACCGGACGTTCGCCAAACGTTGGCGAATGCGCTCCATGAAATCGGTTTTCGATTCGTCTCCGTCGATTTGGACGGTTTCCGTTCCGGAAGTCTGAATCAGCTGGTGTCACTCGAATTGAAATCGCGGTACAGTAGTACCCGGACGCCCCTTCATTCCCCGACGTAATCTGCCATGCAACCTCTGCCTGCTCCGGCCGTTCTGAATGCCTATTTTTTGGAGGCACGCTCCAAACTTCTCGACGTCGCGGCGTTCCTCGACCGGATTCAACGGGGGCCCGATTCGGACGCCACCCGCGCCGATCCGCGTTTGGCTCGCATCCGGGAGGCCTTGGAAGTCTTGCTCGCCACCGAAGGCGGACGAGCCGAACAGATTCAGCAGATTTTTTCAATCGAGTACGACGCGAATTGGTCGGTGCCCGCACCGAAATAGAAGCTTTTACAGGCGCGAACTGTATTTCTTCTTGAACTTCCCGAATACGGCTTTCTTCGGCTCTTCCACGGGCTCCTCGCCGGCGGGACGATCTTCGCCCACGGTCGATGCCAGCTTCGGCGTATCGTAGCGCCGGCGCGGGGTGTAGGCCTCGAATCCTTCGATGCGGTCTTCTTCAATCAGGCGGTTGATGAGGTTTTCGATCTGCGTGAGTTGATCGCTTTCCTCGGGCTGCACAAAGGCGATGGCCACGCCGTCTTTGCCGATGCGCCCCGTACGGCCGATGCGGTGAACGTAGTTTTCTAAGTCGTTCGGCATGTCGTAGTTAATGACGTGCGAAATCCCGGATACGTCGATTCCCCGACTGGCCACGTCGGTCGCAATCAGAAACTTCACCCGGCCGGTGCGGAAGGCCGCCATGATCTTTTCGCGCTGCGTCTGGGCCAAGTCGCCGTGGATGGCATACGTACCGGGTACGAGTGGTTTCATCCGCTTTAACAGGTTGTCGGCCCAGCGTTTCCGTTCGACGAAGATAATGCACTGCCGGGGCTGCTCGCGTTCGATCACTTTGAGTAGCAAATCGAATTTGCGATCCTTTTCCACGGTCATATACGTTTGACGAATCTTGTCGACCGTCAGCGTTTTCGGCGACAAATTCAAGTGGATCGGATTCGACATGTACCGGTCGACGAGCTTCTTGATGCTATCGGGCACCGTGGCACTCATCAGCAGGGTCTGACGCTGTTCTGGGCAGCGGCGGAGGATCTTTTCGATGTCCGGGCGGAACCCGATGTCGAGCATCCGGTCGGCTTCGTCGAGAACCACATAACGGACGTTTTCGAGGGTGAGGGTCCCGCGTCGCAGGTGGTCGATGATGCGCCCGGGGGTACCGACGACGAGGTCACATCCTTTGGCTAAACCGGCCAGTTGTTTCTGCATCCCGGTGCCACCGTACGCGGCCACGGTGTTGAAATGTTTACTGGGAGCGAGCTTCTCGGCCTCACGAGCCACCTGGAGGGCCAATTCCCGGGTTGGCAGCATCACGAGGCCAATTGGGCCTTTCATCTTGTGAGGCCGCCAGCGGTTCAGGAAGGGCACTAAAAAAGCACAGGTTTTTCCCGTGCCGGTTTGGGCTTGGCCGATCACATCTTTGCCACGCATGGCCACCGGGATCACCGCGCTTT
>JAYSYJ010000118.1:0-5738 GCA_043727675.1 Fimbriiglobus sp.
GAGATGCAGTGCTACTCCACGGGCGAAGACCATTGTCGATTCGTGGTGTCGGATTACGAGCGCGTCGACGCCGCGGCGTTCTGGCGTTCCGAAGGGGCCTCGGCCAAAGACATCATCAAAAAACTGCACTCGATGTAATTCGTTTCAAGAAGGTGCCCCGTGACCACGCGACCTCCGAATCCGAGTTTCAACCGCCGCACGACTTCGACCGTCTACGGGGCGGTCATCCAAGCGCTCGCGGCCGGGTCGGCGAAACCGAACGAACAAAAAGTGGCCAGTGCGCTGGGCGAGCGGCCGCAACGGGCCACGCTCGGTGAGCTGTTCCGCAGCATCCCGTGGGACGCCAAGTAATTTTTCTGTATTCCCCGCGAACCGGAGTCCGACGATGACCAAGGCGCCCGACGCGCAAGTTCGCTTGAAAGGCAACTTGTACGCCCGACCCGATTATTTCACGACGGACGTGGCCAAAGGGGCCACCCGCACGCCCACGGGGACACGGGTCTGCACCCTGACCAACGATTTCCTCCTCGGGTTCCGCGATGCATTGGTGTACGAGTGCGGCAAATCGTTCCGCACGGTCATGAAGTCGTGCGGGAAGCGCTGGGGCAGTTCTTTCGTCGCCCGTTTCGAAAAAGAATTGACCGGTTTCTACCAGACGCCGATCAAGGATCTGCCGGCCGGGGTGATTCACACCGTGCTCGCCGATGCGTTCAACGCCCACGGCTGGGGCCGACTCACGATCGATCTCTCGGCCACCGACCGGGGCTACATCGCGGTCGAACTGACCGACTCGGTGATGCCGGCGTTGATCAAAGAATCGGATCGCAACGTCGATCACATGATGACCGGCCTGCTGGCGGCGATCTTCAGCCGCTTCGCGGGGAGTGAACTCGATTGCGTGCAGACCGACTGCCCCACTCGCGGTGCGGCGTCATCGCGGTTCATTCTGAGCAGCCCGGCCCGCGTGGCGGAACTCGACAAATGGATCGATGACGCTCCGGTCGAAGCCCCGATTACCCACGATGCCGTCGTGAAGCGTTTAGCGGTATCCACCCCGGCGGTCGCGGAAGCGGTCGCAGACGCGAACGGCGTGCTGGAACCTGCCGTCGTCGCTTGATCGACCCCCCCAAAACCCCGCCGAAGAGCCGAGCGATGAATACCTGGTTTAGCGACATCGTGAAAGATACGAACGAACGGATTCTGTCCGACCAAGAGTTGGAACGGATCATGATTTATTACGGCGGCATGCCGGCGCGGTTGCGGGCTTCGGAAGAAGTTGAGCAACTCGAAGGCGAGTTGGCGGGCACGCTGTTTGGCGAACTCAAAAAGAAGTACCCCAAGCGGCCGCTCTACGGCCGGAGTTTGGTGCAAGACGTTCTCGAAAGCCTGCGGATCATGGCCCAAGCCATGCTGGCCGACGAGCCGAAGCTCTTCCGTTTGCGGTGGTTGAACCATATGGGCCGCGTCGTCGAGGAACTCGAACTCGACCCGTCCGAAATCCAAGACATCTACGCGCTGATTCAAGACAAGGCCGCCGCCAAGTTGTCGGCCCACAGCCGCGAACTGATGCAACCGTACTTCGACGAACTCGCCGAATCCCTCAGCCCGGTCACTGCTAGCCCGGCATTGTCCCGCTAACCATTTGGAGCCACGACGTGATTTCTCGCACTTTGCTCCGCATGGAGAACCGGTACCTGACCGGCAAGGAACGTTCCGATTTGCAGGGTTACCTCACCACGGCGCGGACCCGGCGTTCGGCGCTCGACGAAGCCCGTCGCTCGTCGGTTCAGATCGCCGACAACGTCATCACGAACATGCGTCGCCGCTACCCGCAGTTCGCCCAGCATCGCCCCCAAGGGTTCGACAAAGGCCACCGCGACTTGGTGTTGCTCACGCACATGACAGCCAACGCGATGTTCCTCGGCGAAACCGATACGATCGACGACATGTTCACCCACTGGTACAAGTCGATTCTCAAAGGCGTCCACCTGACCCCGCAGTTCATGAACGACACGTTCACGCTCTGGCTCGAAGGGATGGAGAAGACCTTCACCGAAACGACGTACGACCTCATGCGGCCCGTCGCCGAACATATGGCGTCGATGCTGAGCGATTTGCCCGCCTCGGGCAAAGACGAAATCGGCGAACGCCGCGCCGCCGTTTGACCCCGACGATCATCCCGGATTGACTTCACCCTAATACTTGATTGGTTCCTCCTCATGGATCTTTGCGCCGAACTCCGAGCCGCCACCGACCCGATTCACCTGGAAGTGGAAAACCTTCCCCTGTCGCAAGCGATGGCCGCCGGGACGATCTCGAAAGACGAATACATTTCCCTGCTGCGGTTGCTGTTGGCGGCCCACAGTGGCTGGGAAGCGGAAGTGGAACACGAACCGGCGTGCGCCGCGATCTGGACTTCCACACTCGCCCGCACCGGCGTGCTCGAACGCGATCTCCGGGCACTCGGCGACGAAGAGACCGAAGTAGCTGGGCACCCCGCCATCGATAGTTGGCTCGGAGAATTGCGCAGCTTGGCCACCGAGTTCCCCGAAACTTGGCTCGGCGTGATTTACCTCTTCGAAGGTTCGCGGATGGGTTCGATGGCGTTGCTCCGGCCGCTGGCGAAAGCCTTCCAAATTCCGCCGATTCCAGGACACGGTCTCGACTACCACGCCGACGGCATCGCCGACCGCGTGCCGCGTTGGCAGCGCATGAAGCGGACGCTCGATGCGTTGCCACTTTCGGCGGAACAGCGGAATGCGGCCGTTCGCGGCGCCGTCGCCTCGTTCGAGATGCTCCGTGAACTGTACACGGCGAATTCCCTAATTTCCGTTGGCTAAAATCGACCCGTTCCGAGGAGGGACGGGAATGCACAAACTCACATTACTCCCGGTCAACGAGAGCATCACGACGTCACCGGGCGGACTGCTGCTCCCGGCGCTGTTGGAGAAAAAGCTCAATATTCTGATGTCCTGCGGGGGCAACGGAATCTGTTCCACGTGCCACGTTCGGGTGCGCGACGGGATGGATCAGTTGTCGCCCATGGGGGCGAAAGAGCGGCGGACGTTGTCGCTGGTCGACGGTTCCGACGCCAGCAGTCGCCTCGCGTGTCAGACCCATGTGCAAGGCGATGGCGTCGTGCTGGAGTTGCCGAAGGGGATGTACATCGAGAAGGTGGAAGACCTTCTGGAACTCTTGGGCGAACGGGCACCCGAAAACATCTTGCACCCGATCCGCGGCACCGTGTTGATCCCGAAAGGGAAGATCATCACCAGGACTCTGTTGGAACAATCGCGGACATTGGATAGCGAAGTCCAGCAGATGAAGGACGGATTACTCGGCAAGACCAGTGGCCCGATCGTACCGCCACGTACCCAAGTGGTTCCGTACTCCGTCACGAGCCGCGGGTTGCCGCCCAAATCCGGAGTCGTCGAACCTTCGCTCGCTCAAAGCAACCGCCCGACGAATCATTCGCACACGTCCACGGACTTGGCGACGCCACCACCTCGCAAACCCACGAGCGCGATCCTTCGCACGGCACTCCCACCCACTGTTAATGTGCCCCCGGGCATGACGGCCGTGATCCCGAACATCGCCGAGTTCGTCACGCCGGTGGCGAAACCGAAGCCGCCGAGCCGCGAAGTTCCGGCCGCACCACAGCGGATCGAAAAGCCCCCGAGCCGAGCCAGTGGCCCGGCGACTCGGCAACCGCGCGACGTTTCCGTTTCGATGGCGACCGCCAGTGACCTTTCCAATTCGTCGCTGGTTTCTGAAAACCCGAGCCGCAAGTCGCGCCCCGATATCGGCCAGCGTGTCGGCAAGTGCATCTTGATGGAATGCATCGGCAAGGGCGGTTCCGGGAAAGTGTTCCGGGCGTTGCAC
Organism: Fimbriiglobus sp.; assembly: GCA_043727675.1. Taxonomy (GTDB): domain Bacteria; phylum Planctomycetota; class Planctomycetia; order Gemmatales; family Gemmataceae; genus JALHQU01. Next base: position 3,883 of record JAYSYJ010000118.1, read on the forward strand.
ACGACGTTGAACATTCCCGTGGCCGTGAAGTTTCTGCATCGCAACACGACGGGCCGGAACGACTACTTGGCGCGCTTCTTGAGCGAAGCTCAGCTCTTGGCCAAATTGAACCACCCGAACATCGTCCGCATTCTCGATTTTGAAGACAACCCGGCTCTCCCGTACGTCGTGATGGAGTTCGTCGAAGGATTCAGCCTGCAAGATCTCATCAATCAATCCGGCCAAATCCGGCTCGATCGGGCACTCGGGTTCCTGCTCCACACGGTCGCCGGGTTGGACGCCGCGTTGCAGGTGGGGATCATTCACCGCGATGTGAAACCGGCCAATATTTTGGTGTCCCGTGAAGGGGCCATCAAACTGGTCGATCTCGGGCTGGCCCTGCAACTCCAAGACGAAGGATCGAGTGAATTGTCGCGGGATGGCTCGGAGCGCCGCAGTGGCAACGCCGAGGGGACGGTCGCTTACATGGCCCCCGAAATGTCGATGAATCCCGAGACGAGCGATCACCGCGCCGACATTTACGCGCTCGGCGTAACCTTCTTCCAAATGGTGACGGGCCGCCTGCCGTTCAACGGCACGAATCAGTTCGAGATGATGGCCGCGCACGCTGTGGACATCCCGCCGCAAGCCCACGAACTGGCTCTGGATCTGACCTCGGAAGTATCGCAGGTGATCGACCGGATGCTCGCCAAATCACCCGCGGAGCGCTACGGGGATTACGCCAGCCTCGCCGAGGATTTACGCGGCTTACGCGAAACGCGACACGCCCTCGTGACCGCGTAAAAACGACGGCGGGGGAGCCTCCCCGTCGCACGACCCGGTTTGCAGCGCGACCGTCCAATCTCCTGTCAGATTCGTAAGCCATACATGTTGCTGATACACGGTCGGCAGGATTACCGGATCTACACCTATGTGGCAGCGTGTCTTTGGTCGGAACGAAGGGGGTTGGACGCCGGCGCAGATTGCCGAAGGGTTGGCAGAAGCCGGACACACCTGCGTGCCGCATTTCAAAGGGGATGAACTCGGCTGGACGACGGGCGAACTCCATTTCCCGACCGGTTCGCCGGTGCTGTTGGCGCGGTATTTGACCAAGCCGGATGAACTCCGGGCCGACTTGAACGCCTTCGCGGCCGAATTGGAAACGATGACGTACAGCCCGAACGCCGCCCCGCTGATGGAACGCGTCATCCAGACCCAGCAGATGGTGACGCTCCGGAAACCGTTCGATCACGGTGATGAAATCAAGCTGGACGCCGTCTGCGAATTCTTGATGCAATCGCTGGCGATCGCTTCGGATGGACTCTACCAAATCGATGGGAAAGGTTGGTTCACCGCGAGCGGAGAATTGCTCGTGCAAGAGTACTGACAGCAGAGCGAACGGAGTACAATTAAAACATGTCTGAAAATGCCACCGCGTTGGTCGTGCGCGGCTCCGATTGGAGCGAAACGAGCCGGATCACTACACTCTTCACCCGCGAGTTCGGTAAGACCCGGGCGCTCGCCAAGGGTGGCCGGCGGCTGAATTCCAACTTCGAGATCGCCTTCGACCTTCTCAACGTCTGCCACGTCGTCTTCTTGCGCAAAGCCGGTGGACTTGATCTGCTCACCGAAGCCCAGATCGTGGAACGGTTCCCGCACCTGCGCACGAATTTGTCCGCCCTTTACGCCGGGTATTATGTCGCCGAATTGTTGTCCGAAGGAACGCAGGAATACGATCCGCACCCGCTGCTATTCGATGCGGCCTTGGAAACGCTGCGGACGTTGACGGAGAGTGTGCTTCGGCGGGTGAGTGCGTTTGAGCTTGTATGGCTTCGGGAACTGGGATATAGCCCCCGGCTCGATGCCTGCGCCGTGTG
>JAYSYJ010000119.1:0-17249 GCA_043727675.1 Fimbriiglobus sp.
ACGCCGGTTCTCGGAGGGTACGACATCTTGCCACTCACGCAAGAACCGTGGTCGTTGATGCCCGGGAGCACCTCCGATAACTTCGCCGGCGTGGTCAACTACGCGGAATCGTGTACCGGTGCCTTGGTCGATCGCGGTGGGGCTGTCATCGGCAGTCGCCACATCATCTTGGCTGCGCACTGCCGACCGGCCGTGGGCGATCTCGTCACGTTTTACCTGCCGAATGCTCCACTCGGCATCCCGGATGGCACCCTCAAAACCATCACCATCCCGGTGACGAACGTCTGGATTCACCCGGCCTACGATCCTGCGACCGACAAAAACGATATCGCAATCGCCACGCTTGAGTCAGTGGCCCCATTCGGCGCTACGGCGTACCAACTCAACACGGCCCGGGATGAAATCGGCAAGAAGTTCGTCATCTCGGGATACGGTGCCACGGGCACCGGAACCTCCGGCCAAACGCTCTTCGCGGGCGGGCAGAATGCCGATTACGAGCTCCAGCGGATGACCGTCAACGCCACCGGCGGCCGGTTCTTCGTCTCGATTCCCGACGGGAACATCGAAGATGACGTTGGCGACATCCCGCTCACGGTGACGTCCACGGCGGCCGAGGTCAAAGCGGCCATCGAACAACTGTTCATCGTCAACAGCGTGCGTGTCACCAAGATTGCGGCAGGCCCTTATGCGGGTTCGTTCGAAATACTTTGGCTCAATCCGAGCGGCAATCAACCGCAGTTGAAATTCGTCTCCGATACCGGCACGAACGTTCTGGTGAACGGATTCAACCCCGGCAACGTCGATTTTGTGACGCTTAACAACGGTGCCGACACCGAGTTTCAACGTGTGATTGAAAACGGTACGTCCGGGACATTCCAACTTGCGCTCACGCTACCACCGGTGCCACGTCCGGCCCCCGGCGTCGGCTTCTTGCCGCCAGAAACGGTGGTCACTGCACCGATCAATTTCAACGCGACTGCCCGGGAAGTCCAGGACGCGATCAATGCCGTGCCCGGCTTCGGCCCAGTGACGGTCTATCAATCCGCCCCCGGGAACTACTCGGTTCAGTTCGATCGCAACGGTAACATTGCCCAGATGGTCTTCCTGGCCCAGGACACACTCGCCGGCACCGGGTCGATCCAGACCATTCAAAACGGCGGCGCCCGCACCTTCCGCATCGGCCAAAACCGATTCGATTCCTCTCCGCGGGGAACGACGTTTTTACAGTCGGACTTCACCGCGAACTCGACCGATCAGTTCGAAGGCCAGGGAGATTCGGGCGGCGCCGGATTCATCGACACGGGTGGCGGCCATTACATCATCGCGTCGGTGGTATCGAACGGCGGCTTCCGTTTCGGACAATTGGAACTGAACACTCGCGTGTCGACCTTCGCCACGATTCTCGACACGGTGTTGAACCCGACGATCACGAAGTACCCCCTCGTTCTCGACATGACCAAGCAAGTCGCCGGGGACGACAAAATCGCCGACACGATCTCGGTGTCCGAAGTGGACGGCTACCTCTACGTCGTCGTGAACGGCAATGTGTATTATCGCGATTTGGCCGCGAATATTTCGTCGCTCCGCATCCGAGGGGGTAGCGACAACGAGACGTTCTCGATTTCTGGCCCGATCTCGATCACCGACGTGCTCTTCACCGGCGGCGGCGGGATCGACACCATGCCCGTCGTCGGCGGCGTCGGCGATGATCGGTTCACATTCTTTTCGTCGGGCGCCGCTTCGGGAACCATCGTCGACAACGGGACGGTCGTCAACTTCACGGGAATCCAAAAGGTCTCCTTCGACGGTGGCGCCGGCACCAATTCGCTCTCGTGGATCGACACCTCGAACCAATCGTACGGGAGCTTGGCCGCCCCGCTCTCCGGAATCGTCTACGTCCCCTTCAGCGGCGACTCGGGCGAAATCCGGATCAATAACAACACGTCCGGCTTCAGCTTCGCCAACATCAACGGCAGCTTTGTCCTCAACGGCGACCGAGACGGATCGGGGGACCGCGACACGCTGACGGTCCTGGCCCCGAGCGAAGCCGGCGCTCAATCGGCGTACATCGAGGCGGCCTTCGGAACCGGGATCGACACGATCAACGTTACCGATCAATCGGTGTCGATCTCCGACAGTACGGCCGGCAGTTTGCGAAGCGTGGCATTCGGAAGCACCTTCTCCAGCTTGTACGTTCGAGGGGGTAATGAGACCGGAAAGATCGGCGACACGGTCACCGTGACCCCATCTTCGACAATGAACATCATCGTGGACGGCATGGGGCCGCAGCGCAGCCAGCCGGGCGACCGATTGATCGTGAATTCGACGGGGGATTTCACCCTGTCCCCCGATCCCTTTGCCCCCGGTACCACTCGGTACACGCGCACCGCCGACGGGGCGGCCTTCAGTTTCCTCGCCTTCGAGTCGGTTCCGGGTGCCAACATTGTCGCCGTGGCCACCGATGAGGGTGTGGACGGAGAAGTTCGGGCGCTCGATCCGAATACCGGAGCGGTACGTTGGGTCGCGCGGCCATTCGGCAACTTCACCGGGGGGTTGCGACTCGCCGTGGGCGACATCAACGGCGACGGGATCAAAGACGTCGTCGTTGCCGCCGGGCCGGGGGGCGGGCCACGGGTGGTGGTGTTGAACGGGTCCGACGGGAGCGAACTGTTCAGCTTCTACGCCTACTCGCCGCTCTTCGCCGGTGGGGTGAACGTCGCCACGGGCGATGTGAACGGTGATGGTTTCGTCGATATCATCACCGGGGCCGACGCGGGGGGCCACTCGCATGTCAAAGTCTTCAACGGGAAGAACGTCCAAGAACTGAGAAGCTTCTACGGTTTCAGCCCGACGTACGAATTCGGCATTCGGGTGGCGGGGGGCGATGTCAACGGCGACGGCTTCTCCGAGATTTTGGTCGGAGCGAGTTTCGGGGGCAGACCCGAGTACCGCATCTTCGACGGTGCCTCGAATAAGTTGCTCCAAAGCAACTTGGCGTTCGCCGCCGAGTTCACCGGTGGGATTTTCATCTCGGCCGGGGACGTCAACGGTGACGGCTTCGCCGATGTGGTCATCGGGGCTGGCCGGGCCGGCAATCCGCACGTCAAAGTGTTCAGCGGTGCCACGGGTGCCGAATTGGCCAGCTTCTACGTGAACGAAGAGTTCTCGCCGGACGCGATTGCCAGCGTGGTGTACGAATACGGTGTCAGCGTGGCGACGGCGGATCTCGACGGTGATGGCATCGCCGAAATTCTGACCTCGAAGGGGCGCGGATCGCGGTCGATTTTGCGATCGTTCAAACTGGCCCGCCGCGACGCCTTCGGCAACACGATTGCCACCGGCCTTCAAGAGTACAAATCCACGACCGTCTTCGAAGATTACTTCGGTGGGTTCAGCGTCGGTGGCTGATGCCATTGTTCTCTTTTCGGGTGGGCTCGACTCCACCACCCTGCTGTATCAACTTCGCGCGGAGGGCCATACCCTCCGCGCGTTGTCCGTTGATTATGGCCAACGCCACGGCATCCGCGAGTTGGCTTCCGCCCGTGAACTCGCGTCGGAACTCGCAATCGACTGGCGCCCGCTCGACTTGACCCGTCTCGTGGAATTCTTCGGCCAAAACAGTCTCACCGATTCGACCCGTGCGGTACCCGCCGGTGTCTATTCCACCGACTCGATGGCCCAAACCCTCGTGCCAAACCGGAACATGGTGCTCCTCTCCGTCGCCATGGCGTGGGCCATCGACACCGGATCGCAGGCGGTGGCCTTCGCCGCACACGGTGGCACCTACACCCCCTACCCGGACTGTCGGCCGGCATTCGCTAGCGCAATGGATGCCGCAGCGCGGGTTTGCCATACCACGCCGGTCGAAGTCTGGGCACCATTCGTGCATTGGTCGAAAGCGGACATCGTGAAGCGCGGCGCCGAGTTGGGCGTCCCGTTCGAACGGACTTGGAGTTGCTATCGCGGAGGCGAGAAGCACTGCGGCGAATGCGGCACCTGCCGCGATCGCCGAACGGCGTTCATCGAGTCGGGCATGCCGGATCCGACGCAGTACGAAGTGGATTGACCGTTACCGAATCCGCAATGTCACCGTCTCGCCTTCTTTGATCAAGCTACTCTTCTTGACCATTTCGTCGGCGATGAGCATGTAGCTGAAGCTTCCCATCGGCACTTCGATTTCTTTCGTCTGTGCGGGGTCGAGCGGATACGACTTGTCGTTCACCGTGATCGACATCTTCGTGGTGAACAAATTGACAACCTTCACCAAGCCCATGCCGACGGCCGGCTTGATCCCTTCGGGCGGCGACGACCCGACGGTGCGTTTCGGCGGTGAGTCGCTCATCGCTGTCAGCTTCGTGTCAATCGCCGCAATCGCCTTCTCAAGCTTTTCCATTCGCAGCATCAAACCGGCGTCGGCGGGAACCATCGCTTTGCCATCTTTGCGGCCCATTACCTGTTCGTCGAGCGTGTCCAACAATCTCTTGGACTTGGCCAATTCTTTCTTGAGGTCTGCGATCTCTTTTGTAAGAGTCTCTTCAACGGTCATCGGCTTCGGCTCGTCCGCACGGATCGCAGTTGTCGGTGCGAGTGCGAGTGCGACGCCGAGACCGGTGGAGAGTGCGAGCTTCTTGAGGGACAACATGGTGGGATCTCCGGGTGCGGGCAGCGGTGGTGAAATCGTGAGTGAACCGGGTGGCCGGACATCCAACGGAATCGGTGTCGAACTCGGTGTGCGCTCGAATACCGGCTTCGGCGGAACGAGAATCTCGTTACCGATCTTCCGTGGTGGCAGTGGCACTTCATTCCCGACCGGAATCGTTTCTGGCAGTAATGGCGCCGGCGGCACAAGTTCCGTAGGGATGAGATTAAGCGGGATCGGGGCCGACTGCAAGGGATTTTCGGGTTTGACTGATTGTAATGGGACAATTGGCAGCGTCGGCGCCGGAAGTTGCGCGGGCTGCGCAATGTCAACCGGTTTTGGCAACGACGGCATGGGCAGCGGTTCAAAAGTCGGTAATGATGGCAGCGGCACCGGCAAAGCCAATGGGGCGAGAGCTGGAGCGGCAGGAGGCAACAGAGCCGGAGCTACCGGGACGGTGGACGGCACCGTCGGAGTCGTGAACGAACCGAGAGTCGGCAGGTTCGGATCGGGGCGCGGCTCGGCGATGGAAAGTGGCGGCGGGACGGGGAGCGGTTCCGCATGGGTGACGCGCAAGATGCCGAAACCACCTGCGCCGAGAACCAACCCGGCCGCAACCACGCGAGTGAACGATGAGCGTGACGCGCGTAGTTTGGCCATGGCAATGCCCGTCCGTGAGTTGAGCGGTGGTCGCTCGTTCGCTCCGCGAACGGGCGTAAAATTCAACCCGTTCGAACGGCGAACGGGCGATCTTGGCGAATTACTTTTCTTCGTACTGAGCGATGCGGTTGACCTTCCCCGAGTGGATTTCTTCCCCGAGGTCGAGTTCCATCTGGAAGGCATCTTCGCCGCTGTCTTCGTAATAGTTCCGAAGCACGCGGGTCGCCATGAAGTCTTGGCGGCGGAAGAAGACTTGGGCCGCGAGGTTGCGTTCGCGGACGGCGAGGCTGATTTTACTGCGGCGGTGGCTCGCCAGTTTGCCGATGAGCTTGACGATCATCTGCGAACCGATCCCTTGCCGGCGGTAGCCCGGCGCGACCGCGAAGTTCAACACGTGCAGTCGGTTCTTATGCAGTTCATAGATCATGAACCCGACGATGCGGTCGTTGGCTTCGGCGACCATGCCGATGCAGTTCCGTTGTCGCAGGCACTGGAGGAAATCGTCCTCCGTCCAAGCGAATTCGAAACTCTGACGCTCGGCCTGCAACACCTCGGCCATATCGCGGCGGATCATCCACCGGATGTGAACCTTGATTTGCAACAGGCTATCGATGCTTCCTGCATTCATTCCCGGATCTCCCCCAACCCCGTGGCCCGGCATGCGGGCACACGCGGTATTAATCCGTTCCGAATCGTTCGGCGCGGTACGGTCGACCGCAGCCCCGAACCTTCGGAAATCAAGAAGTGCGGAATTCGCTTCCGCCCTTCTGCCCCCAACCAATTGCAGCGTCAGCCCCCCGGCAAAAACTGCAACCGTTCTCGTTCGTCAAACCCCATTCCGCACTATTCTTTGTAGAAGCGCGTGTTCTCTTCTTTGACCACCGCCGTCCGGTTCTGATCGCTGGTCATCTTCACGCGGAACCGCATATCGCCCGGCTGCATCCCCTTCACTTTGACTCGGTAAGTCGCTTCGCCTTTCACCCCCACCGACCCGATCGGGTCGAAGAGAATCTGCTGGCCGGTGGTGCGGCCCACGGTCGGCCCTTTGGCGTCGGTGGCGGTCGTACTCTCGGCGAGTTCGACGATCAGTTGCACGTTGCTGCAGGCACCGGTACCCGGGTTGCTCACCTTCACTTCGTAGGTCACTTCTTTGCCGACTTCGACGGCCCCTTCCGAGCCGATCACTTCGAACCGCAGAGCCGGGACACCTTCGGATTTCACCGGCGACTCCGCACGGGCTTCCAACGTCTTCGACTTCACCGCGACTTGCGTAATCCCCGGCGTCGTGGCTTCACCGACTCCGGCTTGAACCACGGTGCGGATCACCGCGTCGGTCGGCCCGACCGCCCGCAGCTTCAGCGTGAGCGTCTTCGACCCGTTCGCCGCCAGTCCCGGTAGTTTCCACATCACCGATTTGTTCGCCGCGGCGAAGGTGCCCCCTTCGGACGCCGCCACGAATTCAAACCCTTCGGGAACCACGGTCCATGCGGTCACCGGGTCGGTGCTCGCGGTGCCGGGATTGGTCAGCTCGATGGCGTAAACCGGTTCCGCCTTCACGAGGCAGCGAGCCGGGCCGGTCTGCTTGGCGACCAATTGCGGCTCGACCAGTGCGACCCCGATTTTCATGGTTTCGGGCGGGTTGCCATCGGCCCAGACTGTGAGGCTGCACAACTGTTGGCCCGGCTTGTTGGCCAAGGCTTCGAGTGTGAGTGGCTTGCTGGCCCCCGCCGCGAGGTTCTGAAGCTCGGCTTCGATGACCTCGCCCTGGGGATGTTGCAGACCGGCACTGAAGCGGGCTTGCAACACGACCTTGGCCGCCGGGCCGGTACCCGTGTTCGAGATCTTAATCTGGAACGGAACCTTGTCCCCGACGCGAGCGGTTTCCGGCCCCGACAGTGCGAGCACCATCTTGGGCCGCGTGACCTTGACTTTGCTTTCGACCCCGACCGCGAAATTCACCATCGCCCGACTTCGTATCTCTCCTTCTTCGGCCACTTTCACGGTGATCTTGATACGTTTCTCGCCGCCGGCCTCAAGACTTCCGAATGTCCAAGACAACCGACTTTCGGCGGTGGTTTCACTGACGGGTTCACTGGACACGAAGGTCGCGCCGGTCGGCAGTTCTTCTTCCACACGGATGCTCGAAACCCCGGCAGTGCCGGTGTTCCGTACCACCAAAGCGTACGTCAGCGATTGACCGACTCCGACCGATTCCGGGGCTTCGAATTCGACGCTGACATTCGGGGCCACCCGCGCCGACAGCGATCCGGCCATCGGGATCGAACTCGGGATCGTTGCGCTCGGCGGGTTGAATGGAAGTGTCGATGGAGCCGTCTGCAAGCCTGATGGCGGGGCGATCGAGCTGATGATCGGCGGTGAAATTGGGCTGACACTCGGAGCGACAATCGTGGCTCGCTCCGCAGTCACCGTGGGCTGTTTCGGTTCCGACATCGCACCCGGCAAAGAGGGTGCTGGAACTCCGGCGGGCATCGACGGCGCCGGCAGTGCGCCCGAGTTTGTGGATGTTGGCGGGAAGAACATCGGTGGCGCGGAGCCGGGGCCGCCGGCTGCTGGCAGCTTCGGCATCTCGGGCTTACCGAAATCGAATTCCGTGGCGGAGACCGGTCGAACGCCGTCCGAACCGGCGATGACCGGCTGCGTGAGGCGCGGATTGTTTTTGCCGCTCGCCGCGCCGGGGTTGGTGTTCACCCCGTAGCTGGGGCGGACGTTCGATGGGGGCAACGTGCCCGGAGGAGCCGGCGTCGTCGTCGTGGGATAATATTGCGGTGTTTGGGCGAACACCGGTACGGCGACCGCCGCGGTCAGCAGGGTCAATGTCCCCGCGATCTTCAAGCCGAATTTCAAGCGATTTCGCATCACGCGTCCCCCAACGGAAAAAACATCGGACTAAAAGTTTATCCCGGCGGGGCCGGATATTTGATCGCATTCTTCAGCAGTTTCGCCGCAATCGCCTCGCTGAGATCCAGCCCCGTATGCAGGCTGAGCAACATCACAATGTTGGCGACATCGGCGAGTTCGTCGGCAATCGCCACACGCAGGATCGGATCGTTCACGGCCGCCCGCGATTCGTCCGGTGTCATCCAGCGGAACACATCGCACAGTTCCCCGACCTCGCTGGCCAACGCCATCACGAGGTTTTTCGGGCTGTGGTACGGTTCCCAATGGCGTGCCTCCGCGAAGCGACGGATCGCTTCTTTCAGTGCGGCCACGGGTGTGGTGTCGTCGGCCATCCGGCGAGCCTGCTTTTAAATCGGGTGCAATGCCTGCGTGCGGCCAAGTTTCCCCCGAGGTTCGCACGCAGACGGTTCGGGTCAATAGCAGAGTGGCCGGCGGTGTCAACGGGAAAGGGATCGACTTATGGCACGGCGTTAAGATTGTGTTGGATATCGGAAGTGCGTCTCTCATAGGCTTTTCATGGTGAAACTCACCTTTTGCTCATCGAATTCGTGCTAACAATCTGGAAGGAGCTCGATGCGACGATTGGATTGAGGAGTTGGCACAGCGATGGATTTCTCGCACAACGAACGACTGCTTCTCGCATTTGCGGTCGCGCTCGGGCTTATCGTGGCCGGGGCGGGAAATGCTTTGTTCGGCCCGCGTGCCCAGTGGATTCGCTTGTTGATGGCCTGCGCCGGTCTGGTGGTCTCGGTCGGGGCCGGGTTAGCGCTGATACCGGAATCGGTGGAGACGCTCGCACTTGCCGGTGTCGGCTTACTCCTCCTGCTGTTAGTGGCGCAGTCTGGGACGTTGCGACGGAGCTTGGCTTCCGTTTGCCATCAGCTCCGCAAGCCGCGACTCGCTTGGGGTCTGGTGGCCTTAGCCGGAGTCGGGTTGCTCGGTGTCGAGTTCACCCGCTTTGATGCCGTGGAACAGGCCGGCCTCAATGAGCACGAGGCTTGGTTGAAGCTCCAAGAAGTGTCGCCCTACGTTGCGGATGATTCGCGCACAGCCAATACGGATCGCGGCAGTGCGATTCACTTACTCACGACCGCGGAAGCGAAGACGGCGGAGCTGCTTTTGGTATCGGAGACTCAAACGCTCCAATCGACTCGCCTCGACGACTACGTGATCCGACGTGGCCCGGCGGACGAGAATTCCAATTGCCATGGCTGGGTGTTCACGGGTGGGAAGTACGCCATCCTCGGCCACGAGGTCGATACGATCTTGTCGGAGAACGAGTACCAACCGGCAGCCATTCCGCACGCGGGCGATCTCTGCGTGTACCGGAATGAATCCAACGCGATTCTGCACACGGCCCTCGTTCGCAGTGTATTCGACGACGGCACAGTCCTCGTGGAGGGCAAATGGGGCCACCTGGGTGTCTTCCTGCACTCCGTTCAACACTCGGTCTACGGTACGCACTTCGGCTTCTATCACTCCGCTCGGAGTACGCACCTCCTCAGCAGTATCCGTTAACGATCAACCCTGTCGGAAACGACGCCCGCACACTAAGACAACTGAACTTCCGTGTTCGGTTTCCACTTTGTCTTGGGGCTATTTTCATGTCCGCGTCTTCGCTGTTACTTTCGCTCCTGTTCGTTTCCGGCCAAGTGCCGACAACACCCAAAACCGATCCGCCTGCCAAACCCGATTTCGTTCCGCCGGTGAATGCATTCCGGCTGCGGAATATCGGCCCGTCGATCACCTCGGGTCGAGTGGCGGCTCTCGCGGTGGATCCGAACAACCGGTCGCACTATTTCGTGGCGGTGGCGTCCGGTGGCGTCTGGAAGACCACGAACGCGGGCACCACGTTCACCCCGATCTTCGACGGCGAAGGTTCATTCAGCATCGGTGCGATCACAATCGATCCGGCCGACATCAACACCATCTGGGTCGGCAGCGGCGAGAACAACAGCCAGCGCAGCGTGGCCTACGGCGACGGCGTTTACAAATCGACCGACGGTGGCAAAAGCTGGACGAACATGGGGCTGAAGGCCAGCGAGCACATCGCCAAGATCGTCGTCCACCCGAAAGATTCGGAGACGGTCTTCGTCGCCGCGCAAGGGCCACTCTGGGGGCCGGGAGGCGATCGCGGGCTGTATAAGACGACCGATGGCGGCAAGACTTGGACGAAACTGCTGGCCACCGACGAGAACAGCGGCGTGACCGACTTCGTGCTCGATCCACGCAACCCAGACATCATCCTCGCGGCCACCTACCAACGTCGGCGCCACGTTTGGACACTCGTGAATGGCGGGCCGGGTTCGGCCCTGCATCGCACCACCGACGGTGGCAAAACGTGGAAGAAGACCACCGCCGGCTTACCCGGCAACGAACTGGGGCGCATCGGCTTGGCGTCGGCCCCGAGTGCCCCGGACACCATCTATGCCGAAGTCGAAGCGGCCGAGAATGCCGGAGGGGTGTTCTGTTCGGCGGACAATGGAAAGACGTGGGAGAAACGCAATCCGTTCAGCTCGCAGATGCAGTACTTTTGCACGCTCGTGGTTGATCCGAAAAACAAAGATCGCGTGATCTTGAATTACGTTTTGAACAAAGTTTCGAACGATGGTGGCAAGACCTTCCAGAACTTGGGCGACGCTAACAAGCACGTCGACAACCACGCTCTTTGGATCGATCCGAAGGACACCAACTACTACTTGTGCGGTTGCGATGGCGGCGTTTACGAGAGCCACGATGCCGGTGCGACGTGGCACTTCAAAGCGAACCTGCCCGTCACGCAGTTTTACGATATCGGCGTCGATCAAAACCCGGCGAGTGGGCCGTTCTACCACGTTTACGGGGGCACCCAAGATAACTACACGCTCGGTGGCCCCGTGCGCACCCGCAGCAACAACGGGATTGTGAATGCCGATTGGTACGTCGTGCAGGGCGGCGATGGATTTCATTGCAAAGTCGACCCGACCGACCCGGACACTGTGTATGCTGAGTCGCAATATGGCGGCTTGACACGGTTCAACCGTAAATCTGGCAACCATGTCGATATCCGACCGATCGCCGGCAAAGGGGAACCGCCCCTGCGTTGGAACTGGGACAGTGCCCTGATGATTTCACCGCACAACCCGAAACGGATTTACTTCGCCGCGAACAAGCTGTTTCGCAGCGACGACCGGGGCGACAATTGGACGGCCGTGTCCGGCGATCTCACCCAGCAACTCGACCGCGACAAACTGAAAGTCTTCGGCAAAATTCAGGCGCCCGAAGCGGTGGCCAAGCACCTCAGTACGAGTTTGTACGGAAACATCGTCGCTCTCGCGGAGAGCCTCAAAACGGAGGGGCTACTTTACGTCGGCACCGACGACGGCTTGCTTCAGATCACGGAAGACGGTGGCAAAACGTGGAAGAAATCGAACGAGTTCCCCGGCGTGCCCACGGGGACGTACGTCGCCAAACTGGTGGCGAGCCAACACGATGCGAACACGGTGTTCGCCGCGTTCGACAATCACAAGAACGCCGACTTCAAACCGTATCTGTTGAAGTCCACCGATGCCGGGAAAAGTTGGAAGATCATCGCCGGGAACCTCCCCGAACGCGGTACGGTCTACTGCTTGGCCGAAGATCACACCAACCCCGACTTGCTCTTCTGCGGTACCGAATTCGGACTATTTGCCACAGTCGATGGCGGCAAAAAGTGGCACCGGATGAACAACGGTTTGCCGACGATTCAGGTGAAAGACTTGGTGATTCAGAAGCACAACAACGATCTCGTGGTCGGCACGTTCGGCCGGGGCATTTATGTGCTGGATGATTATTCGGCACTGCGGTCGCTCACCGAATCGGCCGTGCAAAAGCCGGCGCTGCTGATCGCCCCGGACGCCACCATGGCCTACGTGCAATCGTCGCAACTCGGTGGCGGCGGGAAGAGTTTCCAGGGGAGTTCGCACTACTTCGCCGAGAACCCGCCGGTCGGCGCTACTTTTACCGTGCATTTGAAGGACGGGCACAAAACTCGGAAGCAGATCCGGCTCGATACCGCACGCGATGCCGAGAAAGCTGGGAAACCGGTACCGTATCCGACCATGGAGGAACTCCGGGCGGAGAGCGAGGAAGATCCGTTCCTCATCGAACTGGTAATTCGCGACTTCGACGGCAACACGTTGAACCGCATTGGAGCACCCACTGGTTCCGGCGTCCACCGCGTCACTTGGAATTTGCGCGAAGCGGGCAGTAACTACTTTGTGACACCGGGCCGGTATCGTGCCGTACTGGTGCAAACCTCAAAGGGGAAAACGTCCGAGCTGACCGACCCCATCGAATTCGCAGTGAAGGCCGACCCGCTCTCGGGGCTGAAAGCCGAAGATTACATCGCCTTAAGCCGCTTCAATAAAGAGCTACGGACGACGCAGAAGAGCCTCAACGCCGCCACCAGCACACTGGCGGAGGCGGGAACTCGGCTCGATCAAATGCGCAGCGCGGTCAAGCTCGCGGAACGAACCGACGACACTCTCGAAGCGGATTTCAAAGCCATCGATACCGCGTTGAAGTCGCTGCGACGAGAACTGGAAGGGGATCGATTCCTAACGGACCGGTACGAAAATGCCCCGATGAGTATCTCGGAGCGGCTCGGGTTCGCGGGGGGAACGCACAACGATGCGATCACCCTGCCGACGGGAACCGCGAAGACGGCTCTGCAAGATGGCAAAGCCGAACTCACCGAAGCGTTGGTCAAAATCCGCACGCTTCTAGAAAAGGATTTACCTGCACTCGATAAAAAATTGGACGCCATCGGCGCCCCCTGGACACCGGGCCGCTGGTCGTTTGAAAAGAAGTAGCGATCCCACGTCTCGCCGGATTCCGGGTACCTCCGGCTTCCCGCCGGATTCCGGGGTACCTCCGGATTCCTGGGTAGGTTCGGCGTCCCACCGGAGTCTTGGGTACCTCGGTGGGTTCAGTTCAAATCTTGAAAATCTTTCCATTCCCGATTGAGGCGCCCGCCTGAATAGTCGGTACAATTTCAGCCGTGTCATTTCTCTCTTTCTTTACCCCAACACGGCATTCGCCGGAGGCTCTCCCCATGCCTCGGGTCAAAGCATTTTTGGATTGTCTGGGCCTCGCGCTCATCGACAAAGCCCGCAAACCTCTCACGGGCGTCGGCCGCTTCGGCGATTGCCTCTTGGATGTCGCCAAGACCACGCTTGACAACAGCAATCGGGAACTGGGTGCCGGCCAACTGAAAGTCGCCCTTGCCGACCTGACGGCGGTTTCCGCAGCAGACTTTCAAGTCCGGCTCACCAAACTCGTCGACGGGTTGGCTCGGGTTCACACCATTCCGTTTCGCCAAGAGTTGATCGACTACCTCACGCCGATGCCGGGGTTGGTGAAGCGATTCTTGGCGCGGCCGTCCGACCCGACCGGCATCACCCCGCCGGAAGGGTTACAGATTTACAAGACCGAAGATCTGCTGCTGTTCCTCCCGCCGCATACCGCGAAACTGAGGGCGGGCCACGAACCGAAAGGACTCGACAACTGGAAGTTGACCGAGTTACTCGGCTTTGGGGAGACCTCCGAAACGTGGCTGGCCATCGATCCGACCGACGCCGCGGTCAAGCCGGTCGCCCTCAAGTTTGTGCTCGATGACGAAGCCATCGCCACGGTGAACGAGCAGCAACAACTCTTCGTCGACGTCTTCACGTTGTCCGAGGAAACCGGAGTCGTCCCGTTGCAATCGGTGTTCCTGGAGTCGTCGCCACCGGCCCTGGAGTACGCGTACCTGGCCGGGTACGATTTGACCTCGCTGATCTGGGATTGGAAGTGGAAGTACGACGCGGCCAAGCCGGAAGCGTCGTTGAAATTGATGCGGCGCATCTGCGACATCGTCGGGAAAGCGCATGCCAAGGGGATTGTCCACCGGAACTTGAAGCCGAGTAACATCCGGTTGCACCCGACCGACGGCGGCAAGTTCACCCTCTGGGTCTGCGACTTTGGTTGGAGCCAAATCGCGTCGGCCCGCTCATTGACGATGCACCGGGCCACACCTCGTGCGGAGCAACTCCGGCTGTCGTGGCGCGGGGCTTATTCGCCGCTCTACGCCTCGCCGCAACAATCTCGCAAGGACGCCGCCGACCCGCGTGACGACGTCTATGCCCTCGGGGTGATCTGGTACCAACTGCTGAAACGCGACCCGCACGCCGCCGCACCGATCGGCCACGAATGGGTCGAGGAGTTCCGGAGTGCGGGTGTCACCGATGCCCAAGCCCGGTTGTTGAGTGCTTGCTTGAGCACCCGCCCCGATAAACGCCCGAACGACGCCGCTGAACTCAGTGCGATGCTCGGCAACGTGCCGTCCGGCGCTTCGACGTCCAACGATGGATCGAAGTTGATTTCGCTGAAACGATCGGGTGAGCACCCCATCGAAGCCACACCGGAAAGCCCTAGTAATGGCGGAACCCAGCCGACTAAACTCGGCATGCCCGCGCTGCTCCACGTTGCGGCCGGGTCACCGACGCTCGGCTTCGGCGGACTTCCCCGCCTGATGAACAACTCCATCGGTATGACATTCGCCCTGATCGCACCGGGCCAGTTCCTCATGGGGTCGCCGGAGGGGGAAAGTGGCCGGCGCGACCACGAGAACCCGCAGCATGACGTGTCGATCACCAAACCATTCTATTTCGGTGTGTTTGCGGTCACCCAGGGACAGTTCGAAAAAGTGACCGGTAAGAATCCGTCGGCCTTCACCCGCAACCACTACGGTGGGCCGGATCACCCCGTGGAAACGCTATCGTGGGACGCGGCCGCAAAATTCTGCGACAGACTATCGCACTTTCCAGACGAGCAAATCCACGGTCGCTTCTACCGCTTGCCGACCGAAGCCGAGTGGGAATATGCCTGCCGAGGGGGAACCACGAGCCCGTTCGCGTTCGGGGATAAAATCACGCCGAAGGACGTGCATTACGCCGCGGTGGGCGCCTTCGGAAAGTCGGGCGGTCAAGCTCGCACCGTCGACGTGGGCACACTGCCGGAAAACCCGTTTGGCCTGCACGACATGCACGGGAACGTACAAGAATGGGTGAGTGATTGGTATGACGAGTACTACTATTTCGACAGTCCCGCCGAAGATCCACCCGGGCCGGCCCATGGGACGATGAAAGTCGTGCGCGGTGGCTGTTTCACCACTTTCGGCAACGATTGCCGGAGCGCGGCCCGTCGCGGACATGCGCCCAATAGTGCGAGCAACACCGTCGGCTTCCGGGTGGTGCTCGAAATCAATCGGTGATCGTTCAGCCAACCCAGGCCGAATCGACGCCGGTGTATTTCGTCAATTCGGTCGGGGCGAACCAGAGGGCGATCTCGATAGCCGCGTTCTCGGGGCTATCGCTCCCGTGGACCAGGTTATTCTGCACGCTGATGGCGAAGTCGCCACGAATCGTGCCGGGCGGTGCTTTGGCTCCGTCGGTCAGGCCCATCAAACTCCGACCGACCGCCACGGCTTCGCGCCCTTCGAGCACCAACGCCACAGTCGGCCCCGATGTCAAGAAGCTCAGCAGCGACTCGTAAAAGGGTTTGCCCTTGTGGACGGCGTAGTGCTTCTCGGCGAGTTCGCGCGAGCACTGCAACAGCTTCAACCCGGCGAGGCGAAGCCCCTTTTGCTCGAAGCGGATCAGGATTTCTCCGACCAGCCGGCGTTGCACGGCGTCCGGCTTCAGCAGGATGAGAGTCTGTTGCATAGCGGGCTATCCAAGAAGATGTTATCAAAGGCAGTAGCCTTATGGTGCGCAGGCAATAGGGAAACGGCTAGGGACGAGCCACCAGAGAAGCACAAATTGGTCGCGGATCGACGCGGTGTCAGGCCCGGCAAGAAACGGCGCTCCCGTTAAGGCCGGGTGTGGCGAAGTCGGACACGATACGGTCGAAAATCTTAGCCGGCAGCGGAGAACTGCCTTGCGTCGAACCGGTGCGACCTGCATAATTCTGGTTAAGTTCTGTTGAGCGCCTAATTTTTTGGTGCTACACTCCTGTCCGGGGTCAACTCTATGTCGGATTTCGACGACGACATCTTCCTGTTGAATGGCCGTGTTCGACCCGACGTGACCGACGAGGCCACGGCCCAAGCCCTCCGCGATTCATTGGCCCACGCCCGCAGCACCAACTGGGACAGCGTTCGTACCCCCCATCTCTTCCTCGGACTGTTGGGCACTCCCGACGCCGCGGTTTACGCGTGGACGAACCGCCTCGGAGCCGACACCGGTCGACTCCAAGATCAATTCCGCGATCTTTTTTACCAAGATGCCGAACCGGTGCCGCCGCTGCTGCTCAACCGCGAGTTCCTCAGCGATAACGTTATCCGCGTGCTGCGCGATTCTTACGCCCGTGCCCAAGACTACGGCCGGCCGTGTGTTTCCCCGATGGATCTACTCATCACGCTGTTCACCATGCCGAACAGCATCGTCGCCGAGTGCTTCGAGCGGATTGGCGTCACCGCCGCCCGTTTGACCGAACTTGCCGTGGCCGTAGAAGCCGAAGGCAGCATGAGCTAACGTCGGGTCACTTCTTCTCGGGCCCCGTGACGTATGGGGTCAGGCCACCTTCTCCCGGTTTGATCGTTTTCGATTGCTTCCCCCGCGTTTCTTCGACGAACACTCGGAACGGGTCGCCGCTGTAGCAGACTTCGTTGAAGAACGCGAAGACCGTGGCGTCGTCGGTGCGGAACATCGGCCCCAATTTGCCGGCTGTCGTGGTGTAGCTGAAGTTGCCGAGGATTTCGCTGGTGCCACTGTTCTTGGTGTGGAGCAATGTGCCGCCCCGTTCGGTCTTGTAGCCCAAAACCCAGAGTGCACCGCCGTCGTTGGTGATGTGCGTGCCTTCATTTTCGACGTTGAGTTGCCGCGCCCAAACACGTTGGCCGGGGTTGAATTGCATCGCGTCCGTCACCACGTCTTCTAGAAACAGTTCGCCCTTTTTCTTGCAGGTGATCTTCTTTGTTTCGAGGCTGCGTAGCACCACCGTTCGAGACGTGGCGATCTCGATGCCACCG
>JAYSYJ010000120.1:0-5726 GCA_043727675.1 Fimbriiglobus sp.
TTGACCACGGGTAAGCGATTGTCCGTGATCAATTCCGGGGCATGGGCCAAACCGATCTTCGCCGTTGCGGGGACCTTCGCTTTGGTCGCCGTAGCGACAAGCTTGATGATCGTCTGCTCGATCCGCTGGACATACTCCGCGTCGACGCCGCTTTGAAACGGGCTGGCCCCCCAGAGTCCGACCGTGTCCGGCCCTTCGTGGTTGTGGGTACTCGACACGATCAAATGGTCGATCCCTTTCAACTCGTTGCGGATATTTTCGACCTGGGGCAAGAAGAATCCGACGAGATCGACAGCGACGAGCGCCAGTGTTTTGGTGCCGTCGGACAACACGACGGCGCGGGCCATGATGGGGTCGTGAATCTTCGTGGCAGTCCGGTTCGTACCGAACCCCGCCATGTAGACGGGCTTTTTCCCGAGAGTCGGTGAGATATCCGCGTCCGCAAAGCCGACCGAAAGTTGCGGCTCAGCGGCTTGGAGTGCTGAACCGCCGAGCAGAAATAGCAGGCAGGCGAGATGTTTCATGGGCTATCTTTTTTGGTGTTCAACTTCGCATTCGCGCAAGTAGCAAATGCTCTCGCGGGCAATGGTTTCGGCATCAGGGGAATAGTCGAAAACTTCGACCGAGACCCAACCCTGATAGTTCGTGTCGTGGAGCGCTTTGAGGATCGGTTTGAAATCGATGGCCCCGAAGCCTGGGCCACGCAAATTCTCGTCATTGGCGTGGAAGTGATACAGGTGCCTAGCGTTCGCCGCAATCACCGTTGGACGCGGATCCGTTTCGGCAGCCATGGCCTTGACATCCAAATGCAATTTCACGTTCGGGTGTGCAAGTCGATCCATGATTCGCACGGCGTCCGCGGCCGTGATCATAAAATCAGTCTCTTGGCGTGTGAGCGGTTCGAGGCAGAGCTTCACCCCGGTCTGTTCGAGAATAGGTAACAATTCCGCCAAGCATTGCACTGCGAAATCTTCCGCCTGCTGATAGCTAAACCCGTCGGGAATCTTGCGCTGGGCCGGGGAGCCGAGCACAAGAATATCGCCCCCTAAGTCGGCAATGGCGCGGGCGAGTTCACCGAGATAGTTCGTCGTGCGTTTCCGCACTTCGGCATCCGGACTGGTGAGTTGGAAGCCGGTGGTCTTCGCTAACAACCAATGCAACCCGAGGATTTGCACACCGGCCGCCTCGGCTTGCGTTCGCAGTTCGCGTCGGCGTGCGGCCGTCACATCGGTGATCAACGGGGCCAGCGTGAACGGCGCGATTTCGAGTCCGGTGTAGCCGAGTTTCGCGATGAACGAACAGATGCGGGCGTGTTCCCAGCCCTCGAACGTTTCGTTGCAGATGGCGTAGCGCATGGGGGTGCTTCAAGGCATTTGGATCGTGGTCGTCTTGCTTGACTCGACTGGATCGGCAAGCGTGAGTTTCACCCGATTCTTGCCAAGGGCCAGTCGGTAAAATTCGGCGGGCGACTTCACCGGGGTATCGTTCACATGGGTGATGATCCAGCCCGCGGTCGCTTCTCCGGCCTCTTTGAACTTCTTCTCGGCGATGCTTCCGGTCCCAAGATCTTTGATCGAAACACCAACGGGTGGAACAGTTCGCGGAGCGTTTTGGATGTTGAACAGACCGATGAGCTGGAGGCTGGAATAGTCGACCCGCAAGCCGAATACATTCGGCCCGGGATTCGATGCCA
This sequence comes from Fimbriiglobus sp., assembly GCA_043727675.1. GTDB lineage: Bacteria > Planctomycetota > Planctomycetia > Gemmatales > Gemmataceae > JALHQU01. Next base: position 1,694 of record JAYSYJ010000120.1, read on the forward strand.
TCGAGGCGAGTGGGTTCGCCATCTTCGCCAAGGTCACGACCACCTTCATCGGCTTGCCGTTTTGCTGAAACTCGATGGTCACATCGGTTCCGGCCAGTGCGGCCCCGACGTAAAGGAGCAAATCGTCGGTATCCTTCAGAATGTTGCCATCAATGGTTTTCAACACATCGTCGGTACGAATCCCGCTGTCGTAAGCGGGGCAGCCCGGTGTGATGCTGGAAACGACAACGCCGCCGCCAAATGCAGTTCGCGGAGCAACGCCGAGAAATCCGTAATCGACTTCGAGTCCGTCCTTGAGGACGTTGACAATCCGTCGGTAATTGGCGTCGAAAGGGATTGCGTAACCCCCGCTCACTTCAGAGCCTTGCACGGCGGCAACCGACGAGCCGAGACCGACGGCGGCGCCATCTAAGTTGAGTAGAACTGATCCGCTCGAACCGAGTGTCAGGCGGGCGTCAGTCTGCAGCAAGCTGCCATAGGTATGGAGTGCCTTGGTTCGGAGTTCCTCCCGCTGCGGGGCAACGCCGGAACGCCTACGGACATTACTCAGAATTCCCCATGACGCACTTGGCACCCCATCGAGGAAACCGGTCGCCAAGGGGTGCCCGAGCGCGATCACCCAAGACCCGCGCTTGAGATTCGCTTTTTTGCCGTCTGGAGAATCGACCAACTGAACCGCTGCGATTTTCGCTTCGCCCAGGCCTGGTGGTGTTTGGAGCAATCGAAGTACCGCGAGATCGCTGCGGGTGTCGGATGCGTGGATATCGGCGTAGCATCCTTCGCCATTGGAGCAGCGCACAAAAATCTTCGTGGCCCCGTCGATGAGGTGCTGCGTGGTGAGGACGAGTCCTTTCGACGCATCGACGATCAACCCCGACCCGAAAGTGTTATCGGCCACATTCTCCGATTTGCTCAGATCCAGTTTGTTCGTAGGCGGGGGTAAGAATGGCCCGAATCGCTGAAACGGTTGCTCTTTGATCTCGTAGCCGCCGAGCTTGCCAGGCGCTTTCGGATCGGGTTTTGCACCGGGGTATCTCTGATGGCTCACCACGATGGCCACCACAGACGGCGACGCATCCTCGATCACCTTCTGCATTTGTTCTTCGATCGTTTTTGCCGAACCGCGTGTTGGCTCAACTCCTTCAGCCGGAATCGCCACGACGAAGATCAGCAAACAGAACAAGACGCGCACGGTGGTGTTCCACTTCGGGGCCAATCGGGGCAAGTTAGAAATCATACCTCTTTTACAGCACGGATGTACGCCTCGAAATTCTCCACGGGCGTTTCTTTCCCCACACCGTGGTTCAAATTTACAATGTGGCGTTGCCCACCGGTCGAACGAAGGCAGGCTTGGGTCGCCTCGGTCACTTCTTTCGGCGTGCCCAACCGCATGATTTCTTCCGAGACATTGCCTTGGAACACGAGGTGAGGATACTGCGCTTGTGCCTTGGCTAGGTCGTGCTGCAATCCGAGGCTAATCACATCGGCCCCCGATTGCGCCATCGAATCTAAATACGGGCACTCTTTCACGAACAAGATGCGGGGAACGTCGGTGACAGCCTTCAAAATGTGCGAGTGGTACGGCTGCGCCCAACGGGCGTATTCTGCGGGTGTCAGCAATCCCGCCCACGAATCGAAAAGTTGGTAGACGTCGGCCCCTTCGCTCACCAAGGTACGCAGGAAACCAACGGTCGCATTCGAGAGACGCTCGAGCAACCCATCCCACACCACCGGTTGTTCGGCGGCGAACCGACGCGTCGCGTCCATATTTTTGCCAGTGCCGATACAGTACGTGGCCACCGTGAATGGCGAACCTGCAAAGACGATGACGGGCAAATCCCCCGCGAGCAATTCCTTGACGCGATGCAACAGCTGGCGGATGTGAGCGTAACTTTCGGGTGTCGGCTCCGGGTTCAACCGGGCCAGCTCCGCCGTGGTGTGGATCGGCCGATCCGGCTGCGGCCCAAGGCCAGGTTTCAGTTCAAACGGCAGACCCATCGCCATCGGCAATGTGGTGATGTCGTAAAAGAGGATGATCGCATCGACTCCGAAGCGGCGTGGGCAGAGCGACGCTTGGGCCGACTTTTCGACGTCGGCGGAAAAGGCGAAAAACTCGGCCCCATCGCGGACGCGGCGGAACTCGGGATCCCAGCGACCCGCCTGCCGCATGGCCCAGACCGGAGCGCGTTCGACACGTTCCCCACGGGCCGCACGGACTAATAAATGTTCGGAATGGTCTGCGGGCATGATCGTTTCGTCGGGTGTCAGCGGATTATCGTGAAGTACTCTCATTCTAGGATATTTCGGTATCATTGCCTCTCAGAACAAGTAAACTCCCGTCACGTCTGGTTTCTATTAACCCGGGGATCACCCATGCTGAGCGCCGACAAATTTGCCGTCAAAGAACAGGTCAAGTTCCTCAAGAACCACAAGACCTACGATATTTTCGATCCGGAAACGAAAAAACAAATCGGCACAGCTGAGGAGAACATCAGCGGACTTGTCAAAGCGTTGCGCTGGGTGATCGACGCGAAATTCATGTCGACCAAGATCGAAGTCCGCGAATTCGATGACCGAGCGCTCGTTTTCACGATCCGTCGTGGGGCTTACTTTTTCCGATCCCGCGTCGAAGTGATCGACAGTAACGGCGACTTGGTCGGCTACTTCAAAAGCAAACTCTTCTCGTTCAGCGGCGGCTTCCATGTCTACGACAAAGACGACAAGCATTTCGCCGATGTCAAAGGTAACTTCACCGGGTTCAAGTACCGCGTACTGACGCCTGATCACAAAGTAGAGCTGGGCAAAGTGAGCAAAGAGTGGGGCGGACTGATGAAAGAGCTGTTCACTTCCGCCGATTCGTATATCGTCGACGTGGCCGACGATTTGAAAGAACAGCCCATCGCTAAAATGCTGGTTCTGGCAGCTTGCTTGGCAACGGATATGATCTTCAAGAGCGAACAAAAAGGCGGGGGCGGCATCAGCCTCGGAGATTGATCATGTTGACTGCCGAAGGGTGTCGCGGACGCATCGCCCGCTTTTTGGAGCGCTTGAAACCAGTCGCACCCGTTCTACTGACTGACCCCTTGCATTTGCGTTATTTTGCAAATGCTTATTGGGATCCTTTCAGTCTCGGTGCGGACTTCGGAGGCGCCTTACTGATTCGGCCGGATGGTCGCACGACCTTGCAGTACGATTCCCGTTCGCCGAAATCGGTGGATGCGGCATTCGCCGACGAAAAGATAATCTCGAAGTGGTACGACGGCCAATCGCCGGGTCATGGGAACCGGCGTGTGCCGCTGACCCCGACTCAAGAAATCGAAACGATCATTGTGCAAATGCGTCGGTCGAAAGATGCGGACGAACTCGCCTTGCTTCGGCATTGCATGCGAGTAACAGAAGTAGGCCAAGCTTGGGCGCTTGCCAACGTGCAACCGGGTTTGACGGAACTAGACGTGTACTCGGGCATCCTCGCAGCCTGCACCCAAGCGGCTGGTCACCCGGTGATCGTGTACGGGGATTTCGCGGTGTCGCCCGGTTCCGGCAAACGTGGTGGCATGGCCACGAATCACGTGATTCAACCGGGCGAAACCTTGATCCTCGATTTCTCGGTCGTCATTCAAGGGTACCGCAGCGATTTCACGAATACACTCGTGGTCGGGGCAGAACCGACCCCAGAACAACGGCAACTATTTGATTGGTGCGTGCAAGCGATGACAGCGGGCGAAGCCGAATTGAAGGCTGGAGCCGCTTGCCAAACCGTTTACGATGCGGTGCGCGGTGTCTTTGAAAAGGCCGGAGTCGCCGACAAGTTCCCCCACCATGCGGGCCACGGTTTGGGTCTGACGCACCCCGAAGCCCCATTCTTCGTCCGGCATTCCACCGAAACATTGGTCGCCGGCGATGTGGTGACTCTCGAACCGGGACTTTACGTCGACGGGGTAGGCGGCATTCGGATCGAACACAATTACGCCATCACGGCAACGGGTTACGAACGATTGAGCCAACACACCATCGCCTTGGGCTAAGTCAATTG
>JAYSYJ010000121.1:0-17226 GCA_043727675.1 Fimbriiglobus sp.
TAAGCAGGTTACTCTCTATGAATTACGTTCATCAACGTCGCGCCAGCCTCTTCCGTGACATCAAATCTGATGGCGTGGATGCATTTCTGGTGACCGACCCGACCAATGTGACGTACCTGTCCGGATTCGAAGGCGACAGCAGTTACCTCGTTCTGACAGCGAAGCAAGCGATTCTCGTGTCGGACAGCCGCTTCGAAGAACAACTCCGTGAAGAGAACCACGAACTCGAAGCCGTGATTCGGCCGCACAATAAAACGACCATGGAAGCGGCCACCGAGACTCTCATCAAGCTCGGTGCCAAGAACGTCGGTTTCGAGTCTCATCACGTCTCGATGGGACTGCTGGAGACGATGAAAGAAAAAGGAACCAAGCTCAACTTCGCCCCAATCGGTCCGAAGATTGAACAACTCCGTTCGATCAAAGATCCCTCCGAGATCGAGCAGATCCGTGTCGCGGTGCGGATCGCCGAACGGGCGTTCCAAATGTTCCAAGCGTTCCTCACCGACCGCGATTCGGAAAAAGATTGCGTCGATGCGATGGAGTCGTACATCCGTCGGGCCGGAGCAAAAGGCTCTTCGTTCCCGACCATCGTAGCTTACGGCGAACGGAGTGCATTACCGCACGCCCAGCCGACCAACCGCCTGCTGCTCGACAATAGCAAACTGCTCGTCGATTGGGGCGCCGATGCCGGGTACAAATCGGATCTCACCCGGACGTTCCGGAGTCCGTTCAGCGTGGCTCCGAATCGCAAGAACCGCAACGAACGCGTCGGGGTGAAATTCAACGACGTTTTCGAAGCCGTCCAACAAGCCCAACAAGCGGCGGTTGCCGTCCTCAAACACGGCGCTGCGGCGAAAGATGTCGATTCGGCAGCCCGCAAGGTTCTGACGACGCACAACCTCAACGAGTATTTCACGCATGGTTTGGGCCATGGCATCGGGCTCAGCGTCCACGAGATGCCGCAGATTCGCCAGAATTCGGATGCCATCCTCGAAGCGGGCATGGTCGTGACCATCGAACCCGCCGTGTACATCCCCGGTTGGGGCGGTGTTCGGCTCGAAGATATGTTCTTGATCACCAAAGAAGATGCACCAATTCGTTTGTCGTCGCTGCCACAAGACTCCGGCTCAATATCTTAAGGGTTCACCGTAGACCGCCCGTATTCTGACAGGCGGTCTTTCGTTCCGAATCTCGCTGGGTCTGTCACGTGGCCATCGATCCGAAAGCTGTTTCTCCTTCCGGCGAACCGCGCCCATTTGACGTTAAAACGGTGGAACACCTCATCGAATTGATGGGGAAGCACGATCTCACCGAAATTTCCCTCGGGGAAGGCGAACACCGCATTCGCCTTCGCAAGGGCTTCGCCCCTGTTAGCACGAACTACGCACCTGCTCCGTCGGTCGCACATCCCGTTGCCGCAGCACCTGTTGAACCGGCCAAGCCACTCAAGCAACTGCTCGAAATCAAATCGCCGATGGTCGGAACTTACTATTCAAAATCGGCACCGGACAAACCTGATTACGTTGCCATCGGTGCCCGTGTCGGCCCGAGTACCGTGGTCTGCAAGCTCGAAGCGATGAAGATTTTCAACGATCTCACCGCTGACCTCTCCGGGACCATCGTGGAAGTCTGCGTGAAAAACGGCGACGCGGTCGATTTCAACAAGGTTCTATTCCGGGTCGATCCCTCGTAATTACAACACTCTTCGGCCAAAGTAGTCATCGATAACCGGAACTGATTCATGTTTCAACGCATTTTAGTAGCCAACCGCGGGGAAATTGCGCTCCGCATCATCCGGGCTTGCCGCGACCTCGGCATTGAATCCGCCGTCGTTTATTCCGAAGCGGATCGCGGGGCACCGTATCTCTCTCTCGCGGATAAAGCGATCTGCATTGGCCCGGGCCCGGCCGGGGAAAGTTACCTCAAGATCGACCGCATTATCGCCGCTGCGGAGATCGTTCAAGCCGATGCCATCCACCCCGGATTTGGATTCCTGAGCGAGAATTCCAAATTCGCCCATATCGTCCGCGAGTGCGGCTTCGAGTTCATCGGCCCGTCGGAAGAATCAATGGATTCCGTGGGCAACAAAGACAAAGCCAAGCAGCTGGCCAAGAAGGCCAAGGTGCCGATTGTCCCCGGCAGCGATGGTTTGCTCGCCAACGAAGAGGAAGCACTCAAATTCGCCAAGCTCGTCGGCTTTCCGGTACTCGTCAAGGCGGCGGCCGGTGGCGGCGGTCGCGGCATGCGGGTGGCCCGCGATGAAGCCTCGTTGATCGTCGGTTTCAGCCAAGCGAAAGAAGAAGCCGAAGCCGCGTTTAAAGACGGCTCGGTCTATTTGGAAAAGTACGTCGAACAACCCCGGCACATCGAGGTGCAATTCCTCGGCGACAAGTTCGGCAACATCGTCCACCTCTTCGAGCGCGATTGCAGTCTGCAACGTCGCCATCAGAAACTCGTGGAAGAATCGGCGGCGCCGAACCTCCCCGAAAAAGTCCGCGATAAAATCTGCGAAGCGGCGGTGCGGATGGCCAAAGCATCGAACTATTACAATGCCGGCACCTGTGAGTTTTTGCTCGATAAGGACAACAACTTTTACTTCATCGAAGTGAATGCCCGGATCCAGGTCGAACATCCGGTGACGGAACTCGTCACGGGGATCGACCTCGTCAAAGAGCAAATCCGGGTAGCCGCGGGCGAGAAGCTACGCTTCACCCAGCGTGATATCGTTCACCGTGGCTGCGCGATCGAATGTCGCATCAACGCTGAAGACCCGGCTAAAGATTTCCGCCCGAGTGCGGGGACGATCACCAAGTGGCAAGTGCCGGGCGGCCCCGGTGTCCGCGTCGATACCCACGTGGTGCCCGGTTATCGCGTGCCACCGAACTACGACAGCATGGTGGCCAAGTTATTGGTTTACCAACCGACGCGTGTCGAAGCGTTGGCCACGATGCGCCGGGCCTTGCGCGAGTTCGTCGTCGAAGGGATACAAACGACGATCCCGCTTCACCAACAGATCTTCAACACGCAAGCGTTCATCGAAGGCAAAGTGGACACGACCTTCATCGAACGGACGTTTCTGCACCCGTCCGGGAAGTGACGGCCTATTTCGCAAAGCACTTCGGATCAGCTTCAATCGCTCGGATCGCCAGGGTCTTGGCCTCGTCGAGTCGGCCATCGGCGACGGCTTTGCGGTAATCCTCGAGAAGAACTTGCGCGATGGGAACCTCGGTGACGGATGCGATGGCGATGGCGATCACGTGCTGCGATTCACGTTCCGATTTGCTGCGGAAGAGCCGGTGCAAGTACGGGTTTTTTACCATCGTGGTTTGTGGATCTTTGTGATCGTGGGGCACCATTTGTCTGCCCATGTAGAGGGCGGCGCTCGAATTCTCCGCGAGATCGACGGTCGATTGGATTTGAAGATTGCTGATGTTGGGACGCTGGATGAACTGAGTGAAGGGAATCGGCTGTCCCTGCGAACCGCCTTCAAAAACGGGCGTGATGATCGTCGTGATCGGTATCAACGGGACGGTGGGGTCGATAGTCGTGTTCTCGATGTCGAGTTTGAGCGACAGACTATGGCAATCCACCGCGACGTTCGGGCAGATGGTCGCCTTCAATCCCAATTGGAGCGTTTCGATCTTGGGTATCGAGATCGACTGCCCGTCGATTTTTTTCTCTTCTATTTTGGTCGTCAACTTCACGTGATCACCGCAGATGATCGTGGTCGAGCGTTTGTCGCCGACGGTGACGGTCGGCGTTTGTAAGACTTCGATTCTGTGCAGAGTTTGGAAGTAAACAGAGAGTTTGTCCAACTCGGCACGGGTCAAAATTTGAGCCGATTTCGTTGGGATGCCCTTTTCCATGAAGTTCGGGTATTCAACTGTGAATTTGGCGAAGTCTTCATCGTTGAGGGTCACGATGCGCAGCTCAACTTTGGCGCCGGGCACGGTTTGCGGGGTTTGGGCCAACACCGCTGGAGAGAAGAAAAGAAACGCGACGGCCGTTCGGAGAAATCGCATCCATGCACCTTGGGTAGTCGGGATCGGGCTTCACATCCGCTTCGCTGCGGAACATAACGACTGCCCCAACCGCGCCAAGGAAAAACTTGAGAGAATTTTGTGAAATGATTTCACTTCACCCACAACCCGTGGTCGCGGCGTGGCACGACTTCACCAATCACGGCGGCCACCAGCGTGCCGTTGGCTAAAAGTGTTTGCACTAATTCGTCGACCCGTTCGGGGGGAATGCTGATTAGCAATCCGCCCGAGGTTTGCGGATCGAACAGAAACTCGCGGCGATACTCGTCGAGCGTTCCCTCCGAATGAATCGAATCGGCGGTGTAATCGCGGTTGCTCTTGCTGGCTCGCGTTCGATGTTTGCGGACATCCACAGTTTCAATCCCCGCAAACAACGGCAGCTTGGCAAGATCGATGACGATGGTGGTGCCGCTCCCCTCGGCCATTTCGAAGGCATGTCCGGCGAGTCCGAATCCTGTGACGTCGGTCGCCGCGTTCGCACCGCACTTCAACATGGCGTCACGGGCACCGGCGTTCAACTGCACCATACTCCGACAGGCCAGCGCCAGCAGGGCAGGGGGGCAGGCGTTCCGTTTGGCCGCCGTAGTGATGAATCCGGTTCCGAGTGGCTTGGTGAGCACGAGACGATCGCCCGGTTTGGCGTTCGCATTGGTGAAGATACGATCCGGGTGGACGGTGCCCGTCACGGAGAGGCCAAACTTAATTTCTGTGTCGCGGACCGTGTGCCCACCGACGATGGTGCAGTTCGCCGCAGCACAGCGTTCGGCTCCGCCAGCGAGGATTTTGCCGAGCCAATCCATGTTCAGGCGGTCGTCCGGGAAGCCGACGAGATTCATGGCGGTGCGCGGCGTGCCTCCCATGGCATACACGTCGGAAAGGGCATTGGCGGCCGCGATTTGACCGTAGACGAACGGGTCGTCGACCACGGGGGGAAAGAAGTCGACGGTTTGAACCAGCGCGAGATCGGGCGCAATCCGGTAGACGCCCGCGTCGTCGTGCGTTTCGGTGCCGACGAGCAGGTTCGGGTCGTGTTGAGGGGGAAGGTAGCTCAGAACCTGAGCGATGCCGCCGGCGGGCAATTTACCCGCTCACCCCGCGCACGAAGCATAGTCTGTGAGCCGTTTGCGGCGACCGAACCAACGCATGGCCAAATTCCTCAATTTGAAACGAAAGAACGCGGAGGCCGATGCCCCCGCGTTACTATATCGGCTGGTGCCAATCAGGCTTTCGACTTCGCGGCCAACGACTCCGCCAAGGCGTTGTCGTCCGGGAATTGACCCGTTTTCAACTTCGAGAAAACCAGTTCGCCGTCGACCGTCAACTCGAAGCAGCCGCCGCGGGACGGTACCAGTTGGAAATCGGTCATCTTGTTCCCGAGTGCATTCGCCAACGTGTCCCTCAAACTGAGGGCTTTGTCGTAGTAGCCTCAGGCCGTGCAATACATCAACTCGATCTTCATGACCAACCTCCGGGTGATAGAAATAGGCTCCGGCAATCCGGAACCTATTTCAAGTATAGACAAAGCGTACGAGCGCTTACGTATTCGGCCCGATGGGACGCTTCAAAAAGGGGTCGAGTGTTTCGGTCGTGTGAACGATGACGTAGGCGAGGTCGGTTCGGGTCGGGTGGCGTTTGACCGTCACACGGACGAGGCTCGCTTGGGCATCCACTAATTTTTCGAAGTTTTTGTAACGGGACAATTCCACAATGTAAACGCGGGCCGTGTGAGTTTCCTTGGTGCCAAACTGATTCGTGAACTGATTTTGGAACACCACGACCGATGTGTCTCGACCGGCCAATTCCCCTTTGCCATGGAAGGCATAATTGCGGAAGTCAAAATCCAACGGCAGATCGCCCGGTAGCTCTTGCTTCACTAACCACTCGCGAACCGGTGCTTCCCGCTGTTCCCAATCTTGCTCGGTGGCCACGGCCAAGGCCATCGTGTCGATTTCGGGCCGACTGCCGAGGTAGCTGCTGAATCCGAGGCCGATCGCAATTGCGATGGCGGCCACGAGAGCCGACCAGCGGTAGAACTGCTGACGGTGGCGGGCACCGCGTTGTGCGAAGCCTTTCCGGAGGAGCTGAGCGTGCAGTTCCACAGGCATCGGCACCGCTTGCATCGCTTTGGCGAATACGGAGTGGTGCGACACTTCGCTTGTGGCCAGTTTCGCGCAATTGGGACAACCGGCGACATGAGCCGCCAAGCTGGCGCGATCCTCGGCGGCCAAATCGGCCGCGGGAAACTCCAAGAGCATTCGAGAGAGGGAGCAATTCATGGGGTCACCCTCCTTTTCGTGGTTGAGTGCGAGTCGGATCCAATACCGGCGAAGAGCTTCGTTTTCAAGTAGCCTTTCGCCCGCGCCAGCCGCGACATCACTGTGCCAATCGGTAAATCCATCTGCTCGGCGATGTCGCGATAGCTGAAGTCTTCAAAATAGAACAGAATTAAGGGTGTCCGGAACGTTTCATCCAATTCGTTGAGCGCTTCTTGCAAAGTCGCCGAGTCGACCTCCGGCGGCGCTTCCGGCGGTTCTTCGGCCAAGTCGCCAATCGCTTCCAACGGGACGATCTTCTTGCGACGCTCGTCTCGAATGCGGTGCAAATACGCATTCCGCAAGATGCGAAAGAGCCAAGATTTGGCGCTGTCGCGATCCCGTAACTGGCCGAGACGAGAGATCGCTTTACTGAAGGTGTCTTGGGTGAGATCTTCGGCATCCGCGGAATTTCCCGCCAGCCGGTAAGCGTAGCGGTAAAGTGCCTCGTAATGAGCGTCGATCAAATCGCGGACGCCAAGTGGGGGCGCGCTCATGAAGCGAAACTCCTTACAGATAGGAACCCTAAGCGGGTTGTTTTATTCCCCGGTCCTTCGAAAGGCCGTGATTTCACCCAGATTTATCCGTCCCATTTCGGATTCGGCATAAATTTCAAATTCTTGGGAATAATGCCGGCCGGGTTGGGTCTGGTTAGTGAGGTCGCAACCGGGGTGCCCCGGATAAAGTTCCAGTTGTGGAAGCTGCGACCGACCTATCACAATCTCTTTGGAGTTTCTCGATGAAGAAGATCCTCGTTCTCACCGCCGTTCTCGCCTTCTCGGTCGTTGCCCTCGGCTGCGGTGGTAGCAGCGCTGCCCCAACCAAGCCCCCAGTCACACCAGCGACCCCAGCAGTCGTGACCCCACCGACCAAGTAAATTGCTTAAGTCTGTTGAAACAAGCCGACCGGTTTACCGGTCGGCTTGTTTTTTTGATCTGCTCTACTGGAGACTTCACATGTTCCGCACATCTGCACTTTGCCTCGTCTTGGCGATACTCTGCTTCGTTTCGGTCGGTTGTGGCGGTGCCGAAAAGGGCAAAAACAAGGACGCCGACCGGCCGAAGACAGCAGATACTAAATAGTCGTGCTGCTCATCTGCGTTTGATATTGGCGATACGAAGCTTCTCAACCGCGAATGTGATCCACTCGGCCGCTTCGTTCATGGTGACAGTCGGTGTCCCTTTAGGTTCGCTCAACTCGGTTTCCACTTTCTGCATCAATCCAACTGCGTGTTGTGCGGCCGTGGCGGCAGCACGGGCGGCTTCAGCTTCACTCCCGCTTCGCAACGGTACTTTCGAACCATCGACGATCCCCTGCGATTTCGCCAACGCTTCGTTAGCGTCCTGACGGGCTTTTGCCCCTTCCACCAGCTTGTTTTTCCCAACAAAGCGTTCGGCTCGCTCCATCGATGCCGCGGCTTGGGTCAAAACTTCGGTCACCGAATGGGTGGAATCCAGCGGGTCGATTCTCTTGGCCAAGTCCAAACAGTTTTGGGCAAGTTCCTTTTGCAAGGCTTGTTGCCGGGCCAAGCGGTAGCCCACTTCATGTTCTAATTTTGCAACCTCACGAATGAGTTCGCTCTGTTCCGCGTGTAACTCCGCGGCACGGTTCGCCAGTGCCGGTTCAAACGCATTCCGAACGACTTGTGCCAGTTTCTCCAGTACCAATTTCGCTTCGATCCCGGCACTAAGAACGTCCCCAACGTCCAAGGCTCGACCCACTGCGTTGGCCGCGCCGGCCGCTACTTCATCGACCAACTCGACCGATTGGGCTAACGCCAACTGCTTCTCGGCGACTGCTTTCAACGGGTCGGATTTTGCTTGCTGGGGTGGTTTCAAAGCGGCCTCGGCGATCCGAGCCACTTGATCGCGCAAGGCTCGCTGATCTCGGGCGAGTTCGCGGAGTTGAGTCGCGACTTTCGTGTTCGGAAGCTGCACAGGAACTTCCGGTACCGCAGTCACCAAGATGGTGACCTGTTTGTTCAATTGCTGGGCGAGCCGCTGAACCACAGTTTGCGCGACACGACACTTCTTGATCGTGGGTTCGAGATCCGATTCGCGTTGTTGCAAGGCCTCGTCGCTGGCTTGCATCGCTTCGCGGATTTCAAGTAACTCCATCTGAAAATCGGGGGCTTGCAGTTGTGCCAACTGCCGAAGGATCAATTTTTGCTTCCGTTGAACACGCTGGAGATCGGCGACAGAAGGCTTCACCAGTTTCGTCAGTTCGTCCGTCAGCTCAGTTTGAAGTCGGGCCAGTTCACGGGTTTGGTCATCCGCGGGTGTCTGGCCGAGGAACGCTTGATTCCACCATTCCAATTGCCGACTCGAGTCACGTTGCGACAACGCCATGTCTTTCGGCAAACCCTTTTGCAAATCCAGCCCGGCTGTCCGGCTCGCCTCGACCGCCGCAGTGCGACGATGCTTGAGGCCAGGGGAGTCGATCTCGCGGATTCGTTTGGTCAACTCTTGTTGTTTCTCGGTGATCGGGGCCAGCTTGACCGGTTTGATCGCTTCATCAAGATCCGCAGTCTTGCGGAGTGTTTCGTCGATCTCTCGAGAAATCGCATCCTGATCTCGCCGAATTTTCACCAACTCCGCGGCCGCCGCTTTCCAGCGTTGGGGTTGGCCCGGCAACTTCTCGACGAGTGAGTTCAAAACATCCGTCGCTTTCCGCAGACTCTCACCCGCTTCGGCCGGGTTGCGCTTCAATTGCTCCGCCGCGTAAGCCACCGTCTCTTGGGTCAGTTGAAACAGTTTGTCGAATGCGGGGGAAGGGGGCAGTGAAATCGACAAGACGACTCCGTGGATCGCCCGTTGCTCCGCCAACCAGAGTTCTCGATTCGCCGGTGTATCGCCGCGCGGAGTTTGCTTCAATCCGTCCGCCAAACGTCTGTGCAAATCGTCCTGCCAGCGGGCGAGTTGCTGGGCGACCTTCTTGCTATCACTGCGCTCGGCTGCTGATTTTTCGAAGGCGTCTGCCAGCCGTTCGAGTTCGCTAGCGGTCTTTTCCTGTTCCGTCATGGCTTCGATCGATTTTTTCTTCTCGAGCCATTCCCGGGCCGTGTTTGCCGGCTTGAACTCCAGCGGTGCCACCTGCGCCAAACGGGCCGCGAGATCCGTCTTCTCGGCGAGTGACTTCATCGATTCGGCGAGTCGCTTTTGCACTTGGGCCAATTCTTCAAATCGATCGCGATTCGCTTCCGCATCTGCCTGACGGATGGCCCCATCCAAATCGAGATAGCGACGAGCGAGTTTGCGAAGTTCATTTCCAACCGCTTGGCGCCGGTGCTCCTCAGCATCGGCAGCACCTTCGCGTAACGTCGGATTCCGCTGCATCAATTTCTGTAATTCGTCGCGCAGTTCACGTTGTGCCGCGAGCAGTGGAACCGGATCTTTTGTCGTCTTCGTCGATTCAGCGAGTCGCGATTGAGCCGTACCGATTTGTTTCAAACGGGTCAGTTCGAGCCAGTCGTCCATGGCCGTTTCACCGGCTACCCGCAACTGTCCGAGTTTGACCAATACGTCCTCCAGGGCAGTCACCGCGTTTCGTGCGGCCAGGTCTCGTGTCGCCACGGAGGTTTCGGTCAACACCATTTTGAGCTGAGCTTCGGCCGTGGTAACGTCGCCGCCGACAAGCTCTCGAGCGAGAAGTCCCAGTTGTTTCAGTTCCGCGATTCCACCGACCTCCCGGGCCAGTTCGTCGAGAGATTTTTGCGATTGACGAACCAGTTCGAGGTTCTCATTCAGTCGGACGGATTGATCCTGTTCCAAAGTTTGCTGACCCAGATAGTCGAGTCGATGCGTTTTCAAATCCAGGGTGGCTTTCGCCATCCATCCTTCGATGATCCCGAGCTTCAAAGTGAATTGATCCCGACGTGCCACGACATCCTGTTCCGCAGGGGGGCGGGCCAGGGACGACACGCGCAGGGTGGCCCAGCCCTGTCCAGGGTAGGTCGCCGATTGCGGTTTCCAATTGAGTTCCGGGAACACGCGATTGTCTCGTATCCGCAACCGAACTCGGAACATCTGTCCATCGGTCGCGGTTGTCGGGAGATGAAACGTGGCCGTGCCTTCGCACCGTTTGGTTCCGACACCTACCAACGAGATCGGTGAAGTCTGAAACACGGAATCATCCGGTGCGTCCGCAGGCCCGTATTCCAGTTCGATTGCGTTCACGGCGAGATCGTCGGTGACCACGAGGGCGAACTTCAACTCTTCGCCCGGTCGAATGTCGCGGGTGCGATTCGGAAACCCGGCGACGTGTTCAAACCTCGGTGGTTCATCGGCCATCGCCCGCAGCACTTGAATGAGTTCCGTCCGGACATCTTTTTCCCCAAACAGAATCCACTTCAATGTGCCATTCGCTTCCAAGGTCATTTTGGCCGTCGCCAAGGTCTTAGATTCGTCGAGTTGAACCACGAGTCTTTCGGTTGGTGCCGACGCGGAGGCGCCCGTGGGTCGCCACTCCAATTGCACGGCTTGGGCGGGGCGGTTCAGCTTCAATCGCCACTCGAGCCGGCTGTGAGCGAGTACGTCCATCTCGGTCATTTTCGGCACGAGTTGCTTCGGGCGATGCTCGGACGCATAGTGCGGTGCGGTGATGGTGACTTCGCCGGTTTCAATTTCCACCGAGTCGACGGCGGCGATGGTGTGCCAGGCGCTCCTCACGGAACCACTGGAAATGCAATACTCGAGGTCGGTGCTGACAATCGGCAGGGTGAAGGTGAACGCCGATTTGTCGTCGCCCACCATCGGCAGCGTCGTCTCGTCTGTGGAACCGATTCCGCGGAAGTGAACGTCCGCCGAATCGGGCAGCGCCGCCTGCGGCTGACTCTTGCGGAGGTAACCCGAGACCGTGATCGACCGCTCGCGTTTGACGATCGGATCGCCAGACGAGACGACGATTTCAAAGGGCTGACTGGAGGGTGGACTGTGCCAGGGCACGACGAGCCGACGGACGCGGTCGGTACTCTCCGAGACGAACACCATGAGAACGCAGCTTAGAATTCCAGCGGCGGCCACGAATCCTGCCAAACGATAGCTGGGTGTTGTGGCCACGGCCTGCTGGAAGTCGAGCGTCTCCGTTTGGCGTTCGGTTTCCCGCGCCAACAACGCCATCATCGTTCTCGAACCGTTCCCGGGATCGGTTTCTTGACTCAATTGAACGAGCGTCTGCAGTCGCTCGGCTAAGTCTGGAAATTTGGCTTCGATGAGCTGAGCGAGCAGATTCAGCGATGGGGCTTCGAGGATGCGCCGCCCGACAAACCAGCATCCCGCCGTAACGGCGACCGCGATCCAGACCCAGAATAAATAGCCGCGAGCACGACTTGAGAATTCGCACGTGGCATCGAGTGCGATGGCCGATGATGCCAAAGCCAACAACAAAAGCACCCACCAACTGATACCGCGCACGACTCGCAAGCGCCGGACGGTGACCGCCAAGTCGTCGAGCTGAGTCCGCAGCGATTCCGGCAGCAGATACGCGGGCATGGCGGCACCGGGGTTTCACCAACTCCCACTATTATTACTGTAACGCGACTCGGGAACGAACGCCAAAGTTGTTCGACCGACCGTTTTCGTTGATGCGGAGGTGGCCATGTCTGTTTCACCCGAGAAATTGGATCGACTGCAAGCGCAGTGGTGGAACACCTTGCGAGTCACCGGCGTCGAAGCGGAGGCCGCCTACGCGACATTCGACGACTTGGTACTGCGTTACGACGAACCGCACCGGCATTACCACACGCTGGAACACGTTGCCGAGATGCTTCGAATTGTGCCACGAATTGCACCGGCGGGAACCGACTTGTTCGCCATCCAACTGGCCGTCTGGTTCCACGATGTCATCTACGACCCACGATCCAAGACGAACGAAATCGACAGCGGCGAGTACGCCCGTACTGCGCTGGCGAACTTGAAGTTGCCCACGCAAACGATCATCGACTTGATCCTGAGTACCGATCACCGGGTCGCACTCGCACCCGATTCCCCAATCGAATCTCAAATTTTACACGATGCCGATTTGGCGATTCTCGGGGCGTCCTTGGATCGGTACGACCGCTACGCCACCGATGTCCGCAAAGAATATTCGTACGTTCCCGACGATCAATATCGAGACGGTCGGCGACGGGTGCTGCGGCACTTTCTGGAACGGACGCCGACAATTTACGCCACGAAACGGATGCGAGAAGACGGCGAAGAAGCCGCGCGGCAAAACTTAGCGCGCGAGCTGTCGGCGTTGGAATGACCGTCACTTCTTTTTCTTCTCGACCGCTTCGCGGGCTTCCTTGGCGAAGTCGCGTTGAGCTTCCGAGAAGCCGGGCGGAGCGAACGACGGCCCGCCCACCGCCGGGGCATTACCCGACTCCACTCCGGTCTTCAACCGGCCACTGGAACCATCATTGGCACCGACGCTGCTCGACCCGTTCGGGCGGGCTTGTTGTGGATTGAGCTTCTCGTTGTCGACATCTTTCCGCTGGCGATCCACCATCTCTTCGTACCCCTTCAAGAACTTCTCGTAGTCGGCGTCCGACATGTTGTTCTCTTTCAAGAAGTTCTTATCGCCGCGGTACTTCTTCAAATTGTCCAATTGGAGTTCCGAGGTTTTCAGTCGGTTCTCGGCATTTTCCACCAGCGGAGTACTCTCTTGGCCATTGGCGCCACCGTTTCCAGGCTTCCATTCTTTGGCCAACTTTTCGAGACGATCCTTGGCTTCTTGGGCCTTCTTCGGATCGTCGCCTTGCAAGTCCTTCATCTCTTTTTGAAGTTGCTCACGGCCCTCTTTGCCGAGCTGCTGATCAAGCTTCTCTTCCGCCGCTTTCTTCTTCCCTTCGTCTGGGCTGTTCAAGTCCTTCGCGGCTTCGGCCATCTTTCCGACATCGTCCTTGCTCGGTTCTTTGCCCGCTTTCTTGGCCGCATCATCGGTTTTCTTCTCACCCGCCATCTTGTCGTCCGCATCCTGCTTCTTCATCTCGTTTTGAAGCTTCTCGCGGTTTTCTTTGCCGACCTTTTGATCGACTTTCTCTTCGGCCGCTTTCTTCTTGTCCGCATCGGGGCTGTTTAAGTCTTTCGCATCTTTGGCGAGCTGATCCAACTCCTCCTTGGTCGGTTCCTTCGGCTTGTCGCCATTCGGTTTGCCCCCGTCCTTGGTCATTTCGTCCAGCTTTTTCTTGGCGTCCTCACGCGTCTTCGCATCGTCCGAATTCAGATCCTTCTTCATCTGCTCGGTCTTCTCGCGGTTCTCTTTCCCGACGGTTTTATCCAATTTGTCTTGGGCCGCCTTCTTCTTGGTCGGGTCTTTGGAATCAACATCCTTCACGGCGTCTTCAATCTCTTTCTGTTCCTGTTTCTCGTCCTTGCCACCGGCCGAAGGCTTGTCCTTTTTGCTTCCCGGCTTGGGCACGGCTTTTTCTTCACCCTTGGCATTCGGATCTTGTCCAGACTTCGAATCCTTTGTCTCGGGTTGCTTGGCCCCGTCCCCTTTTTCCTTGGCCGCATCATCGTCTTTTTCCATGCCCGCGTCGTCACCCGGCTTGGGTTTCGGTTCACCCGCATTCTTCGGTGGTGCAGATTTCCCCTCTTTCGATTCGGGTTTCTTATTGCCTGCCTCTTCGGGTTTCTGGTCTTTACCGGCCGCAGAACGCTCTTCGGACTTTCCTTGTTCTTCGCCACCCGACTTCGGCGATTCTTTTTCTTGGCCAGGTTTCGGTTGACCGTCCGGTTTGGCTTGGCCCGGCTCGGGTTTGCCATCCTGCTTCTTCGGTTGCTCCTCACCCTTCGATTGTTCGTTCTTGCCGCCACCCGCCTGCTCGTCTTTCGGTTTTTCACCGGCCTTCGGCTGCTCTTTCGGAGTGGCACCTTCGGTTTTGTCGTTCTTCTGATCGCCGGGTTTGTCCTCGGGCTTCGGCGCACTCTTGGTGTTATCGCCATTCGGTTGCGATTCCGGCTTCGACTGATCACCGGGCTTCTGATTCGGTTCCGGTTTCTCGTTCGAAGTTTCCGGTGGCTGAACTTTGCCCGGGTCTTTGTTTTGCCCAGCCGGCTTGGCCATCGGATCTTTCTCGGTGCCATCTCCCGGTTTCGACTCGGAGTTGGGCTGTCCCACTTTGGGCTGTTGATCGTCCGGCTTCTTCTCGCCCGCTTTCGGCGGTTCGGCCCCCTCCGGCTTCGACGCGTTGGGGTTCGGTTTGCCCTCGCCGGCTTTCTGATTCTTATCGTCGATCTTGTCTTGAATGTCCTTGGCTTTGTCTTGCGTCTCTTTGTCGTTCGGCATCGGATCTGCTTTTTGATCCGTGTTCGGCATCGGCTCACCTTGACCCGTGCCTTTATTTTTGGCTTCGTCCGCCTTCGCATCTTTTGGATTTGGCTGATCCTTCGAATCCTTTGGATCTGGCGGCGTATCTTTCTTGCCTTGACCACCTTGCTCCGACTTCTCTCCCGGCTCGTTCTTCTGATTCGGGTCTTGCGGTGGCTTCCGCTCCTCGTTGGCTTGTTTGTCCTTTTCGTTCTTCTGATTCTGCTCATCTTGCTTCTGGCGATCACCCGCTTGTTGCTCCTGCTTCTTCTGCTCTTCGGGCTTCACCGGTGGTGCCACGAGGTTCACACGGTATCGTTTTGATTTGCCCAACTCGTGGGGCAGTACCGTGCAGTTGTCCTTTGCTTCGAGCCAGAATTCCAGCACTTGACCCACTTGCAATGCGACGGTTTTACCGGTGTCGTCTTTCAATTGATCGAGTTTCACCGAGTCTTTGTAATCGACCCGCGTCGGGAACGTGCCATCCTTGTCCCGGCGGAACGTGGCCGCGTTGAGATACTTTTTCCCGGCGAGTTTCGGCCCATTGACCAAGTTAAATTGCAGGGTCGTATTCTCGATGCCGAAGTCGTCGCCGATGGTGGCATCGATTTCCAGCAACCCATTCGTTGGCAAGGTGATCTCGTCCGTCGCTGGTTTCTCAATTGTGATCGTGGGCACCGCGTCGGTCAAAATCTCGATGGGGTACGGGATGGAACTTCCACTCGACTCACCGGTTGTCGAACCGAAAGCAACGCGGTATTGACCCGCGCGGTCGACTGTTTTCTCGAAGCGCAGGCTCTCGTTCTTTTCTCCGACCACTGTCCCGTTGACAACTTCACCGAGCGGCTCGATTAAAAGGGTGCCAACCTTCACTTCGCGGTTCGTCTGCACTTGCAACCGAACTTTAGTCCCCGGATAGCCACGCCATTTCGGATCGCTGTTCTGTGAAGGGGCAATCCGCAAGTACGCCGGGTACTCGTAACTCACTTCAAACGCTTTCAACATCGGCTTCGTCCGCACGGTCACACGGTGTTCGGGTGTCTCGGCATCCCCGGCCGCAATCGTATACCAGAATCCGTTTTGGATGGTGCCGCGAGTGAGGGTCAAATCGAAATCACGCAGGGTGTCCGTTTTGCTGAAGACGATCTCTTCAGGGTCTTTGGTGTCCGCGTTGTACCGCACTTTGAGGCGCACTTTGTCGGAAGCGTTCTCGTCGGGAACGCGGCCGTTGAGTCGGATGGCGAAGCGGAGTTGGCCACCATCCGGAACCACGGCATCCATTTCGGTTGGCTCGAGTACTTCGATCGTCGTTCGGGCCGCGATCACCGTTCCCGACTGAAATGGGTTGAACGCCCGGCTGACCAATGAGGCGAACTGAGTCCCCTTGAAAACCAGAAAGAGCACGGCAAGCACGGCCACAAGGATGGCAGCGGTGCTCCCCAGCCAAAGGAATTTCTTCGAGCGCACGGCCGACTCGACGTCGGCTTCGCCGAAGCCCTCCGCGGCCCGACTCGCCAGTGCTGACTTCACGGAACCGGGCATCTCTTGCTCTTGAAGATCGACCCAATTGATGAGTTCGTTTTTCGACTGCGGCATGGTCGCTTCAACTTGCCGGGCGACGTAACGCGGGTTCACGACACGCATCAAGGGTCGTGCGATGGCGAAGAAGGCCAGCCCGAGTAATGTGCTGGCGAAGCCTAGGAACCCGATTTGCCGGGCCCACGCGGGCAGTGTCAGCCATTTGTCGAGTAAAATCGCCACGAGGGCGTACGTTAGCGTCCCGACGATCAACAATGCGGCCCCGGTGAAGAGGTCGTTGAGCCGAATCTTCTTGGCGACGTACGCAATCTCGCGCTCGACCTGTGCCGTGAGTGGAAGTCCAGTTTCCGGAATGGAGGCGTTCAACTTGGCCATGTGCGATCCCAATCGGGAATGTCGATGATGTAGACATTATAACAGGCCATTTGTCCGGCGGCGAATGAACTGCAAAGGCTGTTACGAACTGTTACGCGAAGGTTTAGCGGCACCTTGCAAAACGTGGAATCGCGATGGCAACCGCTACAATAAAACCACAAAGAGTCACTTTGCAAGTGACAATTGGATCGTATTTCGTCCTAAGTATACAGGTGTCCAGATGGAATTATCCCGCCGTGACTTCCTGACTGTCTTCGCCGTACTCGGATTAGCAACGCAGCTCCAAGCCACTGAAGAAACGAAGCCGAAGACACTCGTTTTGATGGCGGGGACGATCAGCCACGGGCCAGGCGATCATGAGTTCAACGCCGGTGTGCGATTGTTGGCCAAGTGCTTGGAAGCCACGAAGGGTTTGAAGGTGGAAGTACTGCTCAGTGGCTATCCGAAAGACGACGGTGTGTTGGACGCGGCCGATGGCATTCTCTGCTTTGCCGACGGCGGAGCCGGCCATCCCCTCATCCGCGATGCTCGACTCGAACGCATCGGCAAACTGATGAAGAAGGGCACCGGGCTGATGTGTGCCCATTTTGGCGTCGAGGTGCCGAAAGACATCGGGGCAAAGGAGTTCCGCGAGTGGATCGGTGGCTGTTACGAACACGAATTCTCGTGCA
>JAYSYJ010000122.1:0-17124 GCA_043727675.1 Fimbriiglobus sp.
GTCGAACTGGCCAAGACCGTGCAAGTGAAACTCGGCATCGAGCATTGCCCCATGCTGTTCACCAACGACGAATGGCCCGGCGGTAAGAACGTCGCATGCAGCCCCGCCGTCTGGCGGCACTTGTTCGGACTCTACCCGGATGGCACCCTCGGTTTGAATTTCGATCCGTCGCACCTGATCGCGGAATTCATCGATGCGCCCCGGGCACTGCGGGAATTCGGATCGAGAATTGTCCATGTGCACGCCAAAGACGAACGGATCGACCGCGACCGACTCTACGAAGTCGGCGTCCACGGCCTCGGCTGGCATCAGCCGAAGCTCCCCGGCCTCGGGGATGTTCAATGGGGGCCCTTCTTCGCGGCTCTTTCCGACACCGGCTACAACGGCCCCGTCTGCATCGAAGTGGAAGACAAAGCCTACGAGCGATCCCTGGAAGATCGCAAGCGGGCCTTGCGCCAGAGCAAGAAGTACCTCGAGCAGTTCATGAGCTGAGGTAAACCCCAATAGAATGGGGGGAATCAGGAGATGACTATGATCGCGACCGTTCCCGCCACGCTGCAACAGGCCCACCGCCTCCGCAAACATCTCCGCGAACTTCAATCGGAGATCGATCTCGGGCCCCGGGTGGCGAAGTTGCAACTGGCCCATCTCGCGGCGGAGGAACTGGCCCACAAAACGGCCTACGATTCGGTGAGCAAATTGAAGCTCAAGATC
The DNA here is from genome assembly GCA_043727675.1 of Fimbriiglobus sp. Classification (GTDB taxonomy): domain Bacteria; phylum Planctomycetota; class Planctomycetia; order Gemmatales; family Gemmataceae; genus JALHQU01. The sequence goes on from JAYSYJ010000122.1 coordinate 715, forward strand.
CGCGACGAAGAAGGGAACCTGAAACAGCACAACACGCAATTGGCCAAGTTCGAGAAGCAACTCAACGAAGCGGGTAGCCCCAAGGAATACGAGGGGAAACAGTCCGAGATTCGCCAGGCGAAGGAGAAGATCGGCCTGACGGAAGAAGCGATTCTACTGGCGATGGAAGAGTTGGAGAATCGTACCAATGCCCTCCCCGCCGATGACAGACGCTGGGCCGAAGCGCAAGCCAACTTCGCCCAACAACAAGTCGACGCCAAGGAGCGAATGGAACGCATCCTCGAAGATCAACGCTTGGCCCAAGAGCATTTGGCGAACGCCGAGACCAAATTGCCCGCCGACGTGAAGAGTCAATACGACCGCCTGATCGCACGCTACGGCCCGGACGGCTTGGCCGGTGTCAACGGACGGTCTTGCCAGCAATGCCGGACGAGCATCACGGAGCAGCAGAAAGCGGAACTGATCAACGGTAAGTACATCTGCTGCCCCAACTGCGGCCGCGGGCTGTACGTCGCAGTGTGAGCGTGGTACGTGCTTACGGCCGGGGAACCTTCCCCGGCCGTGTTGCATTGCGGTTCGCAAAAACTCACTTCGGGTAAGTCGGTGCTGCCATCATTTCGATCTTGGCCTTCGGTTTCATCTGCCCGACGACCGCGTCGCGGAGCCGCATGGCGTACACCGCTCGCACGGCTTCCTTGGCCTGCTCGAAGGTGGGCGTTTTACCGGGGTTCTTCGCGGTGCAGAGGATCAGGTGATACCCGAACTCCGTGGCGACCACTTCCGTGAGTTCCCCGACTTTCAACTCGAACGCGGCCTTGGCGAACGGCTCGACCATCGCCCCGACGCGCGGGAAGAAGTTCAAGTCGCCGCCGTCCTTCTTCGAAGGGCAGGTGCTGTCTTGCTTGGCGAATGCCGCGAACACTTCTTCGGCGCGTTTGACCTTGGCCTGATCTTTCTCGAGAGCCGACGCCGTGGCGGGCAACGCTGCGGCGGCTTTGGCCGATTCTTGATCGACGGCCGCTTTGATGCCCCGGAGCTTCGTGACCGCTTCGGTCTGTTTGGCTTTGTCTTCACCGGGGGTAAACAAGATGTGCCGGGCACGCACCATCGAGCCGTCGAACATATTCGGCGCGGCCTCGAACATCTTCTTGAGCGATTCGTCGGTGCCCTGCTGCTTGAGGAACTTGTCCCACTTCATTTGCGCCGTGACTTCCAACCGGAACTCGCTTTCCGTCAGCATCATGGCTTCGAGTTCTTTGGCGTAGTCCTTCATCTCCTTCTTCAACTCGGTTTTGAGATCGACGATGATCTTCTCGACTTCCGGCGTCTCGGCCGACATCTTCAGTGCCGTGAGGTACTGGTCGATGAGAGCGTTCTCGACCAAATGGTTCAAGATCTCTTTGCGGGCGATCTCGCGTTCCTCGGCCGGGAACTGGCGCAGAGCGCGCCAGACGGCCATCTCTGGAATCTCTTGACCGTTCACTTTCACGGCGTTGCCGGTCGGACGGAAATCGACTTTCGGATCGACGATTTTCGGAGGCACCATGGCCGGCGGCACCAAGGCCCCCGGTGCCACCACGGGTGGTGGGGCCGGAACTTGGGCAACAGTCTGGCCGGCCATCGCCGCCCCGAGACACAGTCCAGCGACAGCTCGACGGGTAAACGCTCGCATCGGAATCCTTCCTCCCCTAGTGGCGGGCCGGGAACCATCTCGAACAGTGGGCGTGTCCACCCCAAACTCCTGGGAATCGCGCACACCAACCCCGGCTTTAGGCCACGCGATAGCCGACTGGGGAAGCTGCGCCAAGGGGAAATCCGCCGAATTGGGGGGACGGGGATTCTAACCGTTTTGATCGGTGTCCCACCATCTTTCACAAACTCAATTCACCGCCACCGTCGTGCCGAACTGGTCGTGGAACTGGCTCTGCAACCGTTGCGGTGTGTTACTCGGGGCGGCGGCAAACTTGAGGCGAACCACCACATAGGCCATCACATTGCGGGCCGCTTTCTCTTCGGAGGTCCGACCCCGGAAATGTTCTTCGATGGTTTTCAGTGCCACTTCGCTGCTCCGGTTCAACTCCATGAACCGTCGTGTCGTCGTTTTCAACGTCGCGCGGCCCGAGATCAACTCGTCGATCCACTGTTCTTTCAAGGCAATCCGGTCGGTCACATTCATCAAACTCGAATCGAGTTGCGAGCTGTCTGTTTTAGCGGATTCCATGCTCTGCTGGAGGGTCGTGTGGTCTCGGAGGTCGCTGTATGCCGCCGAAACACCGCCCGGATAAGTGAACGTCGCAAGAACGAGGGTGGCCACCACCGTTGCGGGAATCGTGATGGTACCGGCGCGGCGGAGTAGAGTGCGAGTCAAGGCAAATCCTCGTGCAAGAATCGTGGTCAAAATGCAGGCCGAGCCTGGCTGGCGGGGGAGGTCGATGTTCATCGGTCGTTCATCGCTGCAACCATAGACTCGCAAATTCCGTCCCGGTTCCATGAAAGTGTGGCGATTGTTTGCAAGTCACGCTCGGGCAAGCGTTTAAAAAAATGAGACGATCCCTTCACAAACATCCAACTGCCCAGTGTGCGGGCAATTCCCGCTTCGATCCCGGCGTCTGATCGGGTCACGAACCGTACAACAGGCGTTCTGTGAAAGTCAAGTGTTGGGAGTCAGGATCATGCCGCCGAAACCAGCCCGTTGGGCCAACGTCTCAACTTTGAGAATTGCAGCCTATGCCATCGTCGTCGCGGTCGGGTCGTGGTACCTGCTTGGTCAACTCGCCTCGGTGTTGCGGCCACTCCTCTTGGCGGCGTTTCTCGGCTATATCCTCATGCCGTATTACAATCGCTTTCGCAAGCATGTGCCGGTGCCCGTGGCCATCGTGCTCCTGGCCGGTTCAACGACACTCGTGCTGCTCGGGCTAGCAGCCGTCGTGTCGGGTAACGTGGTCGATCTGACGACGCAAGGGCCGGAACTGCGCGAGAAAGTGTTCACCTGGATCCGTCGATTCAGCGACTGGGTCTACTCGCTGCCCATGGTTGGGCCGAAACCGCAAGGGTCGAAAGCGCCGGAAGAAATCGTCGCCGACAACATCACCCTCGGCGTGCTGAAACTGCTCGAGTTCGCCCGAGTCGGCCTCCCGGAAGCCTTTGCCGCCGGTCTCTATTTGCTCTTCTTACTTTTGGAATCGACCCGTTTCCCGGAACGGGTTCGCAAAGCCTATCCCAGCGAACGGGCCGAGCAAATTCTGGATATCTTCGGCCGCATCAACTCGGCGATCATCAGCTATTTGAAGGCGAAGGTGAAATCGAGTCTGCTGCTAGCCATCCCCGTGGGGCTGATTCTCGTGGCGTTCGATGTGCCGTTCGCACTCCTCTGGGCCGTGCTGACATTCGTCTGCAATTTCATTCCGTATATCGGCACGGTCGTGGCTTATGCACTGCCGGTGATGTTCGGATTCGTGCAATTCGATATCGGGGCACGGGCCATTTCGTTGGCCGCGGTTCTGCTGGCCATCCACATCATTTCGGCGACGTTGATCGAACCGATGTATATCGGCCGGGCCGTGGGATTGAGTCCGATCGTCATCCTCGCAGCCCTTTCTATGTGGGGATTGCTGTGGGGGTTACCGGGGATGTTCCTCGCGGTACCGCTCACAGTGGTGCTGAAAATCATCTTCGAGAACATCGAGATCACTCGGCCCGTCGCTCGAATGCTCAGCGGAGAATGACCGGATTACCGCAGCTTGAACACGTTCATCATCAAGTTGTCCGTGGGGCAAAATTGATCGGTGAGGATCGTCGTCTTGCCGCGCTTCAACATCCCTTCGAAGACGTCGCGCCGAACGATCTGCGTCTTCGGCTCTTGGCCGGTCTGCTTCAGCACGGCCTCGCGTAGTTTCGCCCCGTCGAGCGGGGAATCGGAAGCGTAGAGCACCATGACGCTCTGCTGCGATTTTTCGGGGTGCCCTTCGTCGAATTCACCGACGGGGAATGCCATTTCGACGTATCGAAAACTCTTCTGCAACGTGTGGGCAGCGGCCTTCCAGAGCTGACCTGTTTCCACGAGGTCGATCACGGTCACCAAGTAGACACCGCTGGGGGTCAGCGTCGCCTTCACCGAATCGTTGAACTCTTTGGTCATCAAATGCGACGGCACCGAGAAATCATTCACGGCGTCGAGCGTGACCAAGTCGTACGTGTTCGGCCGCGTCTGCTCCGTGATGAATTGCCGTCCGTCCAAGTGGTAAATGTGAATATTCCACGCATCGATTAGGCCGAGGTGTTCCTTGGCCATCCGGGTGACACCGGGATCGATTTCGACAACATCGACCGACGCGGTGGGAATGAGCACCCGACAACAGCGCGGGAAGGTGTAGCCACCGCCCCCGATCACCAGCACGCTCTGCTGGTTGGGGGAGCGGTCCTGGAGCAGCCGGACGATTTCGAGTTGGATATGTTCGTGTTGATAGTGCAAGAATGTCGGGTCTTGCAGGTTCACCCGCGAGTGTTGCAGGCTATCCAATTGGAGTTCGAGCACCGTCTGGGTCGGCGGTTTCACACCGGGCAGCAGCTCCGCATTGTGGACGCGGATGGTGTAGTAATTCGTTTCGAGCATTTCATTCACGACTGGCACGTTCGGGCCCGGCGAGGTGACACTGCCAACCACTCGATCACTCAGCAAGCTACCACCGACGACAGCACCGAGCACCGACGCTAATCCGTAGAGCAACACTCCAGAGTCCAACACCAGCGGCTTGGATCGGCTCGACTGGCTCTTGCCTGAAGAATCCTGGTTGACCCGCACGAGGATCAACGCCAGACAAGGCAGCGCCGCAGCCAGCAGGATGGTGTTGTTCACGCCGATGGTGGAAATCAACACGTACCCGGTGGCGAATGTGCCGGCGATGGCCCCGGCAATGCTCCAAGCGTAGATAGTGCCGGCAATCCGACCGACGGAACCGACGTCTGACACGGCCAGACGGATCACCTGCGGCGAGATCAGCCCGAGGCCGAACATCGGCAGGAAAAAGAGGGCGAACGTCCAGAGGATCACCCGTTCGATGATGCCGTACGCCGTGAATGCGGTGGGGATCGCCCCTCCGGGTTTCTCGGCGCCGATTAGGATCGGGGCACGATTCAAAATGATGAAGATCATGATCACGAGCACGGTGGTGGCACCGCAGAACAACAAACTCCAACCGAGCCAAGTGGCCCGCGAGTTCGGGGTGCCAGAGCGATCCGCGAGCCGTCCCCCGACGAAGTTTCCAAGGGCTGTTCCTGCCAACATGACGCCGATGACGCCCGTCCAGGTGAAGAGTGACACGCCGACGACCGGGGCCAGCAATCGCACCGCACTCAGTTCCAATGTCATCCCGGCGAAGCTGCACGCGAAGACGATGGCGAACGCGATCCGAAGCGGAAATACTGGCGAGGTCGAAACCGCATGAGCTGCCACGAGCGGGGCCACGGGCACGAGTCCCGGCGGGTTCCGCCGCACTACGGCGTACACCGCCGCGGCCGTTATCAGCAACCCGAGTGCGATCGCGGCGACGATCTCGTTGAGTTCGAGATTCGGAATGAGCACGAAGCCGGTGAGGTAGTTACCCAGCAGGCAGCCGAGTGTCCCGAGGGCGAAGACCATCCCCGAGACGGAGCCGGCCCGGGCCACATCGGGCACACCGATGCGGATGGCCAGCGGCGTGAGCAGCGAGAGCGTGAACCCGACCGGGAAACAGAGCACGAAGGCCAAAACGGGGATGCGAATGCCGAGCGCGAGTTGGCGGTGGATCTGGGTGCGGGCGAGGATTTCGGGAAAGGCGATCATCCAAAGGGACGCGATTACGCCGAAGATCAGGAAGAGTACCAACTTCCGCGGCGCCGACGACCGATCCGCGATCCGGCCACCGATGGCATTCCCAAAAGCGATACCGGTGAGGAACGCAGCGATCACCACCGTCCAGGTGGACAGCGACGAACCGACGAACGGAGAGAGCAGTTTCCCGGCCACCAATTGCAGCACGAGCAGGCCGGCATTCGCCAAGAACACGACGAGACCGACCCCGAACAATCGTGCGGCCAACCCGGCAACCGGCGGAGACGAAACCATCAGCACGCTCGAAAACGGGGCACGGAATTGTTCCTGCCAAGGGTATGTTGCGGGAGGGGGATTGGCTATGGAACGAACAATCTGGCTCAGCCCTTCTTCTTTTTGCCCGTCGTCACTCCCAAGAGTCCGGCGGCGAGGCGGGCCACTTCACCGGCGGAGGGGGTGCGTTTGTAGCGGTAGACCTCGTTGCCGAGAGTCACTTCGTCGGTTTCGTCGGCGCGGTAGGCTTCGGAGATCACCAGTAGAAACTGGCCCGGCAGGCCACGCTTCAACCGCTGGTAATGCGCTTCGATGTTCATCTTCCGCCAGAAGCCGAGCACTTCCACGAAAAGCGATTGCCCCGTGGCGGTGTGTGTCAGGGTGAAATCGGGCACCCAAACCGTCCCTTCCACCGTCTGCGGAGCCGGGTCGCTCTCCAATTTCCAACCTTCGACACTGTCGCGGAAGTTCTGTTCGAAGTGACCGATCTCGCGCGGCGTGTAGACCCCGAAATCGGGCAGGTGCGACTTCAACCCATCGACACCACTCAGAACGAATGTCTTATCGACGCGCTCGGCACCCCAACGCACATCGGCCTTCAACTCGAACGCCTTGCAGTGCAGAATCGCCGGCAGGAACAACGCGAGTTGCAGGCCGTACTTCTGAGTGGACGAAAACAGCGACAGCGGGCCATCGAGAGCGATGGTGTAGCTGTTGCCGTCGCTATTGCGGATGGTGGCGATGAGTTTGTGGAACTTGATGGCGCGGAACAATTGCCGGAAGCGGGCCGGCGTCTCACCCCAAACGCGCACCTCCATGCCGGTGCTGCGCAACAGGAGTGCTTGGGCCAGCGCGACGTTGTAACGGTTCAACAGAAACTCGGGGGTGCAGTCGTCGAATGTCAACGCGCGCTGTTCATTTTTGAGGTCGGCAAACAGCCCGCGATCCACCGACTCGGGAGCGAGCGCGAGTCGGTGCGAGACTTCGGTCAGCACGACCGTTCGGTCGAATGGCACGCCCGCTTTCGCGGCATTCGCCCGGTGCTGAGCCGCGGATTCGAAGACCGCTTCGCGCAGCGCTTCCGGGGTCAGTTCCGACGCCACTTCGAACTCGCACCGATCTTCGAGCAGCTTCGCCAACCCTTGGTGGATCAGCGCCCCCGGCCCTTCGCCGACGACCAGTTTCAAGTCGTCTTCGATCTCGCCCCGCGTCCGACCCGGCGCTCGCCGGTAGACCGCGATGAGTTGCCGCGCCGCCGCTAAATGCTCGCCCGAATCGACTTTGAGATAGAGCGGCACCAGTCGATTCTTGGCGCTGCGAACCCGGACTTGTTTGCCGACCAGCATGAGAGATGCTCCAGAAGCCCGACTTCGATATCGGTGATTCTAGTGGTAACCATCGGCGAGGCGGTGCCGTGGGCCACGGTGACGATTTGTCCAAATCGGTTTTGAGCGCTGCGTCTGCCTGGCAATTCGCACACCCTCAACATCGACTCGGCACACGGCCACTATCATGGTCTGCATGTCGTACCGCACGTTCAAAAAACTGCTCGGCGAATCCCACCTCGAACGCAAGAGCCGCTATCTGCTCGGCGGGTTGGTACTCGTGCTCATGGGCGCGAGCTTCGGCATTTACGCCAACCAGACCGAAGACCTGGCATACGATCAACTCACGCACACCGGCCGGACGTTGGTGTCGCCCACCATCGCCCGCTTGCACATCCGCCAGAACGAAGAATTGCTCAACGGCATGGACGAGTTCCAACGCCAATCCGAAAAGAGCTGGCCCGACGACTTGCAGGGGTACAAAAGCAAGTTGATCCTGCTGGAATCGACCAAGCCGGAGAATCGCCCGGAACCGGAAGATCAGCCGATCTTGCGGAAAATGCAGAGCGAGCCGAATTTGACCGAAGACACTCGCTTTGTGCGCAGCGAAAAAGCGTTCCTTTACTACGGTGCGGTGCGGGCCGGACCTTCCTGCGTGAGCTGCCACCGCGATCCGGCTCGGATGGCCACGTTCAGCGCGGAAAGCCCCGAAGCGCGCAAAGCGGCCCAAGAGATGGCCAACCCGAACTTGCAACCGGGCGATTTGATGGCGGTGGTACAGATCCGCCTCTCGTCCGAGATGATCGAATCCGGCTTGCACAAGAACCGGGCCATTTTGATCGCCTTCGCCATCGGCACCACGCTGGCTCTGCTCGCGGGCAGCTATTTGATCGTGCGCTATGTTATCGTGAAGCCGGTGAAACATCTCAAGTCGGTGGCCGACGCAATCGCGGCCGGGCAATTCTCGGTGCGCAGCGATATCCAGACCGGCGATGAGTTCGAAGATTTATCGGTGGCGTTCAACCGCATGCTCAGCAATTTGATCCAGATGCAGGATCGAAATCGGGGCTTGATTGCGGAACTCGACAAGAAAGTGGACGACTTGGCCCGGGCCAATTTGCAACTGTTCCAAACGGGGAAGATGAAAGCCGACTTCCTCTCGACGATGTCGCACGAACTCCGCACGCCGCTCAACATCGTCAACGGCTTTTCGGACATGCTGCTGAATTCCGCGACGCTCACCGAGAAGCAGCAGCGCTGGGCCGCGAACATCAGCACGAGCGGCAAACAACTGTTGGTGCTGATCAACGAAATTCTCGATTTGGCCAAACTCGAAGCGGGCAAGATGGCGCTGAAGCCCGAATCGGTGGAGATGCCTGCGTTCTGTGAACAAGCGGCGATGCTGTTCCGCCCGCAGGCGGAACACAAGGAGATCGAACTCCGGGTGCAGGTCGCGCCGGACTGGCCCGCGATTCGCCAAGATCTCGGGAAACTCCGACAAATCGTCTCGAATCTGTTGTCCAACGCTGTGAAATTCACCCCCGACGGTGGCCGGATCACACTGAGTGCGAGCCACCTCGGCGACAAATTGATTCTCGCCGTGAGCGACACGGGCGTCGGCATCCCACCGGAAGAGCAAGAGATGATCTTCCAGAAATTTCGGCAAGCATCCAACCCTCTGACGCGCGAACAAGGCGGCTCGGGACTGGGGCTGTCGATCGTCCGCGAGCTGGCGAAATTGCTCGGCGGCAACGTTGCGTTGCAAAGCAACGTCGGTCGGGGCAGCACCTTCACGTTGACGGTGCTCGCCCGGTTGCCCCTCGAACCGTTGGCCGAACTGGAAACGAACCGCGTCGGATAATCTTCGTGCGAAGCGACTTGAGCCGTTCGTGCGAACGGGACCGAAGAACTAGGGCCGCGCTGTTCCTGAACCGTTCCTCTCGCACCATCCGTGCAACGCATGCGCCGCAACAGTTTGGGCAAAATGTTCGGTATGTCGGTTCGGAATTTCTTCGATTCGAGCGGGCGCGCCCGACGATAAGCGTGTGTAGAATGCTACGGCGTGCGGGTGAACAACCGCACCCACCCCGGACTCCACCCATCGTCGGGGCGAGTCGATTCGGACAAAATTTCGAATCGGGATCTACCCGCCTTCCGTTCTCGTGTAGAACTTAACAGAGATGCCGCCCCGATGCGTGACGTTCCCCAGCGTTGGCAATCTTGGCGTTTGCGTTTGGTTCCGGCCGCAAGGCCGACCGAACTGCCCCCGGCCATCCGATTTCGGGCCAACATGATCAGCCCTGAACATACCACGACCGCCGCCGAATCGGACGCGACGGACTTCCGCCGCGAAATTCCGGATGCTTCCGGAATCCGGTTGGGGTTGGTCACGCATATCCGAATGCTGATTGCCGCCGGGCAGTACGACACGCCCGAGCGCTGGGCCTTGGCCGAAGAATTGATGTTCCGCCGCATGGAAGAATCGCGCTAGTCTGGAGCCTCCCCGTGCCTCTGCCTTCGGTCGCGGTCTCGCAATCCCCCGAAGAGCGGTTCCGAGAATTCTTGGCGAGCCGACCCAAACCGCAGCGGTTCACCGACCAACAGGGTGAACTCGTCCGACATATTTTCGAGAAACACCAACACTTCGATACCGACGAGCTTCTCGCCGATTTGAAAAAAGCCAACCGCACCGTCAGCCGGGCGACCGTTTACCGCACCCTGTCGAAACTCGTGGAAGCGGGCCTGTTGCGCAAAATCGAAATCGGCCCCCGGACGGTGTACGACCACGATTACGGCTACCCGTGGCACGAGCACCTCGTCTGTGCGTCGTGCGGAACGATGATCGAATTCCAGCACGAGGGGATTGTCGACGCGGTGAAGGGGATCGCCACCCAGAATCAATTCCGCGTCACCGGGTACGATCTCGTGGTGCGGGGCACTTGCGCCGACTGCAATGCCGCCGATGCCGCGAAGCGCCGCTACGTGATGTGACGAACGTCCCAATCAATCGCGCGATTCGTCGAAATTCAGTAGGAATAGACTTTCAGCCAGTTGATTTTTGAAAGGGGCGTGTGATAATTCTGCAACTGGTTTCAATTTGGAATCAGCCCCTTTTTCAGTTCCCCCGCCCTCCGTTGGAGTTTCGCTGTGAAGAAGTTCGTCCGTAGCCTGCTCGTTGCGACCGCATTTGCCACCGGCGCCGGTGCCCTCGTCGTGACCGCCCCCTCATTGGCCGTGGCTCAAGTCGCCAAGGAAGCCCCGAAGCAAAAAGCACCGCCGAAGGTCGATCCGAAAGCCGACCCCAAGGCTGACCCGAAAGCCGATCCGAAGGTCGCCGTGAAAGGCTCCGTCGTCATCAAGGCCGACAAACAAGGCAAGTTCCGCTTCTCCGTCCGCGATGAAGACGACAAAACCCTGATGCAGTCGTCGACCGGTTACGAGACGGAAGACGAAGCCAAGAAGATGCTCGACACCGTCAAAGCGATCCTCACGGCCAGCAAAGTGACCACAGAAAAGCCTAACAAGTAGTATTCCCGGATTTGAATCTGCAAAAGACCCGAGCCAACCGCTGGCTCGGGTCTTTTCGTGGACGTCGCACCGGTTCGACCGCGCAGACTATCAATATTTCATGCAAACTCTCATCGCACCACCGCCGCGGGCGTTCCTAAGTGCTCGCTGGGCCAACCTCATTTTGGCGAATTACGCCGTGCCCGCCGATGTCCTACAGCCGTATCTGCCACCGGGCGTCGAACTCGACCATTGGCAGGGGCAAACGTACGCCAGCCTCGTTGGCTTCCAATTTCTCGACACCCGCGTGCTGGGCATCCGTTGGCCGACGTTCCAGAACTTTCCCGAGTGGAACTTGCGCATCTACGTCAAACGCGGCGAGCAACGGGGCGTCTGTTTCGTACGCGAATTCGTTCCGCAGCGACTCGTCGCCTGGGTGGCCCGAGCGATTTACAACGAACCCTACCGCGCCGCCCGCATGGGCATGGCCATCGACGAAACCGCGGACACTCTCCGGGCCACTTACACCCTGGAGTACGGCGGTCGCACCCACACCCTGCGGGCCACCGGAACGACGCCGACGAACATTCCAGGGCCGGATTCGGTCGAGCATTTCTTCAAGGAACATTCGTGGGGCTTCGGCCAGACTCGGCGTGGCAAGTTGATCCGCTACGAAGTGAACCATCCGGAATGGGCCGTCTTCCCCGTGCAGGACTACCAGATCGACATCGACTGGGCGGCACTCTACGGCCCGGAATGGGTCGGCATGAACGGTCGCACCCCCGACTCGGTGACATTCGCCGCCGGCTCCGATGTCCGCGTTTACCCCAAGGGAACGTTGGATTCCGGCCACGCCCACGCCCGTGGATCGACTCGGTAGTACCCCATGAGCAATTCGTAAACCGCCGGGGCGACCGCATCTAAATCGTGCGGCTGGCAGTAGAACGATTCACTCGCGGCGGCGAAGAACTCCGTCTCGTCATCGCCGGCCTGCTGGGTAAAAAACGTCTTGCGCCCTCGTTTCAGTAGATCTTGATGGTGCCGAAACGCGGCCGTCATCACCTTGGCCCAATTCGCTTCGTCCGCGGGCGTGGCCAAGGGGGGAGTGCCGTCGATGGCCCCGTCCAGGAAATCCAACTGGTGGGCGAACTCGTGGATCACGACGTTGTGCCCACACGAAGGATCGCGGCTCTCGTCGAGCACATGTCGCCAGCCGAGGATCACCGGCCCGCGGTACACCGCTTGCCCCTCGGCGACCGTTTCCGAAATGAAGTCATCTTCCCAGTCGTCTTCGAGATTCGGCGTCTGAAATGAACCGGGGTAGACCAGGATCGCATCGACGCGGGAAAAATAGTCGTGCTCGATGCCCAGCAGAACCAGGGAAGCGACCGCCGCGATCGTGATCTTGATTTCGTCGGTGATGTGCAAACCGCCGCGACCTTCCCACGACTTCTCGGCGATCAAAACCCGCAAAATGTCGCGCACCTTGGCCCGTTCGCCCTCGGACAGCATCGCATAGTGCGCAACGTTGCGACGCAGGATCGCTTCCCACCAGTCGGGGAATGGCTCCGCGAGCAATTTTTGACGCCGACGATTTTGGAAGAACCCAAACATGCCTGTATTCTACGGCGTGGTCTTCTCAAGGAATCAGAAGGACGCGGATGACGCGGAAAAATACAGGAGGGCGAATAAGAAGGACGCGGATGAAGCGGAAAAATACAGGATTAAGAGGACCAGAACCGATCATTTTCGGGAGTGGCAAATCTTTCTGGCGGTCGGATCCGGAGGATTTCGGCCCTGAAAGGGTCGTTCCATCAGCCCAAGTCGGAGCCGGCGCCGCCGGCGGAGGCTTGGGAACCCCGACCCGGAAATGGCCTCCGTCCTGAAGAGACGGTTCAGAGCAGCAATCCTTTGAACCGCCCTTTCAGGGCGTCTCCATGTTGCGGAGCGCACTACCCAGGCCTCCGGTCTCTGCGCGAACTCCGACCTGGGCTCATGGAACGGCCCTTTCAGGGTCGAAATCGACCGGAAGACAGATTTGCCACACCCTCTTTTTCCGCATCCCTCCGACTCATCACTTCGTTTTCCGGCAGCGATCCGAGCAGAACTTCACCTCGGCCCAGTTGCGTTCCCACTTCTTCCGCCACACGAACGGGCGGCCGCAGGTCACGCAAATCTTGCTCGGCAGATCCGACTTCTTCGGCTTCGTCATGAGCTAGTCCCCGCAAATGCAAGTGGCACAGGGTCGTCCCCGTGCCACGTTCTCAAAGTCACTCTTCGCCGAGTTCTTCTTCTTCCTCGTCGTCATCGTCGTCGAGGTCGTCGTCATCATCGTCCAAATCGTCGGCATCGTCATCGAGTTCGTCATCCAGGTCGTCGTCGTCATCCAGGAGGTCGTCTTCGAGATCGTCTTCCTCGTCATCGTCCAGGTCATCGTCTTCATCGTCGTCGTCGTCTTCTTCTTCGGCCGGATCTTCGTCGGCTTCTGCCACCGAAAGGTACGGGCGGTCGTACGGCGCCAGCTCCTCTTGCCAATCGCGGTTCTTGCCGGCTCCCGGCGGGGCGATCATCGTCAACACTTGTCGCTTGGACATCATCGGTTCCTTTCCAAACATGGGTCAACTCCGGTTCGCCCTGCGTCCCATCGCAGAAGCAATACCAGAATAGTTCTCGTAATTTCTAGCCCGGTCACTCGGACTAAATTCGGCCGCGGGCGCCGGGTTCTGTTTTGGGGTACGCGCTTCTTAGTTCCACTCCGAAACGCCGTCAAGCGGAGTGTGAAAAAAAAGATCCACCCTCAACAAAAATTCTCCGAATCGGCTACAACGGGAAGAGGTCCCGCCGAGTGCCGAGGAGCATCATGCCGTCCCCCGATTCCAGCCCGATAGCCCTGGTCGACCGCGGCCCACGCTACCTCGAAACCCCCGCCGATCCGTATGCCCCGGACGCCCCGTACTTGGCCGAACCGTGGAATGCCGTCACCGCCTCGTTTTTCATCGCCATCGTCGCCGTCTGGGTTTGGCGGCTCTCCGGCCGCTACCGTCAATTCCCATTTCTAGTCTGCTGTTTGCCGATCTTACTCGCCGGAGGCAGCGGCGGGACACTCTATCACGCGTTCCGAACCCGTCTAGCGTACTTTCTCCTCGACGTGATTCCCATCCAACTCCTCGGCGTTGCCAGCTCCACCTATTTGGTGATCCGCTTGGGCCGCAGCTTCGGCAGGAAGCGAGTGCTTTTGATTTCCGCCGTCGTGCTCGTGGCGTTCGTCTTCGTGAATGGTTTGCTGCGACTGGTACCGTCCGACGACTACCCCACGCTCAAAATCTGCCTCAATTACGCTTCACTGGCCACGATTATCCTCATTCCGATCATCATCACGCTCGTCCGTACACATTTCGCCCATGCGGGCTTCGTCTGGGCCGGTCTGGCCAGCTTCGCCATGGCCATCTTCTTCCGCTTCGTCGATCCGTACAGTCCGCTTCCCATGGGCACCCACTGGCTCTGGCACACCTTCGGGGCCATCTGCACCGCGTTCGTCATCGAATATTTTTACCGCGTCGAACGGGCCGCCGGCCGTGGAACAGTGTAGAAATCTGTCCTACAGTTGAATTGCAACAAAAAATTCAGACCCGCACCGCACCAATACGTCACTCTTCTGTCACATCTTTCAAAAATTCGATTGTTCCGAGAAGATTTCTCCGTTAGACTAGTACTTACTGTAATTCGTTCGCTCGGCGCACGGTAAATCTGGCTTCCCCCAAGGCCGGCCTCAATTTTCTTGTTTCGTCTTTAGGAGGCTCACATGGTTCGTTCGTCTCGGCGTGGGTTCACGCTGATTGAACTCCTGGTCGTCATCGCCATCATCGGCGTCCTGATCGGGCTGCTGCTGCCGGCCGTGCAAAAAGTCCGCGAATCGGCTTCCCGCATGAAGTGTCAAAACAACCTGAAGCAACTCGCGCTCGGGATGCACACCCGCCACGAAAACCGGGGTTCGTTCGCTCCGGGAACCCGGAAATACCCGACCCCTGTTCCCGGTTCTCCCGAGTTAGATCATTCTTGGACGCTGACTCTCTTGCCATTCATCGAGCAGGATGTCTTGTACAAAAATTTCGTCGGTGCCAATCTTGCAGCCAAGTCCTACAGTGATTCTAGCTATGCCAGCACAGATTTCCGCTTATCTAAGATCGTTGCATTTTCATGCTCGTCAGATCTCGAAGCACCAATCAACGACTCGGCGAGTCCGACGGGATCTCGTTTCCGAGGCAGCTACGTCGCCAACTGGGGTAACACGAATTACGGTCAAACTAACGATTTGAGCGGCACTTCGATCAGTCCTATTTACGGCGATGCACCATTCAAGTTTTCAACATTGGCCAAACCGGAAGGTGTCAAGATCGAAGACATCGGTGATGGTACAAGCACGACAATCATGTTCTCGGAGAGCACGGTCATCAACTACAGCGGTGCCGGTTGGGGTGGCCCGCTCAGCGATATCCACGTCTGTGGTGGCGGTCAGGCTTTCCAAGTCTCCATGACACCGAACGACCCGCGGAAAGACCAAGTTTTCGGTGGTCCCGCGTTGGATCAAGGCTCGCTCAACACCCGTCCGGAACCGGTTCCGACCGGATCAATGGGTACGCAAATCTTTGCGGCCCGTAGCAAACATATCGGCGGTGTGAACGTGGCGATGTGCGATGGCTCCGTGCGTTTCTACGCCAACGATATCGCCCCCCTCATCTGGATTGCACTTGGTACAGCGAATGGTAAAGAAGCCCGAACCAGTGAGTGAATTGAGACCAACTATGCGACTCTGCCTCATCCTCGGTTGCGCCTTGTTGATTTTAACTGGGTGCAGCAAGTCCGAAAAACGCTTCGCCGTCTCAGGTACCGTGATGAATGGCACAACCCCGCTCGCGAGCGGGGTGATTCGGTTCATTCCTGAGAAAGGCGGGTCTGTGTCGACTAATGTCGTCGATGGCAAGTACGAAGCACAAGTGGTGGCCGGGAAACACAAAGTCGTGGTGGAAGCGGTTGTCCCGTTTTCCACCGTGCCAGTTGCAAGTGGTGAAAAACCCGCAGTGAAAGAGCTGCCGACGATTCCGGCGAAGTACAAGACCGGTGTCCCGACCGAGGTCACCGGGCCGAATTCCGACCTCAATTTCGACTTGTCGAAGTAGCGATCCCGGCCAACGTCGCGTCCGCTCGAAAGAACGGCGCGAAGTAGGGCCAGTATCCCCACATCACCAACACTTCCAGTGCCAACAGGATCAATCCGGCCGGCGGGGCCGCAAACTTCATCAAGAAGATATCCCACAGCGCGATGTTCACGGTGATCGGCACCAAGATCACGAGACCGAGCGGGGCCAATCGCCCGGTCAGCAGCAAAAGACCACCCAGTAGTTCCAGCACCTTCACCACCTTCATGTAATCGGACGCGCCCAACGCCGTGATGAACTTCAGGGCGTTCTCTTGCGTCGGTGGCTCCATCGGCGGCAT
>JAYSYJ010000123.1:0-17115 GCA_043727675.1 Fimbriiglobus sp.
GGCCCGCCTGCACGGCCAGTTTGTTCTCGGGCCGCACGCCGATGCCCAGAACCACCAGTTGCGCGATGCGGGTGTGGCCCGACGTGAGCGTCACGGTCATGCCGCCCGGCCCGGCGGTGATCGCCTCGGCGGTCTGGCCGAGCAGAACCTCGACGCCCTTCTCGGCCATTGCTGCGACCAGGGGCATCGTCATCTCCGGGTCGAACGGGGGCAGCACCTGTCGGTTGCGGTCGAGGACCGTCGTGGCGATGCCGCGATGGACGAAGTTCTCGGCCAATTCCAGGCCGATGAAGCCGGCCCCGACGATCACCGCCCTCTCAATCTTTCCGTCCACCACCTTTTTGATCCGGTCGGTGTCGGCCAGGTTGCGGAGGGTGAAGACGTTCGGGAGGTCGGCACCGGGAATCGGCGGGCGGATCGGGGCGGCACCGGGGGCGAGGATGAGCTTGTCGTAACCCTCCTCGTAGACGCGGCCCGTTGTCAAGTCGCGGACACGGACGGTCTTCCCGTGCCGGTCGATGGCCTCGACCTCGGTGCGGCTCCGCACGTCGAGCCGGAACCGTTCGCGGAGCCGCTCGGGCGTTGTGACCAGCAGCTTGTCCCGTTCGGGGATGACCCCGCCGATGTGGTACGGCAGCCCGCAGTTGGCGAACGACACGTCCGGCCCGCGTTCGATCAGGAGGATTTCGGCGTCTTCGGACAGCCGGCGGGCGCGGGCCGCCGCCGACGCCCCGCCGGCCACGCCACCTACGATAATCAGCTTCATGACGACTCCGTTCGGGCCGGGTTCGGCTCGGAAAAAGCGGACGGAAACGGCCCTCGGCAACGCCCGGCCCGCTGTGCGGGTTCACTTGGCGGCAGGGGCGAACCCGGCCTTCAACAGGTCCGCGTAGCCCGGCTTCAAGGCCCGCACGTCGTAGCCGAGCTTCTTGAGTTCGTCCGCCGCCTTCAGGCAACGAACCCCCGACCCGCAGTGGCAGTAGACGATCTTGTCCTTCGGGATGACCTTCGCCACGTCTTCGGCCTTGGCCCCGGCCTTCAGCACGCTCAGGGGCAGAAGCTTGGCGTCCTTCAGGTGGCCGTCGTCCCACTCCGACTTCTCCCGCACGTCGAGCAGCACCGCCTTGTCGTCGGCGACGGCCTTCTTCACCGCGTCGGTCGTGTCCGTGGTGTGGTCCGCCGCCCGTGCCGCCGACATCACACTTGCCACGCCGACCAGCATTGCCCCGACCAGAATCGAAATCCGCATCCCAGGTTCCTCCGAGTAGTTTTTCGTGCTGCCAACTGCCAACTGAGCCAGCCTTCAGATCGTGTAGGCCGTCTGGCCCTCGGCGACCGGAGCCGGGTTCTTCGTCGCGGCACACTGCGGCCCGTTCGTTCCACCGGGCGTCGTGGCCCGGTTCCACGGCATCCGGGCGAGGAGCATGCCCATCCCGCAGGTGTCGGTGACGCCCGAGAAGACCAGCCCGGCCCCGACGAACGCCGACAGACCGAGGAAGTACGGGTGGACGAGGAGGGCCAAGACCGCGCCGAGGAGGACTATCGCGCCGGCGGCGATCCGCACCTGCCGCTCCAGCGAGATGGCCTTCTTGCCTCGGTTGACGGGCAGGCCGCACTCGGCCCAGGCCAGGGTGCCGCCTTCGACGTTGACGACGTTCGTGAACCCTGCCGCCAGGAACTTTTCGCACGCCTGCTTGCCCCGGCTGCCCGACCGGCAGATGACGTAGAGGGGCTTGTCGCCCGTGCCGTTGCGGGCGGTCATCACCGCCCTCGGGTCGAGGTCGGAGAGCGGGGCGTTGCGGGCGAAGACGCAGTGAACTTCACGGAACTCGACTGGAGTCCGCACGTCGATCAAATCGACCGGCTCACCGCCCTGCCGCTTGGCAGCGAGGTCGCGGGGGGTAATGGTCACAACTTCCATGATCGTCCTCCTGAGAGATCGTAACGTCGAGAACCGAAGACAACGGGGGCCGAGAAATCAACCACCCTCGGGAGCGGCGAACCGCTCTCGGACGCAGGCCATGATCTTCTTCAGGCACGGTTCAGTGACCTTGTAGTAGACGTTTCGCCCGTCCCGCTCGGGGGCGAGGAAGCCGCACCGCTGCATGAGCCGCAGGTGGCCCGACGCGATGTTGCTCGGGATGTCGCACTTCTCGGCAAGTTCGCCGACCGTGTACCGGGCCTTGAGCAGCATCTCCACGATCCGCAGGCGGTGCGGGTGTGCGAGGGTCTTCAAACATTCCGCCGCCTGGGCCAGCCGGTCGAGGTCGATCAGGGTGTCGGCGGTCATGTGTTTTCCTCTCGACTCTAATATATCGAGACATCCAGACATGCCAAGATCGAGACTTTTCGCCACTCGTTGGATCGGGAGCGCAAAGCCGGGACGACCTCTGTTGCGAATCCGGCTCAGACGAGCGGACCGTCGTAGAGAAGGCGTTAGCCGGTCAAGGCAGTTCCACCCCGAACACGTTGTTGAATCGCGTCGTGAAGTTCGCCTGGGCGGTCGTGGCGGCGAGAAGGACGAGGTGGGCCGGGGAAAGTGCGGCCTTGAGCCGGGCCATTACGTCCTCCGCGATGCGGCCCCGGAGGGTCCACTGGTCGGCGAACCGGAGGATGTCCTTCTCCAACGGCGTGTACGCATCGCTGTCTTCAAACGCCCCGAGATCGCGGAGTTGCCGGTCAGTCACCCCGACCCGCCGGGCGGCAGCTTCGTGATAATGCCAGCAGACGTGGCAGTCGGTGAGGTGCGTAACCTTCAGGTAGGCCAGTTCGCGAAGTGTTGCGTTGAGGTCGGCTCGGATGGCCTGGGCCATCGAGACGGCGGCGTCGAGGACGCGCGGGGCGTGCGCGAACGTGCGGTACATGTTCGGCACTTGACCGAGCTTCGTCTGAAGGGCGTCGAGGGCAGGGCGGGCCGGGCCGGACTCCTCGTTCGACAGCGGCGGGACGTGAGGCATGATCGTTCTCCAAGCGGATCAGGAACGGCTCGGGCGGAAGGGTCGTCGCATGACCATTCCCCAGTGCCAGGAGCAGCAACACAACGACTCGTCGCGGACGAACTCCAACCCGGCTTCCTCGCCCCAAGCCCGGCACTGTTCGGCGGTCGGGCGAATCGGCATCGACGGCCCGCGCGGGGTCGGGATGTCGGATCGCCAGTGAACGATGCCAGCACACCCGCCCGGAACGAGAACCCGGAACGCCTCCCGTAGCAGCCCGACCGGGTCTTCGATGTGGAGGATGTTGAACAGCATGACATAGCGGACACTCTCGTCGGCCCGCCCGCACCCTGTCGCAACGAAGTCTCGAACTTCAGCCGAGAGGTTCGTCAACCCCGCCCGGCTTGCCCGCTGCGTCGTCGCCGCCACCATGTCTGAATCGATGTCGAGGGCGAAAACCCTGCCGGCGACCAACTCAGCAGCCGGGACGGTGAACGTGCCGTACCCGCACCCGAACTCGACCACGTCGCCGCACGGCCCGACGCAGTCCATCCGCTCCAGAATGCAGCGCGGGTTGAAGAATGTCTCCCAGTGGGAGTCGTCCGGCATCCCGCTTTCTCTGCCTTTCATTTTTTACCTCCTTCCTTGTCGCTCGCCTGCAACAGCCGCATCCCGTTGAAGACGACGAGCAGGAACGCACCGATGTCGGCGGCAATCACGGCCCAAAGCGACGAGTAACCGACAAACGTGAGGATCACGAACACCAACTTCACGGCCAGCGAGAACGCGACATTCTGGCAGATCACGGCCATCGTCCGCCTGCCACGTCTGCCGTCGCGATGGCCGCGTCCGTCCCCGTCGTCCCCCATTTCCACGCCCAGGCTCGCCCTCGCCAAAACCGGGGCGTCGTTCACCCCGTCGCCGACCATCGCCACGGTGCCGATCTCGGCCACCAGCCCCTCGACTGCCGCAACCTTTTTTCGGACAGCAGTCCGGCTGGCACGTCGTCCACCTCGGCCTCGACTTCCTACAAGGCCGGGGCTTTCGACAGACCGAGTTTGTTGCCGGTCACGATTTCCTGGCTGAAGTACGGGGCGGTCCAGATGGCACCCGGTCGGCAGGAAGTGACTCGACGCTGATGCCTACGGCGGTTCCCCACTCTCATGGCTTCTGCGTCGAGTCAATTTTTGGGGAAGATGATGTTTTCCAAGTATTCACAGACTTGGGTCACGTCATCCACGCTACTTTCATAGTTTTTCTCAAGTACGCTATCGGGAGAATGTCCCAGAAAGGCTTGCCGATAGCTGCGGAAGGGGGACTTCTTCAGAAGGTCTGTCCCAAAGAAGCGGAATTGCTGAAGCGTGAAGAGCTTCTTTTCCTTTTCGTATTTCCAGTTGTCACGCCACTGACATTTAATCTTGTCGTAATGGTATGGCTTGCCGGTGCCATTTCGGTTCTTCTCTTCCAAGTAAAGCGGTTGTTCGTTCCTGTCGAGCAAGACGTAATCTACCTTCTCGCCAAACTCGTTCGTGAAAAAATGTTGTCGGGGCTTTGTCATCTCTTGCTTCAGAAGGCGAAGTGTTACCGGCCACAAGCGGTACATCACCACGGGGACACGATCCCAACCAGACGTTTTGATTCGCTTGCGGGTCAGCGTGCGTTGCGTCCAGTCAATCTGCCGGTGTTGCAGTTCGCCGATGTCCACGTTGTTCATGCTGGTATTCATGGCGAGCAAGGCGTAAAGCTTCAGACGGTCTGGAAGCGTGTCCAAGAAGGGCATGATTCTTGTTAAGTCCGGGGCGTCCTTGCTGGTTTTCGTCACCTTGAAGAACAGCTTCTTTGACTTGAGCATGAGCGGCATCGGTATTGCTTCGGACTCGACAAGGTGATTGACGAACCCCTTGAAGAACATCCATTCCTTAGCCTTGCTGCTTTTCTTACCTTCCCGCAAGTTGAACCAGTTGAATACGTCTTCAATCTTCCGAGATGACAAGACAGTTACTGGCATGTACGCCGTCAGAACGTCGCCCATTGCTTTCCATCGCTTGACGTAGCTTTGCAGGGATACGATGGAAGTAGCTTCGCAGTTCGCTGCCGTGATGATGAACCAACGGTCAAGAGCTTCACCAATGGTTTCGCCTTTGGCAATTTCAGCATCAAGAGCCTGAACGAGGGGGCTAGGCGGGGGCCATGCCGTGATGATCTCTTTCAAGTCCTTTAGAATCGCCTGAACGCTGGGTTGCGGTTTCGGCTTCTCGGGCGAGGATTTCGTGTTCTCAGAATCGATCCTGAGTTGCTCGGCCTTCCACCATGCGTTCGCTGCCTGATACGATCCAAGCTCGGTCCAAAGTTCTTCGGGAAGTTTTAGGTCAGAGCAATTCACCGTGTAAGGGATGCCCAGATAGGTCTTACGCCATCTGGCATGGCGATGAGTGAACTGCGGCGACATCAGGTACGTTCTTGGCATCGACTCCCCAGTTCGGTAAGATGGTTTTTGGCCGCAAAGCTCTGCGGCCAAATCTGGGGTTGATTTTAGGGAAAAATTTGGCCGCAAACGTGAAAAAACGCCTATAAATGCGTATGTTGCACCTTCTTCCCAAGGCTGTGAAACGAGTTCGACTCTCGTATCCCGCTTTTTGCTTCTCGCATTTCTACACATCTCTTAGTTTGTGCTGCCTATCCTCATTTGATGGTTTGTTCATTTCTTTCATCGCAATGAGGGCTCGTCGATGAGTGACCTTGTCCACGAACGATTCATGTGCCGGGCCATCGAACTGGCTGCCAATGTGCCGAATTTCCCATTTGGCGCAGTGATTGTGGATCGAACCACCGGGGCGATCATCGCGGAAGGTTGGAACAAAACTTCGACCAATCCGACTTGGCACGGCGAGATCGATGCCATCAATCGCTTGGCGCAACGCGGTGCTCAAATCGCCGGTCGCCAACTCGTGCTCTACACGACGGCGGAACCGTGCCCGATGTGCACCGGTGCGATTCTCTGGAGCGGGATCGGCACCGTCGTTTACGGCACCTCGATTCGCCATTTGCAACACCTCGGCTGGCGCCAGATCGATATTCTCGCCGACGAGGTCGTTCGTCGTAGTCCCACCTGGAATTGCGAAGTGATCGGTGGGATTTTAGAGCAGGAGTGCAACGCCCTCTTTCAAGCCGCGAAGCCAAGCCAGCCGGTACCCACACGGACGTTATTCGACTTCACGGATGCCGAAGTCGCCAAGGTCTGGCACACCGTCAACGACGATGTAATGGGTGGAATCAGCGTCGGACAATGCAACATTTCCGACCGGCAGACGTTGGAGTTCTTCGGGAACATATCTCTGCAAAACAACGGAGGCTTCGCGTCGGTGCGCACTGTGGCCCAAGAACTCGGTCTGGTACTCGGCGATACCCTGATCGTCAAAGTGCGTGGCGATGGCCGTGAATATGCACTCAACCTGTATCTCAAAAAGTCCAAAATCGCGTTCGCCTACCGGGCCACGGTGCCGACGACGAAAGACCAGTGGGTTGAACTCAAATTGCCTCTGGCCTCGTTCGAGGCGAATTCTTTCGGCAATCCGGTGCGCGGCGCGGGGCCAGTCGACCCAACTGATATCAACGCCTTGGGTTTCCTACTCAGCGACAAACAAGCGGGCCCGTTCAAATTGGAAATCGTGTCGATCCAGGCCCTTTCTCCACTTCGGAAACGGGGAGAATAATGGATCGGTTCCAGGAGCCGGCCTGCAAAACCTTGCCGGGAAGCCGGATTCCTGTAGCACATACTGGAATTCTAACTGTTTTGCCCTGGACGGTCGAACCTTCTGCCGGCTTCGACACTCTTGCGTTCGCAGCGTTCCCTCGCTCTCCGCTCGCGCCCACGCAGCAACCCTACGGACGTTCCGATGAACTCCAACGACCCGATGCCGACACCGTCCGGAGACCCGACGCCCGTTCACGCCCCCGTGGCTGTGGATACGCCACCACCGCTCACCGAGCCGGTGATCGTGCCGGCGAATCCGGAACCGGAGTCGCCGCCGACACCGACTGTGCCGGCGTTGCCACCGCAGCCAGTTCCCAACGTGCCGGCGGCCCCGCAATCGCAAGATTTGTCGCGCATCGCTCAAGATTTGCAGATCCGCAAAGTGCAGGTCGAAGCCGTTGTGGTGCTCCTCGACGAAGGCAACACGGTGCCGTTCATCACCCGTTACCGCAAGGAACGAACGGGCGGTCTCGACGAAGAGATGATCCGTCGGGTTCAGACCCGCGTCGGGGTACTCCGCACGTTGGCCGAGCGCAAGCAGACCATCTTGAAGAGCATCGCGGGCCAAGGGCGGCTGAACGACGAACTCACTAAAGCCCTTCTCGAATCCGATCACCCGAAGCGACTCGAAGATCTTTACTTACCATACAAACCGAAGAAACGGTCACTCGCGTCGGACGCCAAAGAAAAGGGGCTCGAACCGCTCGCCGTCGCTATCTGGACACGCGATCCGGTGGTGGCGAACTTGAAAGAGGTGTTGCCGGGCATCGTGAATCCGGACAAGAAGTTGAACACCGTCGAAGACGTGATCACCGGCGTCCGCCACATCCTCGCCGAGATCATTGCCGAACTCGCCGATGTCCGCGGGCCACTCCGATTGTTCCTGCGCGACACCGCCGTGATCGTGGCGAGCAAAGTCGACGGGGTGCCGGAAGGGAAAGGCACCGAGTACCGCGATTACTTCCAGTTCAAAGAGCCGGTGCGCATGATGCCACCGCATCGCATTCTGGCGGTCAACCGCGGCGAACACGAAAAAATCATCCGCTCGAAGCTCGAATGGGACAGCCCGCGCTCGAAAGACATCGCACTGCGGAACCTGCCGTTGGCCGATCACCCGCACCGCGAATTCCTTTTGCCCGTGATTGAAGATTCTCTCGACCGCTTGGTGTTGCCGAGCCTCGAACGAGAGATCCGCCGCGAGATGTCCGAGTTCGCCCAAGAGCACGGCGTCGAGATCTTCGCCCGCAACCTCAAGAGCTTGCTGCTCCGCGCCCCACTCGGCAGTAAAACGGTTCTGGCCATCGACCCTGGCATGCGCACCGGCTGCAAAATCACTGTGCTCGGGCCGACCGGCGATGTGATCGAAGACGGCGTGATTTATCCGCACCCGCCCGAAAACAAAGTGGTCGAAGCGAAGCGGAAGCTCGAACAACTCATCCGCAAGCACTCCATTTCCGTGATCGCCATCGGCAACGGCACCGGCTGCCGCGAGACGGAACAAGTCGTTGCCGACTTGATTGCCGACTTCGAAGATCGCCGCATCAACCCGCGTCCTGCCGAATCGGTGCTGCCGCCCGCCACGCACGAAACGCACCCGATTGCCCTGGAAGCCCACACGGCCGCGGGCCACTCCGAAGTGCCCGCATCGGTGCTGCCCGCCCACTCGACCGCCACCACCGTGGATGTCGGAGTGCTGCCCACCGAGAGCGTGCTGGCCGGCGTGACCGACGCCCACGGTACGACCCACACCGAGACACCCCACGAACCGGCGGCCCCCAGCGTACAAACGCCGACGCCGCCCGCGATCCCCCACAAGCCGGCTCCGCCGCCGATCAGCTTGGACGGTCTCGGGGACGCACCCGCCGACCTCGCGTATGTCATCGTCAACGAAGCCGGTGCCAGCGATTACTCGGCGTCGCCCATCGCCAAGGAAGAGTTCCCCGATCTCGATGCCACGGCGCGCGGCACCATCAGCATCGGCCGGCGCTTGCAAGACCCGCTTGCCGAACTGGTGAAGATCGATCCGCAGCACGTCGGCGTCGGTCTTTATCAACACGACATCCGGCCGAAGCACCTCAAGGAATCGCTCGAAGCGGTGATTGAATCGTGCGTGAATGCCGTCGGCGTCGACGTCAATACCGCCAGTATTCCGCTGCTGCGGCACGTCTCCGGGTTGAACCAACTCGTGGCCCGCGAGATCGTGGAGTACCGCAAGAAGAACGGCCCATTCAAGAACCGCGAGGCACTCAAGAGCGTCCCGCAGATGGGTGAAGCCCGCTTCCTCCAATCGGCCGGGTTCTTGAAAATCCGCGACGGTGCCGAACCGCTCGATAATACTTGGGTTCACCCGGAAAGTTACCCCATCGCCCAGCGTGTGCTAACCGGCATGGAGATGTCCGCGACCGACCTTCACGACAAAACCAAACTCGTTGATATCGGCGAGAAACTGCGGGCACAGAATCCCGAAGCGATCGCCAACGAGTTCAAAGTGGGTGGCCCGACCGTACGCGACATCTTCGACGCCCTGGCCCGGCCCGGCCGCGACATCCGTGAAGATCGCCCGCTGCCAATCTTCCGCAAAGGTGTGCTGAAGCTCGAAGACTTGGCCCCCGGCATGGAACTCAAAGGTGAGATCCTCAACGTCGTCGACTTCGGCGCATTCGTCGACGTCGGCCTGAAGGACAGTGGCCTCATCCACATCAGCCAGATGGCCAACCGCTTCATCAAGTCGCCCTACGACGTGGTCAGTGTCGGCGATGTCGTGCCCGTCTGGGTGATGACGGTCGATTCCGAGCGTCGCCGGGTGTCGCTGAGTATGATTCAACCCGGCCAAGAGCGGAAGCCGCCCGAACGCCGCGCACCGGACGAACGCCGCGCACCGGACGAACGCCAACAGCAGCGCGAACGCCCGCCTATGCAGCCACGTGACCAAGGTCGTGGCGATGCCGGTCAACAACGCCCCGCCGGGGAACGCGGTGGCTTCATGCCACGTCCGCCAGGCGGCCCGCCACAACAAGGGCAGGGGCGTGGCCCCGGCCAAGGTGGTGGCCGTCAATTCCCCCCACGCGGCCCGCGCCCGGGTGGTGCACAAGGCCCTCAGACGCAGTACCAGCAACCGCCGGCGCAACCACTGCCGCCACCAAAACCGAGCAAGCCGAAGGCGCCGGCGAAGCTCAGCACCGATCAGAAGCAAGGCAAAGCGGCGCTGAACACCTTCGCGCAGTTGGCCGCGTTCTTCAAGCCCGTGGAAGAGCCGAAAGTTCCCGAGGTGCCCAAGGTGGACGAAACGCCGACGCAAGAAACGTCCCCACCCGCATCGGAAAAGTGATCTTAACCGAGCGGTGGGCGTCAGACCTCCGAGGATTCGACCGAAGTGCATTCGGCAACCTCGGAGGTTTCATGTTCACCAGTCGGCAATCTCCGCTCTCGCTCGCCTCCCTCGGCCCCGTCGTACAACGGAATCCCGACCATGACCCCGAAGACTGTCTACATCGAAACCGTCGGTTGCCAGATGAACGTTCTCGATAGCGAACTCGTCATCGGCGCCCTCAAGCGCGACGGTTACACGCTCACCCACGATTCGTCGCTCGCCGACCTAATGCTGTTCAACACCTGCTCGGTGCGCGAACACGCCGAGGACAAAACCTACTCCGCCCTCGGCCGCGTGGCTCCGTACAAACTCGCCAACCCGGACAAGGTCATCGGCGTCATCGGCTGCATGGCCCAGAAGGATCAAGATCAGATCCGCGACCGGGCGCCCTACGTCGATCTGGTCGTCGGCACCGGGCAACTGGCGAAGATTCCCGAACTCGTGCGCACGATTCAGGAAACCCGTGCCCCGCAACTCGCCGTGAGTTTGGGTCGGAAAGATTCCAACCGCCACGATGTGGAAATGAGCTTCGAGAGTTACGACCCGACCCGTGACCCGGAGATGCGCAGCACCCCGTTCCAAGCGTACGTCCGCATCCAGATCGGCTGCGATAAATTCTGCACCTACTGCGTCGTCCCGAGCACGCGCGGCCCGGAGCAATCGCGGCACCCCGATTCGATCCTCAACGAAGTCCGTATCCTCGTCGATCAAGGGTGCAAGGAAGTCACCCTCATCGGCCAGACGGTGAACAGCTACGTCTACGACCACGGCGATGGCCGGCGGACGCGCTTCAGCGATTTGATCCTGCGCATCCACGATGTGGCCGGACTGCGCCGCATCAAATTCGTGACCAACTTCCCGAAAGATATGACGAACGACTTGCTCGACGCCGTCCGCGATCTGCCCAAGATGGTGAAGTACCTCCACGTACCGGTGCAGAGCGGTTGCAACGACGTGCTCGGCCGCATGAAGCGGCTCTACACCATCGAAGACTATTGGGAGATGCTGCACCGCAGCCGGGAGCGCATCCCCGGCGTGGCGGTGTCGTCCGATTTTATCGTCGGCTTCTGCGGCGAAACCGAGGCCAGTTTCCAAAAGAGCATGGACATCGTCGACCGGGCGAAGTTCAAGAACTCGTTCATTTTCAAATACAGCGAGCGGCCCGGCACCAAGGCGATGGAACGCTACCCGGACGACGTGCCCGACTACGTGAAGAAGCAACGCAACCACGATCTGCTGATGCTCCAGAATGAGCGGAGCCTGGAAGATTCGCGGGCGATGATCGGCAAAGCGGTGGAAGTGCTGGTGGAAGGCCCGAGCCGGCAGGGGGCGAAATCGGCGCCGGGTGGCATCCGCCAACTCATCGGCCGGACGATGACGGATCACATCGCCGTGTTCGATGGCCCGGATCGGCTCGTCGGCGAAATTTTGACTGTGGACATCGCCGAAGCCAGCGGGTTCACGCTCTTCGGGGCTGCCCGCACCGGGGAACTCGTCGGCGGCGAAGGGTCGGCACCCACGAGCCGGTTGCCGCGACGCATGGGGTTGAGTTTGGTGTGAGGTCAATCCATCGCTTGCTTCAACCAGGCGCGGGCGAACGTCCAGCGGCGGTCGGCCGTACTCGACGAGATCCCGAGAATGGCCGCGGCTTCATCGGCAGACAACCCGACGAAGAAGCGCAGCTTCACCAGTTCTGCGTGATCCGGGTGGGATTGCACAAAGCCGTGAAGCGCTTCATCGAGTGCGAGTAACTCTTCATCGGGGGGCGACGAAACACGGTGCCCCGATTCCAGTACTTCCCGGTGCCCACCGCCGCGCTTCAAGGCATTCCGAACGCGGGCTTGATCGACCAAAATGCGCCGCATCGCCTCGGCGGCCGCCCCAAAAAAGTGCCCGCGCCCGTCGAACTGTTGATCGCCGACCAACTTCAAATACGCTTCGTGAACGAGTGCTGTCGCATCCAGAGAATGCCCCGCCGCCTCATGGGCCAACTTCGCCGCCGCGAGCTTGCGGAGTTCGTCGTAGACGAGCGGCAACAATTTAACAGCGGCCTGCCGGTCGCCACCCTGCGCCGCTTCCAAAAGTTGGGTGACGGGGGTCATGCCAAGTCTCGAGTTGGAGATAGCGACTTACCACACTCGTTGAATGCCGTACTGGTCGAGTGCAACATCGGCGGATATCGAGCTGAGTCACGCCATGTACTCCGCAAAGTCCGACAACGGGGCATCGAAATCCGGCGACATCCAGAAGGATCGATTCCTTGCCGAGCCAGGCTGACACGGCCATGAGGTTCGGCTGGGCCGGGTTACGATGGCAACGGGTTCCCCGGCAGTCGTCAGAATCAATTGCTCACCCGGTGATAGACCCGCGACCAGACCAACCAAATTCGGTTGAGCCGCAATCAGTGGTATTGTGTGCGACATACGATTCTCCTTAAAGAATACCTTACACCGTCGTTAGTCCGTCGCCACCCTGTGCCGCTTCCAAAAGAATATCAACTTCAATCTGCGAACCGGAATACACCTTCGGCCCCGAGACGTAGCCGGGCGGGAGTTGCTTCTTCAGTTGCTGTACGACGACGGTCGGCCACATGCCGTAGATTTCCTCACACGAAACCTGGCGGCTGGCGGGTGGTCGAAAATGATCGCGTAACGGCATACTCAGGCCTCCTCGATCAATTGTACCAACCGCTGGTCACTTCTTCTCCAGTGGCAGCGGGGCCACATCCGGGTACTTCGCTCGCTCCGTTTGCCACTTCTTCACGTCGTCCGTTTTATTCTTCGCAGTGTTAAGCTGGATTAGTCGGTCGATAGCTTCGCAGATGCGATTCGTCATGGCGAGCCGGGCGGCGTCAGCCCCCGGATTCTTGTCGAACCACGCCTTGATTCCCTCGTAAGCCTTAAGTAAAAGAGGTTCCGCATCGGCATACTTCTTTTGCCCGAGTAATGCGCTCCCCAACACGCCTGTCAATTCAAAACGGATCAGGTCGTCGGGCATTCGCTTTTCGTAGAAGGCGAGCGCGGCACGAGCTTCGGTTTCAGCCTGGGCATACTTCTTTTCCGACAACAGGCTCTGGGCCAGTCCGTACTGGCAGGCACCCACGCTCGGGTGATCTTCGCCGAGAACCTTTCGGATATCGTCACGAGCCGATTCGTAGTTCGCCCTGGCCTCCGCGAACTTGCCTTGAAGTCGTTGGACTTCGGCCAACATGGGGATCATGATCAGCACATCAACTTCGCCTTTCGCACGTCGCGGCTCGATCAATTGCTTCAGAGTCTGCTCGGCATCCGCGTATTTGCCTTGGTTCATCAGTTTTATGGCCGCGGTGAAGTTCTCCATTCGCTGGAGCATGCTCAAGACGCCTTCCTCCGCGGCACGGACCTGCTCGGCTTGGGTCTTACTCTCCGGTGTCTGGCTACCGGCTGGTTGCTCCGACGGTTTTTCGGCGAATAGTTTTTGAAGCAGCTCCCGATTCTTTTGAAGTGCTTTAATCGGGTCTTTCCCCTCTAAAACTTCGCGGAGTCCGGCCATCATTTCCAAAACCGTTTTTCCTTCGGGGCCATCTCCGAACGCCCGACGGATTTGCTCTTCCAACATTGGAATCGTGGCCAGGGCTTTCTGCACTTGTCCTTGACCGGAGTAAAGATTGATCAATTCTATCATCGCCTCGATATATGGCTTACGAACGATCGTCTCGACATCTTGTTCCGGACGCGTCAGTTCCGTCCGGTACAAATCGCACGCTTTTTCCAGTTGAATTTGCGCTTCCGGAATGAGACCACGACCAACATAGGCATTGCCGATGGCGCGGCGGATCGAGGCTTCGATGAGAGGTTTCCCTCCAAATCGCTTCGCGATGTGAGGGACTGCACGATCGAGGGCCGTTTTCAATTTCAAATCGGGGTCGGGCCTGCTGTCATCGCGACCGGCGGCCAACGGATTGGCTTGAGCGATCAGGTCGCGTTCCAGAAATTCTTTCACGGCCTCGGCGATCTCGGCCTGCTTGCGTGCCTTCCGCGACTCCCCCTCGGCCTTCCGCCGCTCCTCTTCCACTCGCAAACCATGACGTATCGCGTCTCTCTCAGCGAGCGTCATCCTGGCCGCGTGGGTCAGACTCACGATCGTGGCGGCGACAAGCACGAATACAAACGCACCGGAAGTGACAATCGACACCCAGTACTTTCGGTACGCCTTCCGCAACCGGTATCGCATTGTCGGCGGGCAGGCTTCCACGGAATCGCCGGCCAGATAACGCTGGATGTCCTTTGCCATGCCGTTGGCACTTTCGTAGCGCCGCGTCCGATCCTTCTCCAAGGCTTTCATCACGATCCAGTCGATCTCACCTTTCATGAGTGCGGAGAGCTTCGCCGGCTCGGTGCCGCGCGTTGCGGCGATGGTCGCTTTCGCCTGCGACGTGCTCAGCCGTTGGCTCGGGCGGGGCGGCTCCTCGTCGCGGACGATGCGGAGTACTTCGTCGAGCGCGGCCTTCTTCATCCGTTCCGCTTCGATCGGCGGGCTGCCCGCCAGAAGTTCGTACAGCAGCACACCGAGGGCATACACATCGGCACGCGTATCAACGTCGAGCTGGTTGAAACTGGCCTGCTCCGGAGCCATGTACGCCGGGGTACCGACGAGCGTGCCGAATCCGGTGTAGATCGTATTTTCACTGAGCTGTTGGCCGACCGCCTTCGCCACACCGAAGTCAATGACCTTCGGCACTGGGGTTTCGTCGTGCAAGGCCACCAGCACGTTACCCGGCTTGATGTCGCGGTGAATGATCCCTTTCATGTGGGCATGCTGAATCGCGTTGCAAATGGGGATGAACAGTTCGAGCCGTTGCTCGGTGGTCAATTTGCGAGCATCGCAGAACTCCGTAATCTGCGTCCCTTTCACTAGCTCCATGACGAAGTATGGCCGGCCGTCGGTCGTGGTGCCCGCATCCAGAACCTTGGCGATGTTCGGGTGATCCATCACGGCGAGGGCTTGCCGTTCGGCTTCAAATCGTCCGAGGACGCTACGCGAATCCATGCCGGACTTGATGAGCTTGATGGCGACTCGCCTTTTGATCGGTTCGAGTTGATCGGCAACCCAAACTTCACCCATGCCGCCTTCGCCAATCTTTTCGAGCAACTTGTACGGCCCGATGCGAGCCCCGACGAACCCAGAATCTTTACCGGCGACCGGTTCGTACGCGGCCGTGCGCCCAAAGTCGGGAGAGGGCCGGTCGAGCAAGTTAGATCGGGCGACGGCAGCAAGCAGGTTCGCTACCCGCTCCCGTTGCGCGGGGTCTGGGCATTCGCGATCAAGGAGCGCCGCCCGTGCGACCGGGTCGGAAATGGCCAGCGCGTCGGTGAATAGAGATTCTTCAGACATGGCTTGGCCTCGGGTCGATTGGATGGTCGTTATCTTCCATGCGGAATCGGCCGGGGACAAGCACCAAAGAATTTCGGAAAAATTGCTAAGAACCCATTAATGAGTGTGCGTTCAAGCTGGACGTCATGTCGATTCTTGTGAAGCGGTGTTGAATTGTCACAAACCTGTCACGACCGGATCGCCGCCACTCACGGTCCTGTTCCATCGGTGTTACCATGTGTATCGCTCACGGCTCAATCGAGGAATGAACATGGTCAATAGAAAACGGATTCGGCTCGGGATCATCGTTCTCGCTGGCGTTTTCGGTTGCGGGGTGGATGGAGTACCTCCCGCGTCTGAACAAACAGCCGAGATATGCGACGCCAACGGCACTCCAATCCCTTTGGATCCCGAGCGGAAGCTGGCTCTCGAAAGGGCACATAACCGTGTCACACAACTGTTCCTCAATCAACCGTTGTTCGGACGCGGACGAACGGTCACACCTGAAAGTTATCCTGATGTCGACGTGATGCGATCACCGTTATCCATCACCAAACGGGCAGACAACTTCCCATTAAATCATCCAAATACTCTCGGTGGTCGCCTACCGGACCGTTCTCACGCATCATTTCAAGAGCGTGCGGCCAGTGTGGTTCACTGGAGTTGGTTCCAAACAAATACTTCTGAACCGTGGCAGTTCCGCACGGTTCAGCTCGTCGGCTTAGTGGTACACCTGGAACCGGTGGTCTACGAATCGGATCGCGTGCCGATGGCCAAGGGCGTCGGTGAAATCCCGATGCGACCACTCGATGCATTTGAAATGCGCGGACTGCAAAAGCTTCGGGATGGCGACGATGTCTACGCCGAAACGATCCCCGGCAAAGTCGCTCGTGTCATGGGGCCGATTTACGCGGGTACCAGTTGTGTGAGTTGCCATGCGAAGACTGGTGAACTACTCGGAGCGTTTTCTTACACCTACGATATCGTGAAGATAGCACCGACGCCCATCGGTGTTGTGCACCCACTCCCGTGAGCCGTTAGCGTTTTACGTGCGTGTTGGTGTAATGGAAGTGCAGCACCGACCACTCACGCAGTCGGATCGCCATCCTGATCAATTTGCGTGACCGTGTGCTTTCTTCGTGGGAGGCCTTTTGCACCCTCATCGTAAACCTATTCAGGACATGGTCTTTCCAGAAAGTTGGATCCTTTCTGGGCAGGAAGTTACTTTCCAATGATGGGTGGGGGGTCGTGTCGGAAAGTAGAATTCGAGGGGAATCTAAATTTGGTAACATGGGAAATAGCGGATTCCCGTTGCCCCGAAGTTTGGAGGTTCCCGTATATGTTCCGAATCGTGTTTCCACTGCTCATTCTGACAATACTGTTCTTCACAAGCACTCCTGTGCGAGCAGCCGAAGTGGCCCCGAGTGCCGAAGAGTTGAAAGCCAGCATTGGGAAGGCCCACGCGTTCTTGAAGTCCAAACAAGCCGAGGACGGCAGTTTCCTACCGAAGTTCGGCCCCGGCGTCACCGCACTCGTCGCCGCATCGTTGGTCAAAGCGGGCTACCCGGCCGATGATGCGGTCGTCGCCAAGGCCATTAAATACGTCGAGGGATTCGTCCAGAAAGACGGTGGTGTGTATTCCAAAGGGCTGGAAAACTACACTACGGCACTCGCGGTGGTCGCTTTCAAAGAATGCAACAAGG
>JAYSYJ010000124.1:0-16959 GCA_043727675.1 Fimbriiglobus sp.
GGGTGATCCACCGTCAGTTTGCAGTTGCCTTGTAGAGACCCCCGACAAACAGAGCCGAGCCGAGCAAACCCATCATGCCCAAGAAGAATGTCGCCACAACAGGGATCAGGGCTAGAAATATCGCGAGACCCCAGTGCCAATTTACACTTATGGATAGGCGGAACGTAACACCGCCGAGGACAAACGCGATCAAAAGCAAGGCAATTCCGAGGGGATTCATGGTTTACCAAAAGTAGTTGAGGCTGTTTTTCATAGCAATTCCTTCACCACTTCGCGGTCATCGAGCACGTACATTGGCCGGCCGCTGCCACTTGGGAATGTCTGAGCGGGATCGACGCCGATGGCTTGGTATAGGGTACTCAACACTTGAGGCACACTGTACGCACGATCCTTCGGGCGCTCGCCTTTGGCGGTGCTGGCCCCAATAGCTTGGCCCATTTTCAGTCCACCACCGGCCACCATGGCGCTCATGACCGGCGACCAGTGATCGCGGCCCGCGGTGGCGTTGATCTTCGGCGTGCGACCGAATTCGCCCCACATCACGGTGACCACGTCGTCTTGCAAACCGCGGTCGTGCAAGTCTTGAATCAGGTTCGCAATGGCGATGTCGAGCTTCGGCAATTGCTTCTTCAGCGTGGTGAAGTTGGCACTGTGCGTATCCCAACCGCCGAAGCTCAGCGTCACGAAACCGACCCCCGCTTCGATCAGCCGACGGGCGGTCAGAAATTGTTCCACACCCTTGTAACGCTCCAGGGTTTTCGGATCTTCTTTCTTCAGATCGAGGGCATTTCGCACGACGCCGGCCGTCACCATTTCGATGGCCCGTTCGGTGTAGCTGTCCATGCCGATCATCGAACCGGTGGTGTCGATATCCCGGCGAATATCATCGAACGAGCCGAGCAATTGCTTGCGGTCGTCGAGGCGTTGGGACGACACCCCTTGTGCGAGTCGAAGATTGGTGTCGCCTTGTCCGCCCGGTGTGAACGGTCGGTGCGAAACGCCGAGGAAGCCCGGTTCGGTACCCCGGCTCATGCCCCGGAGGGAAACGAACGGGGGAACCGCCCCAGCACCTCGGAGTTTCGAGACCACTGAACCGAATGAAGGGTGATCGGCGGTTTTGTTCGCTTGTTCGGTGTAGCCAGTCATTACCAAGCTATCGCTGTGTTCGTCAGAAGAGACCACAGAGCGGATCACCGAAAACTTGTCGAACATTTTCGCTTGCATCGGGAAATGTTCGGAGATCTGAATTCCGGCCACGTTCGTGTCGATGGCTTTGAACTCACCCCGGAACTCCGCCGGGGCTTCGGGCTTGAGGTCGTACATGTCCATGTGGCTGGGGCCACCGGGCAAGTAGATAAATATCGCCGACTTCGGCGTTTGGCTGGTTCGGCCGTCCGCTTTGGCCTTCAGTTTACCGGCCGCTTGGATTCGGAGTGAATCGGCCAAGGTCAGCCCGGCGCCAAATGCACCGACTTGCAGAAAATTACGACGCGAGAGACCATCGCAGAACCGTTGCGACGATCCGAGGAATTGGAACATGCGATAAACCTCGGACTAAAAGTGTGAGTGCGGGCGGGTTGTTTTATTTAGTATGGTGCAGCCAGGATGCGGTGTCAAACGCATTTCCCAGGAAAGACTCCTCCGCAGTTTAACTATTTTGTTGGGGTGAAGTCACAAGGCGCGTCGGTAATTCCTCAAACGCGTTCGCCTTGACCGCCCAACCCCTGTGGCTTATCACGTGGCATGCGTGAATTTCCTTGTTGGCCGATCCCCGCAATGTTGTTTGCGCTCTTGCTCGGCAACCTGGCGTACATCCGGTGGGCCTGCCCCTACGACTTGGCCCCGGACGAAGCCCACTATTGGGATTGGTCGCGCCATTTGGACTGGTGTTACTACAGCAAAGGGCCGTTGGTCGCGTTGGTCATTCGCGCGAGTTGCGAACTCTTCGGGAACACTCCATTTGCCGTTCGACTGCCCGCCGTACTCTGCGGCACGGTTTTGCTGGCCGGGATGGCAAAACTGGCCCACCAAATTTCCGGGGACCGTCGCTTCGCATTCTTTGTGATTTGCGCGGCGTTGACGTTGCCGGGAATTTCGGCGACGAGCGTATTGATGACCATCGACGCACCGTTCCTCGCTTGTTGGGCCTGGGCCGCCGTCTGCATCCAATCTGCATTGTTTCCTTCGATATCGGCTTCGAAGAGATGCCCGGCATCTTGGTGTTGGTGCCTCGCCGGGTTATTCGTCGCCATCGGATTATTGGCGAAACTGACCATGCTCGCATTCCCCGTCGGCGTGGCTTTGTTGATGATCCAACAGAAACAGCACCGCACAAGGAAAACGCTCCCTTTCGTGTTGATCGCGGCACTTGGGTTCATACCGATGATCGTTTGGAACCTCCGGCAAGACGGGGTGGGCCTACTCCACACGCTGGGTCATACCGGCATTCAGGAACCTTGGCCCGGTCTCCTCGGCCCGCTCGGCTACCTTGGTGGACAGTTCGGAATTCTGCTGGGCGTCTGGTTTGTCGCTTGGCTGCGGGCGATCTGGACATTTCGACCAATTTCCCATCCGCACACCGCCCTGCTCTGGTGGCTCAGCGTGCCGCTATTCGTGGTTTGCACCGTGGCGTCTCTGCGTACGAGTGGACAGCCGAATTGGCCGGCGGCGGCCTACGTCAGCGGATTTGTGTTGGCGATGTTTTGGGTTCGAGAACGCTGGCAAAGTGCCCCGGTGCGACGGGCGATATTGGCGGTCGTCGTTCTCGGAATCGGGTGCAGCCTGTTCTTGCGCTGGCCCGAAATTCTCCGACCGACTCTCGCACGATTGACGGGAGCACCGACGCTCGATCGCCCGGCCCCCGTTCGACAACTCGACCCGACCGCCCGATTGCTCGGCTGGAACGATCTTGCGTCGGCAGTCGATTCCGTGCGAGAACGAATCCACACCCTCACCGGTGAGGAGCCGTTGATCGCGGGTATGACTTGGACAGTACCGGGGGAACTCGGATTCTACTGCCGGGGAAATCCAAACGTCTATTCCTTCGGGTTGGCCCTTGCGGATCGCTTCAGCCAGTACGACCTCTGGCGGCCCAATCCGGTACTGGACGCGCAAGATTTCCAAGGACGGACGTTCGTGTACGTCGGCGAGGAGTTGCCGATGGGTGCTTTCGATAGCGTGGAACTGGTGCAAGTGATCACGCCGACGGCGGACGGTGTACCAGTTGCGAGCTGGAAGATTTGGATCTGTCAGGGTTTCCGTGGATTTGGCCCGCTGATGGAACGCGGCCATCCGTTACGGTACTAATTACAATCGACGTGAAGGTGCGGCTGTGAATGCTTGGAAAGTCTGCTGTGGCAAATGCCACCACTCGTGGGTGCTGATGGGAAACTGGTCGGTGTACGAACGGGAATCTTTGGAATCCCGCCCGTGCCCGAAATGCCATTCATACACACTCAGTAGCCCGGAACCATCTTCCGCCCCGGCCCGCCAGAAGCCACGTCCCCACTTAGAAACGCTTCGCAAAGTCCGCATGGCCCGAATGGCCGGTTGAGCATCATCCGACAAATTTCAGTGCGATCCATGCGGCGGACGCGATTCCTACGCCGATCAAGCCGCAAAGTACGTCTCGCCTCCAACGACTTTGCGGACGAACCGCCGCGAGTAAGAAGCCCCACTTCGTCTGGGCTTCTTTGGGCCAGCTTTTCGCCCGCCGGTCGATCTCGTCCAACATCGGATGGCCGCCGACTTTCGCTGCTTCGGAAGCCAGACCAAACGCATGAGCTTCCAAACCGTCCAATTTGGCACGCAGTTCGGCCGATTCACTCGCCCCGAGTGCCAAAGCCAAGAACGCATGAACGCGATTCGGGTGTTTGGCGAAGTCGTGTTCGGTACTCCGCCAGGCCCGCAGGCTATTTTCAAACAGATCGGTTGAGTCGGTGGCCAGTGTCGGCCCCAAGTGGAGTAGCACCGCTTCGAGGTCGGTTTGGAGCATCGCCTTCGAAGATCGCTTGGACAACTCTTGAACGACGGCATCGAACACTTGTCCCTTGGTTGCACTCGGCAAAGCCGCAGGTGTCACCACGAATGCTGAAGATAACGGTGCCATCGCCTCAGAGGTGAACTCGGGTGCATCGAGATAGCCACGCACCACCTGAACCGCATCAATGCGGGATTTCAACTCGTCGCTGATTTGGCTCTGATCACGGAGATTCTTCAGGAACGCCAACACCGTTTGATTCTGAACCACGTCGATCGGGGGCACGGCCAAGAACTGGGTTCCCAGGCGATCCAGCCCCGACTGGCCCGCAAAAAGTTCAAGCAACCGTGTACCTTGTGTCCTCACCAGTCGGTCGGCGTCGATCTTACCGGCCTTCAACGTCGCCTCGAAAAATCGGTTCAGCAGGCTCGGCGGATAGTCGGCAGAGTGGGCCACGACATCTTCGAACCAGGGGCGATTCGGCGATTCCTCTTGAAGCGACTCGAAGAGTGCGACCGAGCGATCTTCCACACCCGGTTGCAAGAGCACGAGCGCCAAGGCCGGATGCTGAGCCAGCGTTTGCGTAAACGTCGTGGACGGTTCACCCGGTTGACCGAGTACGGCTTGCGCTGCCGCCAGTTGGTAGGACTTCGGTAATTCCAGCGCGAGCAAGTCGGCGAGTTTCTCAGCGGGCACTGCGAGCCAAGGTGCCAGGCTGGCATCCGGCCCGGCATTGGCATTCTGTTGTTGCTTGAAGCGGACGAAGCGGGGCAGCAAATAGCCACGCATCTCCCACGAAAGTTGATCCGGTTTCAAACCCGCGGGGAGTTCACCCCAGAGCACGTTGGCTTTGGCCGGGGCTACCATCGGGAGAATCACTTCGAACGCGTTCGAAGCCCGATCTTTATCGCCCGCTTTCAATGCCGCCAAGCCGTGATCGCGAACTTTCACAGTCAGCTTGGCGAGTACATCCGACTTCTGCCGAAGCGTTTGCACGGCCCGGCTCAGGCCACTGTGGGCGAAGGCCCGGTCTTCTAACGCCCAATCGAGGAATTGCTGCAAGGCACCCGCGCGACCGGCCAACCATGCGGCCAGGGGCGGATGCTGAAGCGCTTCGGTGGCCTCAATTTTCGTCAATTCGCCCGTTTCTCGGGTCATGCGGTAGACGAGGTCGAGGTGCTTGGCGTCCTTCAACCCGAGCCGCTGCCAACTCGCTTTGATTTCATCGAGAGCACCGAATTCCCCTTGAGCGAGTGCGTCGGTGGCGAAGATCGCCATCGGCACTGTAGCTTTCAAATCGGAACGTTTGCCCGATGTTGCGTTCAACGCGACATTCCCACCCAGATAGCAAGCATTCGGCAAATCTTGTTCAGCTGAGCCGGATTCGTGGCCGACCAATCTCGCCGAGCACGACAGTGGATCGGATTCATATGTGCTAAACGTGAAATGATCCAGCAATCCTTGTGGCAGTGCCCGGGTGAGAGCGTAAACGACCTTCGCGACATCGTCGGCCGAGGCAGTGAGAAAGATCCGCGTTGTTGTCGGTGTGCTCAGAAACGCACTCAGGGCGAATTCAAGCAATTCACGTTTGTATGGCACTTCGAGCCAGTGCTTTAACGAAACGTCGTCGAGAAAATCGGCAACCGGGAGGTAGGGCAACTCGGGGAGTTCGGCGGCGGAGTCCGGTTCGTGCCGCTGCCAGAGTGGGCTGCCCCAAGTTTGGATCGCCAATTGGGCATCGGCCGTTTCGGGTACATTCAAAAGCGTGTGAGCGAAGTACGAGCCACCCAACGGCGTCACATGCGTGAGAACTCGGCCATTCGGTGTCGACAAGAGTGCTAACCGCACCGGCAACGGTTGGATGTTGTCTTGCGAACGCCCCGGCGGCGCGGCGTACAGGCCAGCTGGCAAGGACGCTTGAAGATGATCCGGCAAAATGCCCGTTGTGCTGGCTCGGACGGCCGGCAAACGAAGTGTTAGGCCCGGCAGTGGAGTGTCATGGACTGCCGTCGAACCGGCGGAGGCGATAGTGCCCATCGAATAAACTTGCTTCATGGTCGGAATCCCTTGGCAACGCCGGTGCAATTCGGTCAGGTGACAAAGGCACCATAGCACGCGATTCGGGCCGGGGCCGATCTTCATGGCGCCGGGCGAAAGCGGGAGACGACTCAGTTCCTCAAAGTTTTCAAATTGGAGTTGTCACAACTCACATCACCCGGAGTAAGGGGTGAGCAAGAGAATTCAATAACTGGAGTTAAGCGATGCCACGATTTCCGACTGCCCATCGAGCGCCGACTCCCAGTCTTGGCAACCAGATCGCGGTGATCACTTTGGTCATCACTTCTGTGATTTTAGTCGTGTCGGTTACTGCCTGTGCCGGCATCGGCTGGGCCGTGTTTTCTGCGGTGTCAACTGGAATCGACAACTACAGTCAAAAATCAGAAGCTCAGAAATCTGCGTCTGAATTCATGCAACTGCTCGCAAAAGATGAATCAGACAAAGCGTACGATTCGGCCACGGCCGAATTTCGGTCTCAGATCAGCCGTGAGGATTGGACAAAGTTGTTAGCTCAAATGCCCTCATTCCGTCAATTTACATGCACTTCGCACAATTCAGTAGAAGGAGAAGCCCCGCATCGGACGTTCGTTGTGACGTATCAAGTTTTTGTGCCGTACCAAGCAGTTCAGGTTGCGGATCCCGAGTCGGAGCCGGCGGTTACAACAGCACTTGAGAAGAAGTCTTACTCCTTCACAATCTGCCTCGTCGAACAATCGGTAGGAGTTTGGAAAGTCCAACGGTTCCTAGCTCCGCGAAAACTTTGAAGTTGGGTCAAGTCCCTTTCAACTTCCGCACCGCTTCGGTGGCGTCCCAGAAACGCGGGTGCTTTTCATACGCCGTCACCGCTTCGTAAATCTGGATGGCCGCGGGGATGTTGTTGGTCGCCTCATAAGCACGAGCCAGTTGGAACAACGTCTCGGCCCCGCTCTTCTGATACTCGCGGTAAGCTGTGTACGCCAGGATCGCTAAGTCGGGTCGTTCAAGTTCATTGAGGTACAGATCGGCGAGCAATCGGGTCGCCAAGTACCAAGCATCTTCTTCGTCGCCGCTCCCTTTGGGTTGCTCGCGGACATCTTCGAGAATCTGGATGGCCGCATCTCGCTCACCCTTCCGCATCCGAATCCGCGCCTCGGCCACCATCACCGAGTGCAAATTCGGCTGCACGATGCGGGCGAT
The DNA here is from genome assembly GCA_043727675.1 of Fimbriiglobus sp. Taxonomy (GTDB): domain Bacteria; phylum Planctomycetota; class Planctomycetia; order Gemmatales; family Gemmataceae; genus JALHQU01. The sequence continues at coordinate 7,214 of JAYSYJ010000124.1, forward strand.
TGTCGCCAAGTGAAGGCCCCAATCGAGGGTATCCAAGTCCGGCTCGGCGAGATTGGCCACCGCTTGTACTTTCCGAGAACAGTAACCGATGTCGAACCACGACGCGATTTTGTCCTTCGCGGCCCGGACTCGTTCCGGATCGACCGAGAAATAGTACGACTCTTTCTTCGCCAGCAAGTCCGCATCAGTTTTGGAGTAAATCAAGCCGCGTTCGACAATCAACAATGCGTTCAGCACATCCCCGCTCTTGGCATGGAGGTCGGCCAGCTGTCGCAGCGTGTTGACGTCCTCTTTGCCACCTTCGATGTACAATCGCTGATTGTCGATGGCGGCATCCAGATCACCTCGTTTGGTCGCGGCATCGATCAACTGCCGGAGGCCGGCGAAGTAGAGCAATTGCTGATCCGCCGCCAAACGAGTCACCCCTGCGGTCAAGCCGCTGCGCTTCACTTGATCCCAGTAACCGTGTGCCTCTTCGGTTTGACCTTGTGCCGTGGCCACTTCAGCGAGCTTGGTGAAGATGCTCGGCCCGCGACTTGGCAGTCCGCGCCCGGCCATGCGCAAGTAGGCCGCCCCACGATCATTTTGATTCGCTTCCAACAGCGCTAACCCCAATTGCTCCGAGTATTCGTAGTTAAAAAATTCGGGTGCCCCGTTGGAGCAGGCCGAGACGAACTCCGACTCTGTGAGGCTGGCGTACAAGCTCTGGCGCAGTTCCATTGCGGCGCTGTCATCGGGCTGATTCGCAAGTTGCCGTTCGACTGCGGAAATGGCTTCCATTCGCCGGCCTGGTTTCGCCAACAGTTCGTCGCCAAGTCGCCGGACGAGTTCCGGGTGCTGCCGGAGTGCCAATTCAAAAGCTGGGTAAAGCACCTCGCGGCGGACAGATTGTGCATACGGTTGTTCGGGGTCCAGCAACCGGTTCAAATAGCCTGCGGCGAGGTCGTAATCTTTGGCGTGCGTTTGGGCCACGGCCTTCAGATAATCCGTTTGCGGCATTAGTGTCGGTTTGTACTTCTCCACGGTATCGAGTAGCCGCACGGCTTCTTCGCGTTCACTCACCGTCGGAGCACGATCTTGGATCAAGTGCCCGCGTGCGAGCTTCAAACAAAAATCGAAGTTGAGAAGCTGCTGGGTATTGCCATCGAGTTTGGAGACGTCGACTTTACGGTGCAACTCGTACAAGCCTTTCATCGCCAAATCGTTCTTCTTGTCGAGCTGCAACGCCCGGCCGAATGAGTCGATCGATTCTTGGATGCGCCGGAGCGAGAGATATCCGTATCCACGCAGGATGTGCTTGAAAACTCGCAAACCGGGCTGCACACGCACGACGTGGATGTAGTAGAGGATCAAGGGCACCAGCAAAATCAGTTTGTCGCCCGACTCGGGGAGTTCGGACGACAACCGCAGCATGTACAATCCGACGGCGAGCCCGGCACAGAGCGCTGCGATTTCGACTTCGGATTCTTCGGTCTCGCCGCAGAAGGCCAACAAATAAAAGAACGGTAGGCCGAGGAGCAGAATCGTCGCAAAGCGTTGCTGTTCGGTTTTACTTGCCAAGCTCGGAAATGCATCGATGTAATGAATGGCGAGGTAGACACCCAAGGCCCCGACGATCCCGCCTATCACCATCCGGTAAAGTTTGTCTTGGATGCCGGCTAGGCGGTAAAAGCCGAAGCCGAGCAAGGCTCCGCCGAGGGCAAAGTATCCGAGCCAATCATAAATTTCGGACTGGATCGGCGTCGTCACCATCGTGCCGAGAAGTGCCTGGAACGTCTCGGCTTCGATGTCCGGTGGCCGTTCGAGAAGCAACCCCGCCGTGAGGCCTCCGATGACTCCAAAATAGATGCAAAACGGACTGTCGAGCAGTACGAGCAGCAAGAATCCGGGGGGATTGCGAAAGGGGCGGTAGCCACGCAGCAGTTGCTGGCCGATACCGAGCAGAAATCCGACGACGAATCCGCCGAGCAGATACAAGACGACCTGCCAGACAGAGCTCCAAGCCGGATGGACAAGGGCAAGGTATGTCCAGAGGCCTAAGAATAGGCCCTTTAAAACGTATTCGCGGACTACGGCGGTCATGGCCGGTGGTCTCCGGCGGGGTGGGAATCATTCCGAGTCTGGAATGTTGAAACGATACGGGCCGGAGATGGCGGGGGAAGACGGATTCGCACTGTTCGTGCCAAGAAAGTGATGATACTGCAAAAATCGACTCCGGACGATGAATTCTAGTTCCTGCCCGAGCGTCCTACCGATATAGTTTGATAGCACGAGTCGCTGCGATAGTCGTGGCGTCAACAGTGAGCGTCCTACTTTTACCGGAGACGGCACAGATGGTTCGGAAGATCACACGGTTTGCGCTTTGCTTCTCAGCTGGCCTCTTGGCCATCAGCCTCTGCGTGGGTGGCTTGAGTGCAGAAGACAAGAAAGACGACAAGATTCCATCGGTCGAAGAGATCATGAAGAAGGGTCATGCCGGCAAGAATTCTCTCATCAACAAAATCAAGGCTTCGACAAAAGCGGAAAAGTGGGAAGACTCTCAGAAGTCGGCCGGTGAAATGAAAGCATTCGGCGAAGCATTGGGCAAAAACAAAGTTCCCATGGGCGATGCCGCATCTTGGAAGAAACTCAGCGAAAAGTACATGAAGATCACAGCCGAAGTTTCAGAGGGTGCCGACAAGAAGGACGCCAAAGCCGTCGACACGGCTCTCGGACTTCTCGGTAAGTCGTGCAAAGAATGCCACGACGCTCACAAAGAGTGATTCGGATTATTCTGGTAATTGTCAAAGCGGCCGGGACTGATCCCGGCCGCTTTTTCGCGCTCACACCAATCGTTCCCGGCGTCGCAGCCACCATTCACTCGCCAGAAGGATCACCCAAAGCCCGAACATCGCCGCGTGATTCCAGACGCTCAACGGTGGACAAGGTTGATTCAGTTGCACACGATCGCGGTCATTCACCACCAGTTTCGCCATCAAATCGTCGGCGTTTGCCAGCGTGAAAAATTCACCGCCACTCTTTTTGGCCGTCTCTTCGAGATCGGCACGATCCATACTCAACCGGTCTAGTTCCCCTTGCGGTGGCAGCACCTTCGCCTCGGCCCTGGGGTTGTTCGCCTGTTTCGTCGGTAAGCCATCCGTGAGCTGAAAGGCGTACTCCCCTTCCGGAGTTCGCGTCAGGACGGTCGTGTAAGTGGCCCGCGTTCCTGGCAGTTTTGTCAACCGAACTGTCAGTACTTCGGCCTCCCCCACAAGACCCGATTGGCCAGGTAAGCGGATCGGCTTGCGCGTCACCTGCACTTTCACCGAGGCATCGGCGGCAGGAGCCGGTGCATCGTCCGGGAATCGAACGGTCAATCCGATTGGCTCACCGCGGCGGTACGTCGTCGGTTTGTCGGTCTTCAATTCGATGCGTGACACTTTACTTTTGGCGACCGTGCGGATGGCCTGCGACCAGAATTGATCGAAACGTTCTTCGGTCAGCCGGAAACGCCAGCGCCACGTTTCGTCGAACCCGAGGAACATCACGCGTCCGGCACCGACAAACTGTTGGAGTGCAATCGGGTGCAGTGCATTCGGTTCACCCTCTGCCGACTTCGTCGGGTGCGTCGCCAAGACTTCCGCCGCGGGTTTCTTACGGTATCCGCCACTGTTCCAATAGAAGCCACGCAATTGTTCCCAGATCCGGTCGTTCTCCGCTTCGTCGGAGGTAAATCGGAAGAGCGGATGCGATCGGCCCAATGCCGTCAACCTCGGCTTGTAATCGTCTTTGATCGGGGCCGTTTCCAACGTGGGACTGGGGCCATCCGACTTGCTCGCGGTTTCGGTCGGAGCGACGGGGAGCAGTTCCCCCAGTGGCGTCTGGAACAATTTGTGAGGCGTCGCCTGTTCCCCAGCGATGAAGATCAACCCACCCCCTTTGACTTTGACGAACTCGGCGAGATCGGTCAGGAACTGATTCGCTTTCGGCAACACCGTCGGGTTCACATCGCCGAAAATCACCACGTCGTACTCGAACAATTGCGACTTCGTCGGCACCACTCCCCGCAATCGTTCCGTGCTTTTATCCAACTGCCAGTGCCCGACCGAGGCGTCGAGGAACAACACGTCGAGGTCGGTCGAACGACCCCCTTTCTCCGCCTCCATCTCGCGCTCGAACAGCGTCTTGAGGAACCGAAATTCATATCGCGGATATCCGTCGACCAGCAATACTTTGAGTTTCTTCGTATCGGTGACGAGCACGACACGTTCGAGGCGATTGTCGCCCGTCTCGGCTTCATTCGGCAGTGGTGGCGTATCGAGTACGAACGTCTTTTCGCCAATATCGTTCGGCGTGTGTGCGATCCGCACCGGCACCGGTTTCCCCGCCGGATCGAGTGTCACCGTCTGCCGGCTGCGCTCGACGAGTTTGTCACCTTGCCGTTCGTAGAGAATCACCGGCACGCTCTTCGGAGGATTCGGCCCGCGTACGGCAAGTCGGGCTTCGAGGATCAATTCATCTCCTTTGCGCACCGCGTCGTCCGACCGCACATCGGAGAGGATCAAATCGGGCGGATCGTAACGATCTCCAAGGCCGACGGTATAGATGGGCACCCGCTTGCGTGTGGACGAGACACCGACTCTCTCGGCCGCCCGGGAGAGTGTCTCACCTTCGGTCGTCACACCGTCCGTCAGCACGATCACCGCGAATGGAGGGCGACCCTCGAAGGCCCCGAAGACCGCTCTCAAACCATCGCCCAATTGACTCGATGCACCGATCGGCTTCAACTCCGCAATGGCTCGGCGACCTGCTTCAAGATCTCCCGATTCGTCGACCGTTGCGAGCAAACGAATTTGCTCGTCGATGGAGTAGAGATGCACTTTGACTTGTTTGTCCGTGACGAGCTTATTCAACCAATCTGTCTTTTTGCCTGTGAGCAACAGTTGCGCGAGCTGCAATCGGTGCGCTTCTGGGACGTTTGCCGCGAGAGTGAGTTCCGCTGCTTTGGCCCGAACCGCCGCTTCTGCGTACGGGTCGATCCGGCTCATGCTCGCGGAGGTATCGATCAAGATCACGACATCGGGCCAGCGATCACGCTGGAACGCCAGCTTCAATTGTGGCAACAGAATGAAACCGAGGAGCAACACCGCTGCAATCCTCAGGAATGCTGGGAGTGCCACACGCCGGAGCTTGCCACTGGTCTTCCGTTCAAACCAATAAAAGACGCTGATTAAAATAGTTGAAACCAGAATCAAGCCACCGATCAACCGCCGGTCATTTTTGAACGAGTTCAAGTAAGCCGTGGCGGTATCGACTTTCCACTTGGTGCCTTCGCCCGGCCCGGCTGCGGGGACGCCCAGTGCGTTTTCGAAGGTCTTGCGGGCTTCATCCGCTAAAAATGAGAGTGGGTGGCCCGTTGTTTCGGCATGAATGACCACTGCCAACAAAGCCAAGGCAATGCCGAGTGCCGAGATGCCGAAAGACAGCTCGATCAATCGGATCAGCAACCCGGACTTCACCTGCGGTTGGCTCGCTTGGGCTATGCCAGCCGCAATCGCCCGTGAGGGGCCTGTCCACCAAGCGTAGCCGATTTCAGCGACGAGCAAGATCAACACGAGCGTCAGAAACCAACGGGCAATACTCGGCCCGTGTGGCCGGGGTGCCATCACCACGAGGCCACCTTCCGCCGTGTCAAATGCCAACTCACCCGGCGACGCGGCGATCTGCACCTTAGTGCCGATGGATTTGAGCTTGCTCGGCTCGACGCGGGTTAGATCGGATTCACTCCCACCGCCCTTGTTACTCTCAGGCCCATTCACGGCGAACACCGTCGTCGGCACTCCGGCCCCAGTGAGACGATACAACCCAGACAGACGCGTCTCGGTGGAGCGAAGCAGCCCAGTTTCATCCCCTGACTGCACGATCTCAGTGGTACTTTGGCCATCCGGATCGGTGATGAGTACCTTCGAGCCGATGCGGGCCACGGGCAACAGTTCCTCGATGGCGTCGCCAACACGGAGCGTGTGCCGATCCGGACTCGTGGCGGCGAACCGCAATAGTTCGTTTGCCATCGGCAAGTAACTCGGCAGCACCGGCCAGTCGGTCCAGTCTTTGTTGAAACTGGAGCAGTACACGACCACGCGGCCGCGGTGCCGTGCCCATTCCACAATCGCCGGGTCAGCCTTGGCCGGCTCTTCGCCCGGCTTTAACACTTCAGCCGTGGCGGGTACAAACGACAAGATACGCCGCGCACGCCCCTCGACCGGTGCGTCCATTTTCACGTACTGTTTGAAGGGTACACCGAACAATCCACCGCGTGAGTTGTCTTTGCGAAACTCGGCCAACGGAGCTAGTCGGAATGAGGCGTCGTCTGCGGCGAGGCGATAGTCAGAAATGTCCGCCGATTTCGATTTGATCACACCCATCAGTTTGCCCGGCAGCAGCCCATTGCCACCGTTGAATAAAAATTGATTGTACCAATCGAGGTTGTTCGCCACGTTCGGCCCCAGGCCGATAATGACGCCACCACCCCGTTTCAAGTGGGCTTCGAGCCGGGCCACTTGCGCGGCACTCGGCGCCGGCACGTCGCACAACAGTACGCAATCGACGGCTGTGAGATCGGACAGTTCCGCATCGGCAAATTCGGCGAGACTGATCGTCCGTGGCCGCGCCGGGTTTTCCGCGAGCCGCGACTTGCTCGGTTCGAGCGCCGTTTGCAGGAAATCGCTGGCCCGCTTCTCCGCATCAGGAGACGCTTTCCCATTCACCAAGATTGCCGATATGCTTTCACGCACTTGCAGTGCCAGCGTGCGTTGATCGTCGGCTGGGAGTTCGTCGCCATCAGAGAGCTTCGCTTGAATGAGGTGCAGCCCTGGCATCAGAAACTTAGTCGTCTTTTTATCCAGCACGAATGTCAGACTCGCTTGCTGACCGGCCTGTAGCGTGTCGATCGAGAGAACTTCCGCGAGAACCGGTATCGGCTCACTTCCGTTGGCCGTTGGCCGACCGATGAGCAATTCGACACGCACTTGCGAACGATCGTTTTTGCCGAAATTCTGAACTGTCACGGTCACTTCGCTGGGTCGATCCACGAGTGCCAGCGGATCATCCAAAAATAGATTCACGACCGCGAGATTTTCGACATCCGCCCCCGCCACATCCACGATTCCGATATCGGCCAGTGCCAGCACTTTCTGCCAAGTTTCCGGCAGTGGCGCACCGGGTTTCGGCAGCACGACCGACCACGCGGATCGTTGGGCATCGGTGAAGAACGTCACTTGGCGACGGGGATAATCTTTCTCGGCGGCCGCCAGGGTATCGGCGATCAACGATAAACCGGCGGAATAGTCGGCGGTACCGTGTGTCGGTTTCAATGTCTGCAACCGGGTCAGAATCTCATCGAGATCGTCGGCCGGCCCTGGAATCACCGCCTTCGAACCGTTGCCCAACATCAACACCGAAAAACCATCACCGGGGTTCGCCCCGCGAATGTGCCCTTCGATCTGTTTGATCGCCTTCTCGAAACGCGTGCCGGCATCACTGGCCGTTGTCATGCTCAGCGATGCGTCGAGTACGAGGACATGGTGTGTTCGCGGGGCATTCGACACCGCTTCGAGCCGACCCGGTTTGATCCACTGCCAACCCCGTTCGGCCCAGTCGGTGGCAGCACACATGGCCGCCAATGGTAACAAGAGTGCTAACATGCGCAGAGCCAACAACAGCCAGCGGTCGATCCGCCGACGGTGTCGTTTTTGTGCTGAGACTAAGAAGCGGATCGCGGCCCATGGCACGATTTGATACCGTTGCCGCGACAAGAGGTGAATGAGAACCGGTACACTAGCAGCGACGGCAAATGCGCCCAGAGCCACGAGCGGCAGCGCGAACGAGGCGAAGAGAATTGTTGGTAAGTTCATGATGGTAATACAGTAGCAATCGAAGGATCGTGAGTCGAACGGTTCGGAGTTCCTCTTGTTGCTTCTGCAACCAGAGGCTTACAATCCCCAGCATTGCAAGAAATCATTATTAGGGCACTGTTATGGCGGAACCCATCCTTGTTGCGAAATCCCCCAACGATCTCGAACTGCTACCGAGGATGGCCAACCGGCACGGGCTTGTGGCGGGGGCCACGGGCACCGGGAAAACCGTCACGCTCCAAAGGCTAGCCGAGGGATTCAGCCGCATTGGCGTGCCCGTGTTCTTGGCCGACGTCAAAGGGGATTTGTCCGGCATCTGCAAGCCGGGTACTTCCAGTACGCCCATTGCGAATCGCATCACGGAATTGGAACTCAAAGACTTTGAGTTTTGCGGATTCCCGGTCACCTTCTGGGACGTCTTCGGCGAACGCGGCCACCCGGTTCGCGCCACGATCTCCGAAATGGGGCCGTTATTGCTGGGCCGACTGTTGAACTTGAACGACACCCAAGCGGGGGTTCTCCAGATCGCGTTCAAAGTGGCCGACGACAACGGGTTGCTCTTGCTCGACTTGAAAGACCTCAAGGCGATGCTGCAATACGTCGGGGATCACGCCAAGGAGTTGAAAACCGAGTACGGCAACATGTCCCCGGCTAGCATCGGGGCGATTCAACGCGGTTTGTTGGTTCTCGCCGAACAGGGCGGCGAACACTTCTTCGGGGAACCGGCCCTCGACCTCATGGACTTCATCCAAAACGATTCCAAAGGTCGAGGCGTGATCAACGTGCTCGCGGCCGATAAATTGCTGCTATCACCCCAGCTGTACGCGACTTTCTTGCTCTGGATGCTCGCGGAACTCTTCGAGAAATTGCCTGAAGTCGGCGATGTGGACAAGCCGAAACTCGTCTTTTTCTTCGACGAAGCGCATCTGCTGTTCTCGGATGCCCCGAAGTCCTTGCTCGAAAAAATCGAGCAAGTCGTCCGGCTCATCCGCTCGAAGGGGATCGGTATCTACTTCGTCACGCAGAATCCACTTGATATCCCCGATACCGTGCTCGCACAACTCGGTAACCGTGTCCAACATGCGTTGCGAGCATTCACACCACGAGATCAAAAAGCCGTACGGACGGCTGCGGAGACCTTCCGCACCAATCCGAACTTAAACACCGCGTCGGTTATCACGCAACTCGGCGTCGGCGAAGCGTTGATCTCGTTCTTGGATCCGAAGGGAACACCGGCCATGGTTCAAATGGGGCGGGTGGTTCCGCCGAGTGGGCAGATCGGCCCGATCACCGATGACGAACGCTTGGCCGTGATGAAGAGTTCGGTGGTCTACGGTACTTATGAGACCATGGTCGACCGGGAATCGGCTTACGAAATTCTGCGCGGCCGCGCGACGAATGACAAACCGGCACTCGGCGGTACCGATGACGCCGCGATGCAAGCCAAACGCGATGAGTTTTCCAAGAAACAAGCGGAGCACGACGAAGCGAGTTCCAGCAAAGAATCGAAGTTACCCGCGCGTCGCTCGGACAGCGTCTTTTATGCGTTTTGCAAGACGGCCGCACGCTCGGTGGCCACCACGGTTGGGCATGCCATTTCACGGGGGCTGTTCGATATCATTCTCGGCGGAGCCAAGAAGAAGCGCTAGCGCGAACCGATGCCTTGAACCACTTCGTCCGTAATGTAGTCGTGCGGTCGGGATTGCCCGACCGCTCGCTGTTTCACCGAGACTGTCATGCTCGTTCCGCTCACTTGGCTCCGCGAATATGTGACCCTGCCCAACTCGGTGGCCGAACTCGTCGAGCGGCTCACACTCGCCGGTTTGGAATCGGCTTCGATCAAAGTGATCGGAT
>JAYSYJ010000125.1:0-5624 GCA_043727675.1 Fimbriiglobus sp.
GGCGAAGTTTGGCAGGGAAGCACACCGGCGACTGGGCCGCACGGGTTCGCACTCATCGGGGCGACCATGGCACCCGGTTTCGACTACGCCGATTACCGCCGCGGGCATCGCACGACCTTGCAAGCGGGGTGGCCGACGTTCGCCGAACGGATCGCCCGGCTCACTCCGCACGGTTAATACTGGAACGTCGGCATGCACATCTTGTTGGCACCGGTCGGCAGTCATGGCGACGTGCATCCGTTCATCGGTTTGGGAATGGGGCTGCAAGCGCGCGGACACCGCGTCACCTTGATCGCCTCGGAAATCTTCGAGGAACTGGCCGTCCGCCATGGCTTCGAATTCGCTTCGACGGTGACACGAACCGAATACGAACAGACGATTGCCAACCCGGATCTTTGGCACCCCAAGCGTTCCGCCCGCGTGATCTTCGACGACGTCCTGATGCGGAAGTACTTGCCCATTGGTTACGAGCAGATCCGCAAGCGTTATGTGCCCCGCGAAACGGTGCTCCTCGCCGGGCCGTTATCGCTGCCGGCCCGTGTGGCCCACGACAAACTCGGTATCCCGCTGGCCACGGTTCACCTCGCTCCCATCGGATTGTTCAGCGCCTTGGAAACGTCGATCTACCCGACGATCCGGATGCGCTCTTGGTGGCCGGCCCCGTTGAAACGAACCTTGTTTTGGATGGGGGAACGCTTCGCACTCGATCCGTTGGTTCGGCCGCAACTCAATGCGTTTCGGGCCATGCTCGACTTGCCACCGGTGCGCCGGGTGTTGGGAAAGTGGATCCATTCGCCGCAGCTCGTACTCGGTCTCTTTCCCGATTGGTTCGGGCGAGCACCGGATTGGCCGGCCCAAGTTCGGACGCCGGGATTCATCCGCTACGATCAAGCCGACACGAAACCGGTGCCGGAGTCCGTCGAAGCGTTTTTGAACTCGGGTGATGCCCCCATCATCTTCAGTTTTGGCTCGGCGATGCGGACGGGTCGGTCGTACTTCGAGGCCGCCGTCGAAGCGTGTCGAGCACTCGGGCGGCGTGGTTTGTTCTTGGCCAAGGCGACCGATCAGATCCCCCCGAATCTGCCCCCATCGATCCTCCAAGCCGATTATGTCCCGTTCAGTGCGGTCTTTCCCCGCGCGGCAGCGGTTGTCCATCACGGTGGCATCGGCACGACGGCGCAAGCGCTCGCGGCCGGGGTGCCGCAGGTCATTATGCCGATGTCGTTCGATCAACCCGACAACGCCGAACGTCTCCGCAAACTCGGCGTGGCCCGCGTGGTGCCCGCGCGGCAATTCACCGGGGCGACGTTGACCGCCGCCCTCCGGGATCTCTTGGCCGATGGCCGAGTTCTGCCGGCGTCCGCCGACTTCCAAGAACGGTTGCGCCGCACCGATCCCTTGCGGGACGCTTGCGATTTGATCGAAGGGTTACGCGGCAAAGATTCGAGAATCGAAGGATAATCCCCATCATGGCCCTCGAATATGTCATCGACTTCCCCTGTCAGCCGAAACGGGTGCTGGCCGGCAACGATGCTCCGGAAGAAGGGGTGCGACGGCTGCTCGGATTGTGCAAGCTGCAAAATATGGCGGATGCGGTTCGTGCGCAGGCGGCGATGAGCGGAAAAGATCCTCAAGGAGTTCGCATCGAACTTTTAGTGGCCAGACCGGGCGAAGAGACCACGCCAACGGTGTTGAAACTGGCGGAAATCGAGTCGCAAACGGAAGCCCTGCGAACCTTCACTCCGGCGTGTGCCGTCTGCCCGGTCAGCTCGAAGGGGCGACTCGCCGGCTGTGTCGGTAGTCTGGCTTATCCGATTTCGATCACCGCCGAAGAGTGGTTGCTCGACCGCATCGCGGCCCCGGACACCGTCGGTGGTTTTTTGTTGCTCAGCGCGATCCGCGACTTCCACTACGACGGTGCCCTCATTCATCGCTACCGCGAAAACAAACTCTTCGAATCGCCGAAGGCATTGAGCAAACCGCTCCCGGCCAATCCGTTTGGGGCGACCGAAATCAGCACCGATGTTCTCTTCCACGCATGGCTCGGCGTAGGGCCTGTGCTCAGCCCGTGGCACATGGCCATGCTACTTGTCTGGCTGAGTGTCCTGACGCTCGATGGCTCCAGCATCGACAGCTTGGATGCATTCGACACGCTCGTCAATCTGCCCGTGGAATCGCGGCGTACCCGCGTTGGAATTGTGCTCGGCGAACCGAGTGCCGACGCTGGAATCCTCGCTCTGCAACGCTGGCTGGACGCGATGGTCTCCGCTTGGAGTTCCGACGTGCCCGTCCGCTTGGACGTTTGATTCGACCAGTTATTGTTGCACTTGATTCAACTCCGGCAACCGTTCCACCAAGAAGTCGGAAAGCTGTTTCATGGTCACGGGGCGGATCATGACTCGTCCGCCCTCCAGGTAGATCACACTGTTGCCCCAAGCTTTTTGGTCTTCGTTGAGAACCAGTACGCCGGCCATGTCGAGGTTCATCATCTCCGCTTCTTTGAGCACGCGGCGGTAGGCGTCGACGCCGTCATTTCCGGCGGTGCCCACATCGATGATGAGCGCGTGGTACGGTTGCGTTTGGAACCGTTTGATCGCCTGGGTCGCATCCATGGACATCAAGACGCGGAATCCCATCTTCTTGAACTTGTCGCGGAAGGCATCTTGCAGTTTGACGTTGGATTCCACGACGTACATTGTCAGCGGGCCACTGGAACGGCGCACCTGCTTGGCAATCTCTTCGCCACCGACGAGTTCGGCTTGGGCGGTGCGAATCGCTTCGAGGAATGCGGCCGGCGTCTGGTAGCGTTTGGTGGGTTCGAGCGTGACCGCTTTGGCGATGACTTTCACGGCCGCTTGGGGAATGTTGTGATCCTGAGCCATCCGGCCCAGGGTCGTTTCGACATCCTCGAAGCGCCGACGCGACATCCGGGCGTGCTTGTCCTTCGTGAACGGCATGAGCGGGATGCCCGTCATCAGTTCAAAAAGCACGTGCCCCAAGAAATAAATGTCGCTGCGGATGTCCCCCGATTTGACCCCGGTGGCGCGTTCCAAGCCCGCATAATCGACGGTGCGGTCGGCCTGCTCTTCGTCGGTGTTTTTCACCCCGGTCATGATGAGAGCGGCGCCGGTGTTGATCTCGGCGAGTCCGAAATCGACGAGCTTGGCGACTTTGTCGGTGCCCATCAAAATGTTGGACGCTTTGATATCTCGGTGGGTGAGTCCCCGTCCCCAAGCGTAGGCCAGACCGTCGGCGCATTCTTCCAAAATGTGCAACGCTTCGTCGACTTCGAGTTTCTTGCGGATCGACAAGATATTCTTGAGGTTATCCCCTTCGACGAACTCCATCACGATGAAATGCTGCCCGGTGGCGGCGTCTTTATTGACCGCCAACAACCGGACGATGTTCGGGTGTTCGAGGGTCATCCCGATGCGGCCCTCGCGCTCGAACGAGTCGACACGTTTCGGGTCTTCGGTCCAGCGCCGCCTTAACACTTTCACCGCGACGATTTGACCGGTGCGGGGATCGTCGCCGCGATAGACCCGGCCGAAGCTCCCCGACGCAATTTTGTACAGGAGTCGGTAACCACCCAAGAAATAGCCGTCGGTGTCGCCCTTCATGATCTTGTTGGACTGCAACGGCGTCAGCAGGCTCTTGCGCTCCATCAAGCGCACGAAGTCGATGGCCGGCGCTTGGCGATCTTCGAGTTCGAAGAGGAGTTCGCGGGCGGTGTGTTCGCTGACCAAGTTCAGGCGGACGGTGAGGTCGGCCACTTCACTGGCAATGTTCGGTTGGGCCATGTCTAACCAATCCCGGGCGAAGGGCACTTCCAAGAACCATGCAGGCACACCTACAGTATCACAACGCCGTGCCGCTGCAACGCGTTATGGGTGCGGAAGGTAACGTGTTGTAGTGGATTCTCGCAGTTTTGATCGGCGTCCTCGCCGATTCTTGGGTCGGGCCGGCGTCTTCACCGGCTATTTCGGCGTCCTCGCCGATTCATAGGTAAGGCCGGCGTCCTCGCCGGTTCACCTTAAAATGATCCTGGCGAACAGTAGTCTGACTGTCTTGCGAAACGTGTTCCGGCGGGACGCCGGAACTACCCAGAAATCGGCGGGACGCCGGAAGTGCCATTCACTTCGTCAACAGCTCCACGGCTAAGCGTTGGAACTCCTTGCGGAACTCTGAGGCGTCGCCGTTGGGGAGGCCCGACCGTTGGATCATGAGAACGTAGAACGCCCCCTTCTTGGGGTCGATCCAACCTTGGGTGCCGAAGGCGCCGCCGTGGCCGTAGGTGCCGGGGCTGAGCGATTCCGTGGCCCCTTTGGGTTCCGCGACGACTTGCCAGCCGAAGCCCCAACTCATGCCGTCGACGAAACCGGTCTTGATGTCGCCGGTCTGCGTCGTCGTCATCTGCTTCAGGCTCTTTTCGCTCAGCAATTCTTTGTCGCCGACCTTACCGCCACGCAGCATGAACTGGTAAAGCTTCGCTTGGTCGGCCGCGGTGGAATACAAGCCGCCGGCCGGAACCGGGTGCTTCGGGTTGGCCATCACGTCGAGTAAATTATTCGGTGCGACGACGAGTTTGCCCTCGGCTTTGTTGTAATTGATCGCCACCGTCTTCACTTGGGCCGCGTTCGGGTAGAAGGTCGAATCCTTCATACCGAGCGGGTCGAAGATCCGCGTTTGCAGGAAGTTCTCGAAGCTCATGCCACTGGCCACTTCGACGATGCGACCGAGGGTGTCGATGCCCGAATTGCAGTAGCTCCACTTCGTACCCGGCTCATAGGTCAACGGCAGTTGCGACACGGCAATCGTGGTCTCGGAGAGCGTGCGATTCCGCTTGGTGTACAAGTCGGCCATCCCACTCGGGTAGCCGGCCAACCCGGATGTGTGCGTCAACAAGTCGCGCAGGGTGATCTTGCGTTTGGCCTTTTTCAACGTGGTCGTTTCTTTGTCCTTCGACGCCACCATCATTTGATCCTTGAACTCCGGCAAGTACTTCTCCACCGCGTCTTCGACGTTCAATTTGCCTTCGTCGACCAGCATCATGATGGCGATCGCGGTGATGGGCTTGGTCATCGACGCGATGCGGAAGAGGGTCGTTTTCTGCATGGTCACTTTGCCATCGACATTCGCTTGGCCGATCGCATCGTGGTATTTGATTTCGTCTTTCGTTCCCACGAGCAACACCGCGCCGGGGAGATCCCCCGCGTCGATGAACTTCTGGAATCGATCGTGGATCGGATCTTTGTCCTGGGCCACCGCAAACGCGGGCAACAGCAGCCACGCGAGGCAAGCGAGTCGGAATCGGAGCATCGGGGAACCTCGGGAGAGAGAGGGAACTGACTATACTGGATCATATTGAACGATGAACGAACATGAGGGATCGCATGTCCGCACCGTTGATCGAAGGTCACGACTATTACATCGAAAATGGCCGCTGGGTCTTCACGGCCGCGTATCACTCGGCCCGGGGGCAGTGCTGTGGTAACGCGTGCCGGCACTGCCCCTACGAGTATGTCGCCGTTATTCCGCGATCACCGGATTCCGCAGAATGCCGATCCCCGCAATCTCCACTTCCACCACGTCGCCCGCTTTGAGCAGCACCGGAGTCGGCTTGC
>JAYSYJ010000126.1:0-5595 GCA_043727675.1 Fimbriiglobus sp.
TCCTCGGTGCTCGGGAATTGCACGGCAGCACTCATTTCGATGGGACTGGGGCACCTGAAAGAAGGTGGTTCGCTCGATGGCCTCACGCTGATGAGCCAACCCCTCAGCCCGTGGCGGATCATGTTTCTACTCGGGATCTTGCCGGCGTTGCTGGTGGTCGTGATCCAGTTGAAGTTGAAGGAGCCGGAAAAATGGCTCGCTTGGAAAGCGTCGGGGGCGAAGACAGGTGGCCAGTACGGTCTCCTGTTCCGCACCCCGCGCTGGCGCAACAATGCCATCTTTGGTTTGCTGCTCGCATTGTCGGGCGTGATCGGCCTTTGGGGCATCGCCTTCTTCTCCCCAGATTTGCAGCAAGTCGTGGCGGAACCCCAGTACAAGGCCGAGGCGGTCGAAAAAGGACTGGCCACCGACGTGCAAGTGAAACAAAACCAGCTCCCCGATGCGGCCAAGAAGTACGTTGACGGTCAGAAGGCCTACTGGGCAGGCATCACCTCGCTGGTGCAGAACGCGGGGTCGTTCTTCGGCATCTTCGCGTTCAGTTTCGTCACCGCGATCATCGGTCGCAAACCGACGTTCGCGATCTTTTTCGTACTCGCCGGGGTGATGACCGCCGTGGTCTTTCTGTACCTGAAAACGTGGAGCGATATCTTCTGGATGGTGCCGCTCATGGGCTTCTTCCAGCTCGCCCTCTTCGGCGGCTACGCGATCTACCTGCCCGAACTCTTCCCGACCGCGCTGCGCAGCACCGGCACGAGTTTCTGTTACAACGTCGGTCGCTTGGTTGCGGCCGGTGGGCCGTTCGCACTGGGTATGCTCACCAGTAGCGTTTTCGCGGCGTATCCCTCGCCCGAGCCGCTGCGGTACGCCGGCGTCACCATGTGTTCCGTGTTCCTGCTCGGGCTGATCGCCCTGCCATTTTTGCCCGAGACCAAGGGCAAGCCGCTGCCGGAATAGAATGGGGTTTCCGAAACCGTAGGAACCGAACTGATGAATCTGCCGGCCGCCCCCGATTGGTTGAGCCAACGCGATGGAACTTTGAAGCCGGGGCTGCGCGACTACATCGCCTTCGTGGTGATCTCCAATCGCCCGGAGTACCGCTTGGAAGTCCGGCCTGCGGGTGGTCAATTCGCCTGCGTCGTTAGCTACACGAACAACGGGAAGTTGATCGACGACACCCACGCTCCCGTGGCGACTCCGGACGCCGCGTGGGCCGAAGGACTGACACGCTTGAAGGATCGCTTGGGCTGGTGAAATCGGACTGTTGTATTTGGCAAGTTCAGTCGAACAAATTGACTTCCGGGTCGGCCTTCGGTTTCGGCAATCCCCGCCCGAGTAAAGCAAACGCTTTCGGTGTGGCGATGCGGCCGCGCGGCGACCGCACGATATATTGCTCACGTAATAAGTAAGGTTCCACTTCATCACTCAACGTGTCGGCGGCGATGTTCATGGTTGCGCCGATCGCTTCGCCACCGGTCGGGCCGCCACCGAAAACGTCGATCAAGATTTCGAGATACTTGCGGTCTTGTTTGTCCAACCCTTCGCGATCCACTTCTTGCATGTCGAGGGCGGCACGGGCGATGTCGTCGGTGACGGGGCCATCGGCCAAGTGCGGCTGGCCGGCGTGGTAACTCCGAACCCAATACAACCGCGAGTTGGCGATCCGCGGCGTACCCCGGCTCCGGCGAGCCAACTCTTGCGCGGCCGCGGGTGATAGCGGCAAGCCGAGCTTCTTGGCGTTGATGGTCACGATCTGCGCCAATTCCTCGACGCTGTAAAAATCTAAGTGTTCGTGCATCTTGAAGCGGTCACGCATCGGCGACGTGAGCATCCCCGACCGGGTCGTCGCCCCGATCAATGTGAATCGCTTCAGGTTCATGCTGATGGTTCGGGCACTCATCCCTTCGCCCAAAATGATGTCGATGCGGAAGTCTTCCATCGCCGGGTAGATGAACTCTTCCACGACACGCGGCATCCGGTGGATTTCGTCGATGAAGAGGATGCCCCCCTCTTCTAAGTTCGTCAGGAACGGTAACAAGTCGGCGGGTTTCGATAACGCCGGGCCGGAAGTCATCTGCACGCTGGTACCGAGTTCATTGGGCAGTACCGTGGCGAAAGTGGTCTTGCCCAAACCGGGCGGGCCATCGAAGAGAATGTGCCCGAGTGGTTCCTTCAACTTCTTCGCGGCGTTCACCGCGATCTGCAACCGCTCGGCGACCCGCCGTTGGCCGATGACTTCCGAGAGCAGGCGTGGGCGCAACGCCCAGTCGCGCTTTTTACGTTCGTCTTCGCCGGCGGGGGCGCCGGAACCGATGATCTTCTCGCGGGCCATTAGAACCGTTCTACCCGATACGGCCGGGCATCAAGATGCGGTGTCACGTCGGTAAACAACTCCTGTACAAGTTTCCCTGTTCCGGTGGCCATTGACAAGCCCAGCATGCCATGACCGGCCGCGATGATCACATTTTCGTGCAGTCGGCTCCGATCGATGATCGGCAATCCATCGGACGTCATCGGCCGCCAACCCCACCATTCTTCGAAGGCCGTGGCATCGGTCTCGTGGAGGTAATGGGCCGCACCGTCGCGGAGTAATTGCAACCGGGAACGGTTCAGCGTGTCGTCGTACCCGGCGAATTCCATCGTCGAGCCGATGCGGAAGCCCGATGCAAATGGACTGACCGCGACGCGGTGCTCTTCAAAAATCATTGGGTATGTCGGGCAAACCTTAGGTCGCTTCAACGTGATCGAATAGCCCTTGCCGGGGATGATCGGCAGCTTCCCACCGAGGTGTTTTTGCAGCAGTGGCGTCCATGCTCCTGTCGCCATCAGAAACGCATCCGCCCGGTAATCGCCTTGTGTCGTGGTCACGGCGACAGCCTTGCCACCTTCGCTGGCGAAGCCTGTCATTTCCACATGTTCCACGAATTTCACGCCGCGATTCGTCAAGAGCTTCCGGAGTTCGGTCATCAGGACATCGGGTCGCAATTGGGCATCGCCGTCGTAGAGGTACCCCCCGGCCACGGAACCGGGCTTGAGTGCGGGTTCCGCTTTTTGCAGAGCGTCCGCGTCGAAGCGCCGGGCCGGGCGAGCGAACGATTCACTCAAAAGATGATCGGTCTCCGCGTAATGGTCGAACGCTTTTTTCGTTTGGAACACGAACATCAAACCGTAGGTGTCCCATTCCACTTCTAGTCGCTCGGCATGGAGGAGTTCGTCGTAAAGCTGCCTCGAGGAATTCAGCAGTGCCTGCAGTCCGACGGCCGTCGTCATCATCGAACGGCGATTGCACTTGCGGGCAAAGTTGAGAAACCAACCGAGGTTCCGAAGGGCGAACCCGGGGCGGACTTTCAAAGGCGAGTTCTTGGCGAAGAGAGTTTTAAGGGTCGCTGTAAGGGCACCGGGCACCGCCAGAGGTAGAACGTGACTCGGGCAGATGTAGCCGCAGTTGCCATGCGAGCAACCGCCGCCGATCATACCTTTGTCCAGCACCGTCACCGCGCAACCGGCGCGGTTGAGGTAATACGCGGCCATCGTGCCAACCACTCCCCCACCGACGATTGCAACAGAAGCGGGGGGTTTCTGAAACTTCATACCAACCTCATCCGCGGAGAAGCTGATCATATTCGGAGTGATGCCCGATCCAGAACCAGACTGCGCCTTCGGGTCGCCAAGATTCTGGTGTTGCGAAGTGCATCACAGTGGTGTGCACTGGCCGGCTTCAAATTGAAGATCGGCTTGCGCTCCGGCCACATCCAAACGACCACTCGTGATGTCGGATTCCAATTGCCGATCCCAAGCCTCGGCGATGAATTCCTCGAACCAACTTGCGAAAGCAGTCAATTCCTTCGAAGGAAGGTGGCTCACAGCCATTTCCAGTTCTGCCAAGCTCATCAAATCACCCCTCTCACTCAACACGGTTCGCAGAAAAGTTGCCAATTACTTCTTGTTGTTCGTGGTCAGTGGGAAATCATCGGTGCGGAAGGGCACCGCTGGCAATCCTTCTTTGTTGTAGAGGTTCACCACCGGGTAGTTCTTCCACCCGAAGCGTACGGCCACCGGCTTAGCAACTTTGTCGCTCGTCACTTCAATCGTACCGCCGACGATCACGGCCTTCGCTGGGTAAAAGTACTTATCGTCCCCGCAGACGGTGAAACCGTTGAGTGTCTGATATTTGCCGACCAATCCGCCACCGAGGTTCTCGAAATTGAGGGTCACTTTCTCGCCGTCGATCTTAGAATCTTTGTAAGTCGGGCCGCTCCCGACAATCTTCTGACCGTAGGTGCCCGCGCGGGCGGCCAGGGCCAATCGGTTGCCGACGGTTTGTTTGTCACGCGGGTGAATGTCGTACAAATCACCGGCGTCGTTGATGACGGCAACGCCGACATTTTTCAGCTTTTTGGTGGCGAGCACTTGGGCTTCGCGGAGTTCGGGCCACGTGACGCCGTCGGCATCCCCGTTGTGCCATGGGGCCAACATCACCGCGTAGAACGGAAACTCGCTGCCCCACTTCGTGCGCCAATCTTGGATCATCGCCGGGAACAATGTGCGGTATTCGTACGCCCGCCCCGCGTTCGATTCGCCCTGATACCAGATGGCCCCTTTGATCCCGAACGGAAGCAGCGGGTGTAGCATCGCATTGTAAAGCGATGCTGGCGTGTTCGGACCCACTGCTTTTTTGTCCTTATCGAATTGCTCGGCAGTTTGTTGGCTCTTGACCGCGTAGTGCTTCAGTTGCTCGTCCGCTTGGAGCGCTTCGACGCTCGTCCACGCTTCAGCCGGGGTGCCACCCCACGAGGTGTGAATCAACCCGATGGGGATGTTCAGACTCTTCTGCAAGTTCAGGCCGAAGTGGTACGCCACCGCCGAGAACTGCGTGATCGATTCCGGAGCGCTTTCGCTCCATTTACTGAAGTGCTTGAGTTCGTCGGCATCGGTGAGCGGCTTCGTGGACGTTTTCTTGTTCACCGTGAACAGACGCAAGTTCGCATTCTTGGCCCCGGCCGAGACTCGGTCGAGGTCGTAGCTACTTTTGTTCGTCATCTCCATGTTGGACTGGCCCGAGCAGATCCAAACGTCGCCCACCGCGACATTCTTGAACTCGATCTTGTTCTTGCCTTCTATGGTGAACACGGCGCTCGCGGCGGCCTTGGTCGCTGGCAGCTTGGCAATCCATTTGCCATCTTTGTCAGCTTCGGCCATCACGACGACCCCACTCAGGGTAACGGTCACTTTTTCGCCCGGTTCAGCTTTGCCCCAAACGGGGATCTCGGCATCGCGCTGGAGCACCATGTTGTCGGTGAAGAGCGGGTGGGGTTTGACTTCTGCGAAGGCGGTCGCGGGGAAAAATCCGGCGCACGCGGCGAGCACAATCATCGGGCGAGAGAGCATGGAACGGAACTCCGAAACGCGGGGAAAGGTAGTTCAGCAGGAGAGTCAGGCACAGCATAACAGATTCACGGGATCGTGAACTTTTCAACCTTCCAAAAACCACCGGGTTGTTCGGCCAACGTGATTGTTACCGTCAGAGATTTCGACGGCGGTGGCGGTGTACCCGGTCTGGGACCCTTGGTTTTTTTCACCGGCGGTCTCGGATCCGCT
>JAYSYJ010000127.1:0-5562 GCA_043727675.1 Fimbriiglobus sp.
GGAAGGGGTCGAATTGGGAGCGGCGACAAAAGCCACCGTGAAGGCCAACGGCAGTTTCGATGTCAAATCGTCCCGCATCAGCCAACTGAATTGGGAACAAGCTGACGACCGGGGTCAAGGCCCGGCGAGTCCGGCGGCCGAGTTGACGGCGACCATCGTACTCAAACGCACCGTGTTGGCCGAGGAGCCAAAGGAGTTGAGCGCCGCAGTCCGCGAGAAAATTGCCGCTGGTAAAGCGACGCCCGAACAGACGATCCTGCGGTACACCGACGTCGACGGCAAATACAGTTTCACTTACCCGCGCGAATGGGTGATTGTCGGTCGCACCGATCAGCACCTGCTGATTCGCTTGGTCGAAAAGGCTGAGTTCATTGCTCAAGTGACGCTGAGCAGTTGGAAGAAAGCCGAACCGGGCCAGCATGCGACTGCCGAGGAATTCAAGCAGAGTTTCGCCAAATTGCCGGGTTGGGCACCCGCGGAAACGACCGAAGACGGCGTCGTCGGTGCTCCGGCAGGCCACTGGCTGTACAAGGTCGCGGCGAAGGGGAAACAAAACGGGGCCGACGTATTCCAGACCTTTTACTTGTACGCGGGGCCGAACGGCGATCAAGTCGCGGTGTCGGTGCTGGCCAGCCCCGAAAAGGGAGGCAAGACCAGTGCCCGGGAAGGCCAATTGCTGGGGGCCATCGTCTTCCCCGCTGTCAAAAAGTGAAGACGGCGAAACGAATCTTCCCGCGCCGTTCGGACTCCGGTATTGTAAACAATATGTGAAGGTAAAAGACCGGACTCCTTGAGGACGTCATGCGGATCGGCGTCGTCAGCGATACTCACGATCGGGGCGAAGCGATCGCAGAAGCCCTCCGGCTCCTCGCCGAGCAACAGGTGGATTTGATCCTCCATTGCGGCGATATCGAATCACCCGAAACGGTTCTGCTCTTCCGCGATATCCCGACCCACTTTGTCTTCGGCAACTGGGACAAAGATCGGGTTCGACTGACCGCCGCCATCAAAAGCATCGGCGGTCATCACAATGAGAGTTTCGGGGCCATCGAACTCGGTGGCAAGCGGGTCGCTTGGGTGCACAGTCACGAACGGCATCAACTCTACCAACTCGAACACTCCGATTACTTCGACTACGTGTTCTACGGTCACACGCACGTCCGCGAGCAGCACAAGACCGGCCGCACCGTTGTGGCGAATCCGGGGGCTCTTTTTCGAGCCAACCCGAAGACCTGCATCGTGCTCGATACCGACACCGGTGAAATCAAACCGATCATGATTTCCTCACCAGGCAAACTCGGTGATTCCACGCACGTCATGCCGGGTCTGCGCGGCAACTCGATGATCGGCCTGCCCGGTTTGCCCTCATCGGGCACTATCGTGCCACCGATCCTCGATCCGCCTGGCGAACCGAGTTCGGAATGAGCCGGCGTATCACCGATTTGCTGATCCGCCACTATCGGATCGGGTACCTCTTCGTTCTGCTGTGCTGGCTCGGTTGGCTCTTGCAAAACAGTTCAGGCACCCCGCCGTACGACTACTTCGATCTCGTCGTGACGATGGATCACTTGGCCTTCTACACAGCGGGCCGCATCGCTCTGGATCCGACACTGCCCGCCGGATCGATGTACGACATCGTCTTCGTGACCGAGTATCAGTCGAAGCTCTTCCCGGGGAAATGGGAGGCCCTCGAAGCCTTCCGCAATCCACCCTTTTACGCCTTGCTTTATACGCCGACGGCTTGGCTCCCCTACCAGTGGAGCGCATTGATTTGGAGTGTGATCTCCCTGCTGGCACTCGCGGTGGGGGTGCGTTGGCTGGCACCGGAGCGTCGGTGGCAGACGCTTTGGCACGCGATCGGATTTTACCCAGTTCTCGCCGTGATGCAGTACGGTCAAAACAGCTTGCTGAGCTTCGCCGTCTTCTGCGGAACGTATCGCCTACTGGCGAATCGCCGGCCGTTTGTCGCCGGACTCGCGGCCGGGTTGCTCGCCTTCAAGCCGACGCTGCTGATCGGGCTGGTCGTCTGGGCGCTGCTCGACATCCGCCGGTTGTGGCCTTGCATTCTCGGTGCCGCGACAACGGTGGTGTTCCTCTGCGTCAGTAGTTATGCGATCATTCCGAACGCCTGGGAACAGTTCCTGGCGACGCTCCCGGACAATCTGAAGTTCGACCGGTTCGAATGGTGGAAGAACCACACTCCGCGCGCCTTCGTTCGATTACTGATTCCGAGTACTGTTCGCACACCTTGGGAAGGGCGAGCCACATTGATCGCCGCGCTGATAGGCGTGGCATGGTTCGCGATCATTTGGCGACAACACAAACGAGATTTGCGGGCGATGTTTGGGGCGGTGATCCTACTGACGCTCTGGGCATCGCCGCATGCGCTCATCTATGAATGGGCCATCGCGTTTGTGGCCGGCTTCCTCTGGTGGGAGCGGGCACCGAATCGCCGCGAATGGGTGATTCCCCTGAGCATCGTTTGGATCGCGTTGCTGATTTCCACAGACTTTTGTCGGTTGCAAGTGTGGTTGTGGTCGAAGTTAGCGCCGGAGCGAAGCCAAGAAGTGTGGGAACCGCATCCGGATGGCCAAGTGGTGATCTTGCTGCAAGTTAGCACTCCGGTGCTGGTATGGTTTGGGTGGGCCGCTTGGCGAAGAATGCGCCGAGAAGTGCCACTGTCGGGCGCAGAACAACCGCGGTCGTTCGATACAACCACAGTGCCGAGTTAACTCTCCCGCCGAATTCTTTTTGCCCCGTTCGGATGTGTTCCATGGCTTCTCCGCGTCGCGTTGGTTTGTGGCTCATCGGTGCCTTCGGTGGCGTCGGGTCGACGACCGCTCTCGGCCTGGCCGCACTCGCCAAAGGGTTGACCGAGCCGGTTGGTATGGTCACCGCATTACCGCGGTTTGCCGGGATCGAATTCGATGCTCCGGCGGAGTTCGTCGTCGGTGGGCACGACATCCGCCAGACCTCGTTCAGCCGGTCGACCGCCGAGTTGCTGGCCCGCAGTAACATCTTCAGCGAAAGCCTGCTGCAAGCGTGCGGCCCGCAGCTGGAAATCTGGAGTGCGAATGTACGCCCCGGCGTGGTCTACCGGCCCAATGCGGTAATTGCGGCGCTCGCGGATCGCCCCGATGTCCGCCATGCTGAAACCCCGAAGCAAGCCATCGCTGCTATTGAACAGGATCTGAAATTGTTTGCGGCCGAGCACCGGCTCGACCAAGTCGTCGTCATCAACGTGGCATCCACGGAACCGATGTTTGAACTCGGCGAAGCGCAGAAAAGTTTGAAAGCCTTGAACGCGGCATTGGATCGGAACGAGCCGGCACTGCCGACCAGCAGCCTCTACGCTTACGTGGCCATGAATGCTGGATACGGGTACGTGAACCTGACGCCGTCGTTGGGGGCGTCGATTCCCGCGCTCGAAGAGTTGGCGCACTCGAAAAAAGTGCCGCATGCGGGCCAGGATGCCAAGACCGGCGAAACGTTGCTGAAGTCGGCACTCGCCCCGATGTTCGCCAAGCGCAATTTGAAGGTGCTGAGCTGGGTCGGCCACAACATTCTGGGAAACCGGGACGGGCTGGTACTCAACGATCCGCAAAACAAGGCCAGCAAAGTGAGCAGTAAGAACGCGCTGCTCTCGGAGTTGCTGGGCTACAAGCCGCAATCGCATGTCAGCATCGAATACATCGAATCGTTGGACGATTGGAAAGTGGCTTGGGATCACATCCACTTCGAAGGGTTTCTGAACACGAAGATGACGCTGCAATTCACCTGGCAGGGTTGCGATTCGATCCTCGCGGCGCCGTTGGTTATCGACCTCGCCCGTTTGGTGTTGCTGGCGCAACGACGGGGAGAATCCGGTGCCGTGACGGCCTTGGCCAGCTTTTTCAAATCGCCGTTGGGCGTGAAGGAACACGACTTGAGCGTTCAATTTGGAATGCTGGAAGGGTATTTGGAGAAGTAAGAGGAACGCGGCTGACCGAGGATGACCGAGGAGATGAAGAATTAAGAGGAACGCGGATGACGCGGAAAAAGCAGGATCAAGAGGAAATGAGTTAGAAATGGGTTCGAACAGGGGTCAACTATGTTGAAGCATGCGGAATTAACCGAGAAGATCATTGCGTGCTTTTTCCAAGTTTACAACACGTTGGGCTGGGGATTTCTGGAGAAGGTGTACCATTTCGCGCTACTTCACGAACTCCGCAAGCGGGGGATGGAAGTCAAAACGCAGGCGAAGGTCGATGTCTTCTACGATGGGTTGTTGATCGGTGAATACTACGCCGACTTGCTCGTGGAAAATCTCGTCATCGTCGAGTTGAAAGCGACGGAGCAGCTCTCGTCCGCGCACGAGGCCCAACTGCTCAATTACCTCAAGGCGACACCCATCGAAGTGGGTCTTCATTTCAATTTCGGGCCGAAGCCGCAATTCAAACGCAAAGTCTTTGAGACAGCTGAGCGATCTCCGGTGATCCACCCAGTATCAGTAATCAAATTCGATGAATTCGTTTAATTTTCCGCCGATCTGGACATGGTTTCCGATCCTCTTGATCGTGTCTTTTTCCGCGTCATCCGCGTTCTTCTTAAAATACCTCTCGATCCGCGTTCCTCTATTCTTGATGTCCCATGAAACTCGCATTCAGTACCAACGCTTACCTCAACTATTCCTTCCCGGAAACGGCGCGACGCTTGGCGGCACTTGGCTACACAGGACTGGAATTGATGGCCGATGTGCCGCACGCTTGGCCGGCGTATTTGCTCGAGGGGCAGAAGCAAATCATCCGCGACGCCATGCGGCAGAATGGGTTGGCGTTCAGCAACGTCAATGCCTTCATGATGCACGCTGTGAATGACCGACGGCAAAAATACTGGCACCCCTCGTGGCTCGAACCGGACGCCAATTACCGGCAAGTGCGCATCGATCACACCATCCGGGCGTTGACGCTGGCGAAGGAACTCGGTGCCCCGTGCATCACCACGGAGCCGGGTGGCCCAGTTCCCGATGGCATGACTTGGGCGAATGCACTCAAGCTGTTCGTCGAGATGCTGAAGCCCGTGGTCGAGCATGCCGAGAAAGTGCGAGTGCCGTTGCTGATCGAACCCGAACCCGATTTGCTGATCGAAACGGCCGATCAATACCTCGAATTCGCCGAGCATTTTCAGTCGCCGTACCTCGGGCTCAACTTCGATATCGGCCACTTTTACTGCGTGAAGGATGATCCTGCTGCGACGGTTCACAAACTCGCGCCGCTGATCCAACACGTCCACTTGGAAGACATTGCCGCAACGAGGAAGCACCACCACTTGGTGCCCGGCGAAGGCGTGATCGACTTCCGCGCCACGTTGAAAGCGCTGCGCGACGTCGGCTACGACAAATGGGTCACCATCGAACTGTACACCTACCACGAAGACCCGGACGGCGCCGCACGAACGGCCCGGGAACGGGTTCTCAAGATCGCTGCGGACGTGGGCGTGGCATTGGCTTAAGTCGGCGTGCCGTCCCACTTCCTGCAAATCCCCCTTGCCACGGGGGCACCGACGGGCGAATCTAGGCGAGTC
>JAYSYJ010000128.1:0-1746 GCA_043727675.1 Fimbriiglobus sp.
CGTGCTGCAAGCCTTCATCAAAGCGGGCATCCCGAGCCAATTCCTCGGGTTCCTTCCGACCGATCATGCCGGGGCATCCGACATTCTCCGTCTGTGCGGCCGGAGCATGGCTTTCGGCGACGACCGAACCATGGCACCGTACAAGAACGATCACCGCGTCGAGATTCACGGCACCGGTTACAGCAAGATCATCTTCGGCGAAGACCAAGCGGACAATTACGAGCGCTACGTTGACATTATGGTCGAGTCGGTCGCAGCCAACGGCGGCCGAGCGTGCGTGAACGCCTCCGCCATCTGGACACCTCGCAATGCGGACAAAATTGCCGACGCGCTCGCCAAGCGCCTCGGGCCGATGAAACCGCGAGCTTGGGACAACCCGGATTGCGAAATCTCTGCGTTTGCTAAGCCCGAAGTGGCCGAGGCGATCAACAACATGCTGGAAGAAGGGCTGAAAACACCGGGTGCGACCGACGTGACCGCGAAATACCGGACAATGCCCCGCCTCGTGACGGAAGGCCGCATCGCCTATTTGTTGCCGGCGGTGATCCGGTGCGATACGCCGGAACATCCGCTGGCAAACAAGGAGTTTCTCTTCCCCTATGCGAGCGTCATAGAATGTCCGCAAGCCGACGTGCTCAAACGCATCGGCTACACGCTGGCGGCCAGTGCCATCACGGAAGACCCGGCTTTCATCGCCGAAGTGATGGCCTGTCCGCACATCGAGCGATTGAACATTGGGGCGTTGCCGACGAACCGTTTGACGTGGGATCAGCCGCATGAAGGGAACCTTTTCACCCACCTATACAAGCAGCGGGCCTTGGCACTCGCCAGTGCTTGATTACCAACCGCTCGGCCGCGTGCTGGTCGCGGCCGGGGCGTTGAATCGCCTCGGCGAAATCGTACGCGGTCTGAGTGCTTCCCGAGTATTGCTGGTCACCGATCCGGGTCTGGCTCAAACGGGTCACCCCCAGCGCGCGACTCAGTCGCTGGTGGAAGCCGGAGTCCACACCACCACATTCGATGGTGTCAAAGAGAATCCGACCGAACGCGAAGTCAATGCTGGGGTCGAACTCGCCCGCCACAACGCCATCGATTGCATCGTGGCCGTCGGCGGTGGCTCGAGCATGGACTGTGCGAAGGGAATCAATTTCATTTTGACCAACGGCGGTCGCATGGCCGACTATCGGGGTCATGGCAAAGCGACCAAGCCGATGCTGCCGTCCATCGGGGTGCCCACCACATCGGGCACCGGCAGCGAAGCGCAGAGTTACGCATTGATCACCGACTCGTCGTCGCACATGAAAATGGCCTGCGGCGACAAGAAGGCCGCGTTCCGCGTCTCGATTCTCGACCCGGAATTGACACTGTCCCAACCGAAGATGGTCACGGCGGTCACCGGTATCGACGCGATTGCCCACGCGGTGGAATCGCTCGTCAGCACCAAGGCCAACCCGTTCTCGCAGATGTGCTCCCTCGCGGCCTGGAAACATTTGGAACCGAACTTCGAGACGGTGTTACGGGAACCGAACAACCTCGAGGCACGGGCGGAGATGCAAATCGGTTCGCACTTCGCGGGTATGGCCATCGAAGCGGCCATGCTCGGTGTCTGCCACAGTTGCTCGAACCCGCTCACGGCTCACTACGGACTCACGCACGGGGTCGCCATCGGCATCATGTTGCCACATGTGATCCGTTTCAACGCCCCTGTTGCCGGCGAATTGTACCGTCAGTTGGGTACCGATCCGG
>JAYSYJ010000129.1:0-16662 GCA_043727675.1 Fimbriiglobus sp.
TCATCGGCAAGCTCCTCGCGGTTAGTCGTTCCGCAAGTACAACTTAGCCGATGCCGGGTTCGTTTGCAAAGGAAAGTTGATTCAGCGTCCCTTCACCAAATTCGCTGGGCTGTACCGGCCCAGATGACAAAGACGATGCCGCTGCAAGTGGCCAGCCGCAAACCGTGGAGCCAGTCATAGTCGTCCAGCAGCGGATGGAAAATCGTGGTGATCCATTTGGGGAACGACCACATGGCCAGCCCGAGAATGGCCCACCATGCGGCTAGGGGGCCGATCGCAGCCAACGACGCGAATACCGTTTCGCCATGCGATTTGTTGGTCACATGCATTTTGCGGGGAACTGCGAGGATCCGTTCGTAGTGAGCCCTATCGGCACCCGGCTTTGCCAGTGTACTGCCCTTCTGCATCCCTTCGAATTCTAACCAAGCACGTTCTGCTCTGAGTGCGTCCTCGAACTCGAGACTGGCATAATTCGCGGCGACGAGAGCTGGCCCGAACAGCAAACTGAAGAGTAGCGACCCATTGACCGTCAGAATCGCCGGGTAGACGAGCCAACGCCTGGCCCCGAGTGGTTGACCCTTCTCATGGGCCAGGTCGATCGTCGCCCGGCCCAGCAAATAGGCTATTAACAAGGAAATACCGAGTGTTAGCGGGGCGAGTAGTGTCAGCCCGAACGTCAGATAGGGTAACCGCCAATCCTCTGGCCCACGCCAAAGTGTGGCCAACACGCCAAGCAATTTGCGTCGCAGTTCGCGCAGAAACTCTTTGCCGTCGAACGGCGTTACCCCGGCGGCGAATGCTTGTGAAGTGGTACCGACGTTCCCCCACTGATTCGGCGGGCCTAACCGGGCGAGGACGGCTTCCAATTCTTCGAGTGTCACCGGTCGATTCACCCGGGCGAACTCGGTGCTGATATGCTCTTGCACATCCGCGGTGACTTCCTCGGAAGAGACGTCCGGATGGGCATCGAGAGCCACCCGCACTTGCGCGAGGTAGTCGTGCAACCTGTTTGCGGCGGAGTCGGTCAAAACCGTCATGGCATAAGCTCCGGTCATGGTGACTGTCTCGTGGAAACGTGGTCGATGCCGTCGCGCACTTCGGCCCAAGCCGCGAGCATGTGCGCCAGCATCTGCTGACCTTTGATCGTGAGGAGATAGTATTTTCGAGCGGGGCCTTCGGTCGATTCCACCAGCGTGGTCTCGACCAATCCCTCTTTTTTGAAGCGGCTGAGGATCGGGTAAATGGTACCTTCGCTCATCACGAGGCCACCGACCCCGGATAAGCGTTTGACGATGTCATAACCGTACAGGCGGTTCCCTTTGAGGGCGGCCAGAACACTCAGTTCGAGCAGCCCTTTCCGCATCTGGGTGATCCAATTCGGGAAGAAGTCAGAGTCCATGACGAAACTATATTCTTATGCAAGGTAGCTGTCAATAGGCCAACACGAAAATTGTCGAGTGAGGCGGGATGGGTTTTACCAAAACGAAAAAGGCCGGAACGTTGTCGTTCCGACCTTCGGGCGTGACTTGTCGCGCAGCTCAACTACTTTTTCAACTCGACCTTCAACCCTTTGAGGGGCTTGCCTTCTTTATCGGTGAAGCGAGCGCAACCGCTCCATTCCTGACTGGCATTGACGACTTTGAACACCAAGACGTTGCTCCCCTTTTTGAGAGCCAAGCCATCGTAGGAGTTCTGGTCTTTGTCGGTGGCGCGTTCGTCGGCAACTTTGCCGACTTCTTTGCCGTTGAGGTATACTTTGCACTGATCATCGCTGCCGATTTTTAACGAGACATGTTTGACGTCATCTTCGCAGACAACATACGTCACGGCGTAACCGACAGCCCGTTCGGTCTCTTTTCCAACGAACGCATTGAAGTCGAAGAAGTATTCCGTCGCGGTGTGCTTCTTCCATGTGAGTTCGGTTTCACCGACCTTCACTTTGTCGCCGTCTTTCGGAGCGAGTTTGGCTTCGTCTTTGATTTGCTCTTTGTCGTTGGCCGCACCCGGCTCTTCACCTTCGGCCAATGGAATCGGCGCGAGCAAGAGCCATTCCTTGATAAATCCTTCTTCGTCGATCGACTTCGCGTCTTCCGCGCGACCAAGCGAAACGACACCCAATCCCAAAAATGCCAAAACCGCCACGAAGCTCAGAGTCTTGGTCCACGACATGATCCGTCTCCTAAAAACAGGGTGTTCCGAACCGCACGCTGATGGGATACGTTGCCTGCGTGCAGCGTTGTGATGATAGGAAATGGAACTGCGAAGTGCATGAAGGATCGGAGAAATCGCTAAAATCGACCCAGAGCGGTGCCGAATCGGCTCGCCCTGGGTCGTGGAACTCGGTTACTTCTTCACTTCGTATTCGGCGTCGATCACATCGTCTTTCTTGTCGTTGCCGCTCGGTGTCGGTGCCCCTTCCGGTGCGGCCCCTTGGTTGTTCAGGTGTTGGGCCATGGCTTGGGCTGCCGTTTCCAACTCGCTGACTGCCGTCTTGATAGCATTCGGGTCGGTGCCCTTGATGGCATCTCTCACCTTATCTACGGCTTTGACGACCACGGATTTATCGGCCTCGCTCATCTTGTCGCCCGACTCCTTCAGCAACTTCTCGATCTGGAACACTTTGTTTTCGCCTTCGTTTTTCGCTTCGGCGAACTCGCGCTTGATCTTGTCGTCGCCGGCGTGGATCTCCGCGTCGCGTTTCATCTTCTCGATTTCCGACGCGTTCAATCCGCTCGATTGCTCGATCCGAATTTTGCTCTCTTTGCCCGTTCCCAAGTCCTTGGCTTGAACGTTGAGAATTCCGTTGGCGTCGAGATCGAAGGTCACCTCGACTTGGGGCGTGCCGCGCGCCGCCGGCGGGATGCCATCCAAGTGGAAGTTGCCGATCTTCTTATTGTCCACGGCCATCGGCCGCTCGCCTTGGAACACCTGCACTTCGACAGAAGGTTGGCTATCGGCTGCCGTGGTGAAGACTTGGCTCTTCTTCGTCGGAATCGTTGTGTTGCGCTGAATCAGCACAGTCATCACGCCGCCGAGGGTTTCGAGGCCGAGGCTGAGCGGAGTCACGTCGAGCAGCAACAATTCGGACTTCGAGCCGAGGAGCAGTTGGGCCCCTTGAATGGCGGCGCCGACGGCGACGACCTCATCGGGGTTTACCCCTTTGTGCCCCTCTTTACCGAAGACTTCCTTGACCATTTGCTGCACGCGTGGCATCCGCGTCATGCCACCGACCATGACAACTTCGTCGATCTGCGACGGTTTCAGGCCCGCATCTTCGAGGGCTTTGAGAACCGGGCGCTTGCACCGCTCGATGAGGTGCTCGACGAGGCGTTCGAGTTGATTCCGCGTGATCGCTTGCATCAAGTGCTTCGGCCCGCTGGCATCCGCCGTGATGAACGGCAAGTTGACGTCGGTTGAAGTGGCCTGACTCAAGTCTTTCTTGGCCCGCTCGGCCGCTTCTTTGAGCCGCTGCATGGCCATTGGATCTTTGCGGAGATCGATTCCGTTTTCCTTCTTGAACTCGTCCGCTAGGAAATCGATGATCACTTGGTCGAAGTCGTCCCCGCCCAAGTGGGTGTCGCCGTTGGTCGAATTCACCTGGAAGTTAGCGACTCCTTCGATGTCGTAGAGTTCGAGGATGCTAATGTCGAACGTACCACCACCGAGGTCGAACACGGCGATCTTCTGATCTTTGCCGGTTTTGTCCAAGCCGTAAGCCAAGGCCGCGGCGGTCGGCTCGTTGATGATCCGCATTCGCTGCTTGGTCTTGAGCTTGGTTTTCGGATCTTCAATTTCCCATTCGGTCTCGAAGCCGGCGATCTGAGCCGCGTCGATGGTGGCTTGGCGCTGGGCGTCGTTGAAATAAGCAGGCACCGTGATGATCGCTTTGCGAACCGTGTGCCCGAGGTAGGCTTCGGCCGATTCTTTGAGTTTGCGCAGAATCATGGCCGAGATTTCGGGCGGCGTGAAGTTCTTGCCGTCGACATCGACTTTCACGAGGTCGGTACGACCGCCTGCAATCTTGTACGGGACGAGCTTTTCTTCGGATTCGACTTCTTCGTGCCGTCGGCCCATGAACCGCTTAATACTGTAGATGGTTTTGGTCGGATTGGTGACCGCTTGGCGCTTGGCAGGATCACCCACGAGCCGCGTGCCATCTTTGGCAAAAGCCACCACCGAAGGGGTGATCCGGTTGCCTTCTTGGTTGGCGATGACCTTGGCTTCGCCCCCTTCCATAACCGCAACGACCGAATTCGTCGTCCCGAGGTCGATCCCGATGATTTTTTCTTCCGCCATGTTCGTTATTCCTCAGAATGTTAGTGTTGTGATTAGCAATCGTGTTTTGGTGAGCAGCCACATACCAAGCAAAAAATAAGCCAAAAATAATAATACATAGATTCTGCAGTGGTATTGTGATACAAGCTATTTACCGGCAATGCTTTGTGGTGTGATATTTCTGATCAAGATTCCGGACTGCCGTCGGTTGCTGCCATTCCGGCACGCCAATCTTTGCTTTCGGATGTCGGGGCGTTTCGAGCAAATC
The DNA here is from genome assembly GCA_043727675.1 of Fimbriiglobus sp. Lineage (GTDB taxonomy): Bacteria > Planctomycetota > Planctomycetia > Gemmatales > Gemmataceae > JALHQU01. The sequence goes on from JAYSYJ010000129.1 coordinate 4,544, forward strand.
GTCGAAATCGTCTCGATTGATCCTTTTCTCGCATTCCGGTGTCGGATTCGTTGACGCTCGATTCCCGCGACTGTAGGTTGATGGCAGGCCGAACTTTACGCCCCATTCTACTGCACCGTCAGGCGCGATATGAGCACCGCCGGCAATTTGAAACAACTCCGCGGGCAGATCGACAAACTCGATCTGGAGATCCTGCAATCTTTGTCGAAGCGGGCTGGGATCGCCGCGCAAATCGGCAAGGTGAAATCCGAAACCGGCGGTGAGGTCTTCTCAGCAGCACGCGAAGAAGAAGTCTTGGCGAATATCCTCAAAGCGAGCAAAGGGCCGCTTCCGGAAGTGACGCTCAAAGCTATCTTCCGCGAGTTGATCAGCGGTTCGCGGGCGATCCAATCGATCCAGCGAGTCGCATTCCTCGGGCCAGAATACAGTTACAGCCACTTGGCTGCCATCGAACGGTTCGGGCAATCGTCCGAATACTCCCACGTCGGGTCGATTCAGGCCGTCTTCGACGAGGTGGCCCGCAAACATTCCAATTTTGGGGTCGTCCCGCTCGAAAACAGCACCGATGGTCGCATCGCCGACACGCTGGATTGTTTCATTCGCAATCCGACCGTGAAAATTTGCTCCGAAATTCGGATGCGTGTGCACCACCACTTATTGGCGAATTGTCAGCCGTCGGAAATTCGCCGCGTGTACAGCAAAGCCCAAGCACTGTCGCAGTGCCGTCAGTGGCTCAGCAAGAACTTGCCGAACGCCAGCATGCACCCGGTCAACAGTACGGCCGATGCTGCCCGGTTGGTGCAAACGGAGCCATTCGCCGCCGCCGTGGCCAGCCGACAGGCCGGTGTTCGGTACGGTTTGAAGACCATTTTTGCTGCGATTGAAGATCATCCGGAGAACGAAACGCGATTCGCCGTGATCGCCCTGCAAGACAGTACTCGGACAGGCCATGACAAAACCGCGCTGATCTTCCAAGTGTCGCACACGCCCGGTGCACTCGCGGACGTGCTGAACGTGTTCAAATCCAATAAGATCAACCTGACTTGGATCGAATCGTTCCCGTACCGCGAAGCCAAAGGGGAATACGTATTCTTCGTCGACTTTGAAGGTCACCGCGACGACCCGAAAGTGAAGAAGACCGTCAAGCACCTCGAAGAGATTTGCGACGCCGTCACCCCGCTCGGATCGTACCCGATCTCGGCGACCTCGGAAGAATAGACCTGCAGGACAGGCTTCTAGCCTGTCCCCAAACGCCTTAGAACTCTCCTTTCCACAGGGCAGGCTAGAAGTCTGTCCTCTATCTGCGAAGCATCCCATGATCCTCGTCCTCCGGCCGGAAGCCACCCTTGAACAGATCGATCACGCGGTCGAGCGGATCCGGGAACTCGGGTTCACCCCGCACCTGAGTCGGGGCGAACGACGCACGATTATCGGCGTGATCGGCGACGAAACGAAACCGAACGCGGAGATGCTGCTCCAGATCCCGATGATCGAGCAAGCGATCCCCATCCTGAAGCCGTTCAAGCTCGCGTCGCGCGAATTCAACAAAGAAGATAGCTCTGTTTACGTCGGAAAAGTGCGCATCGGTGGCGGCAGCTTGGCGATGATCGCCGGGCCGTGCGCAGTCGAAAGTTACGAAGTCATGGACATCGTGGCGCGTTATGTCAAAGCCGGCGGTGCGAACATCCTGCGTGGCGGAGCATTCAAGCCGCGCACCAGCCCCTATGCTTTCCAAGGCATGGGCGAAGATGGTTTGAAAATCCTCAAAGATGTCGGCCAGAAATACGAGTTGCCGGTCGTCACCGAAGTGATGGATCCTCGGCAAGTGGATTTGATCGGCCGGTACACCGATATGTATCAAGTCGGCGCTCGCAACATGCAGAACTTCGACCTGCTCAAAGAACTCGGCAAAACGAAAATCCCGGTGCTGCTGAAGCGTGGCATGAGCGCCACGGTCAAAGACTTACTGATGTCGGCGGAATACATTTTGGCGGAGGGGAACATGAGCGTGGTGCTCTGCGAACGGGGTGTGCGGAGCTTCGAGGACAGTACCCGCAACATGCTCGACCTCAGCGCGGTGCCGAACGTGAAGGGCCAGAGCCATTTGCCGATCATTGTCGATCCGAGCCACGCCACCGGTCGGCCCGACCTGATTCCGAGCATGTGTCGGGCGAGCGTCGCCGCCGGTGCCGACGGCGTGCATGTGGAAGTGCACAACTGCCCCGAGAAGGCGATGTCCGACGGCCCGCAAGCGTTGCTCCCGCACCAGTTCTTGGACTTAATGGGTGACTTGAACAAGTTAGCAGACGCGCTCGGACGCAGCTTTTGGAAGTCCAGCGAAGCGTAAGATATCTGTAACTAATCCGGGACACCCGGCCTCGGCACGAGGAGAACGCAAATGCCACTCCGCGACCATTTCCGTTCGCCGGTCAACGACACCCACTCGTGGGACGAAGTCCACGGTCAGTGGCCCGGCGAAATCGTCCGGACACTGCGATCGATTTTGCCGGTCGGCTTTCGGGCGGGGCCGAACATCCACCTCGGATCACCCTTCGAAGTCGATGTCAGCACCTACGATCTCGATTCCCGCGATCCCTACACCGAGATCCACAGCGGCAACACCGCGCTCATGACCACCCTCGCCCCGACTTTCACCGTGGAAGCCGATCTCTCCGAACAAGACGTCTACGAAGTGCAAATTTACGACACCGAACGGGGTCGCCGACTCGTCGCCGCCATCGAAATCGTCAGCCCGTCCAACAAAGATCGTCCCGAAACCCGCGAAGCCTTCATCGGCAAAGTCGCCAGCCTCCTGCACAACGACATCTGCGTGTCCATCGTCGATTTGGTCACCGTCAGGCAGGCCAATCTGTACGCCGAAGTGCTCAGATTGCTCGGACACCGTGATCCCGTCCTCACTCCCACACCGCCCTATTTGTATGCCGTCACTCTCCGGGGGCGCAAGCTACCGAAACGCCAACCCATGCTCGATGCCTGGTTCTACCCCATGGCCGTCGGCGAACCATTGCCGACGCTTCCCATCTGGTTGACTTCGGAGTTGCGGGTGATGCTGCACCTGGAAACAAGCTACGAAGAAACATGCGCAGTGCTCGGAATCGGGTGAGCACGTTTGGTTCAAGAAACTGCCAGTGCCGAGCCGCACTCACCTGATATTCCTGTATTTGTAATCAGCCAACATCAGAGTTCACTCCTACGAGTACCCATGCGACCCAAATTCATTGCCGGCAACTGGAAAATGTACACCACCCTCGTGGCTGCCAAGGAGTTGGCGGCGGCGGTGGCTCGGGGTGCCCCGGCTGACCCGAATATCCGCGTTGCGGTCTGCCCACCGTCGGCTTGGTTGACGGAAGTGGAGGCGGTGTTAAAAGGTACGTACGTGTCCCTCGGCGGGCAGAATTGCCACTTTGAAAAGGAAGGGGCGTTCACCGGTGAGCTTTCTCCTGCGATGCTACTGGAAACGGGATGTCAGTTTGTTATTCTCGGGCACAGCGAGCGCCGGCATGGCTTCGGTGAGACCGATGAACTGCTGAACAAGAAAACCAAAGCGGCACTCAGTGCTGGGTTGAACGTGATTTTTTGCATCGGTGAACTGCTGACCGAACGCGAAGCGAACCAGACCGAAACGGTACTGGATCGCCAACTCACGGCGGGACTCGCCGGGTTGACCGCCACGCAGATGGCGAATGTGGTTTTGGCTTACGAACCGGTCTGGGCCATTGGCACTGGGAAGGTGGCCACGCCGGAGCAGGCCCAAGCGGCCCACGCCTTCGTTCGGGGCAAAATCCGCACCTTGTTCGGCGAGAATGTCGCGCAAGCCGTCCTCATTCAGTACGGTGGCTCGGTGAAGCCCGACAACGCCGCGACGCTGCTGAACTTGCCCGATGTGGACGGTGCTCTCGTGGGCGGTGCGAGTTTGAAAGCGGATTCATTCCTGGCCATCGTGGCGGGCGCGGTTCGCTAACCGATCTTCGCCCTGTTCACCCGCGTGATTCGCAGTAGACTATCAGCTTAACACCGCCCTGCTCGGGTGCCGGAGGCTCTGCTGTGCCGCTCTTTTCGCTCTTTTGGTACGACTACACCCTCAACGGCGTGTTGATTTTCATCAGTCTCGTGATGTGGCTTTTGATTCTGATTCAAAAAGGCAAAGGTGGTGGCTTGGCCGGGGCGTTCGGTGGGGCCGGTGGCTCGAGTCCGTTCGGGAGCCGGGCCGGAGACGCCTTCACCAAGATCACCTTGTACCTTGCGGCAGTCTGGGTGCTGATCATCATGATCAACGTGAAGACCATGCAAGGGAGCAATTCACAGGTGATGACCGACGAGCAAAAAGTCCAGCAGAACGACGAATCGCCGAAGTCCGACTTATAAACCCTGAGATTCGCACTGTGCTGTTGAGTATGACGGGTTCCGGGGAAGCTCAGGAATCGACCCCCGATTTGACCCTCTCCATCGAACTGCGGTCGGTCAACAATCGGCACTTGAAGATCAGCGTGCGCGGGAGCGACCCTTTCCCACAGCTCGAAGCGGAGTTCGAAAAAGTCATCCGGAAAACGGTGCGGCGTGGCAGTATCCAGGTTCAAGTCCGAGCGACTCGTTCCACGCCGACCACCGAGGCCAAACTCAACACCAACACACTCGCTGCTTACCTAAAACAGATTGTGCAAGTTTGTTCGGAGAATGGAACGCCGGAACTGTTGCCCCATTTGGCCAGCGGATTGTTGAGTTTGCCGGGGATCGCCGCAGAACACGGTGCCAGCGTCGGTCTCCCGGACGAAGATTGGCCGCAAGTGGAACGGGTGCTGACCGCTGGACTTGTCCAATTGCAAAAGGCACGTCAGCGAGAAGGCCAGGCCATGGCCGACGAATTGATGGCTCAACATCGGGACATGATCGCGGATCTCGGGCGTGTGAAAGAGTTGATTCCCGGTGTCACTACGAATTACCGGAAGCGAATTGTCGAACGGGTCCGCCAAGCGGTGGCCGAGGCGGGGATCACCATTGAGCCGGATCAACTGATCCGCGAGGTGGCGATCTTCGCGGATCGTACCGACGTCTCCGAAGAAGTCATGCGGCTTTCGGCGCACGCGGAACAGTTCGCGGAGTTGGTGACAAAAGGCGCCATCGACGGGGCGGGTCGCCGGCTAGAATTCGTGGTTCAAGAGATGGGCCGCGAGATCAACACCTTGGGTTCCAAGGCGGGCGATGTCGCCATCTCGCGGTTGGTGGTCGAAATGAAAGCCGCCCTCGAAAAAGTGCGGGAGTTGATTCAAAATGTCGAGTGAGCGGCTGGCACCGCTGATCGTCTTGGCCGGCCCCAGTGGAGCCGGCAAAACCACGATTGTCGATCGCTTGCTTTCGACGACCAAACTGCCGATTCGCCGGGCCATCACGGCGACCAGCCGGGAGCCTCGGTTCGACGAGATTCCCGGTGTCCACTATTATTTTTGGACGCGGAACGAGTTCGAGTCGAGGATCGCGGCCGGTCAGATGTTGGAATATGCGATTGTCCACGGTCGGGATTATTACGGAACCCCGACGGCCGAGGTGCAGGGGCCACGTGAAGCGGGGATCGCGGTGATCCTGATCATCGACGTCCAAGGTGCCGAGCAAGTGCGGCGAGCTTGTCCGAGTGGACTGGTGACGATTTTTTTGATGCCGCCGGTCTTCGATGACTTGGCGGCGCGCCTGCGAAAGCGGGGCGAACCGGAAGAGACGATTCGGCGACGGCTCGAGAGTGCCGTGCGCGAGTCGGCGTGCATCGGCGAGTTTCAGCACCGGTTAGTCAACACCGAGGTCGACGCGACGGCGCGAGAATTGGAACGGATCATCGAAAGTCAGTTTCCCCAACCGAGGAGTGCAACGTGCTCGAGCAACTGAAGGAAGAAGAAATCGTCAACAAGGTCGGCGGGCGGTTCAAGCTATCGACCCTGATTCAAAAGCGAATGGTTCAGCTCAACAACGGCGCCCATCCGCTCGTGGATCTCCGCACGACCGACCGCATGGCCGTGGTCCTCGAAGAAATTCTGCAAGACAAAATTTACCTCGATACTTCGGGCAACATGCACACCATCAGCAGCGATTACACCTCCGGCCTCACCGGAGTCTGATGATTGTGTCGGTAGTCGAACCGGCACGGTCACTCGGGCGTATGGGTTGTAGTGAAATGCCACGTCGGTTTTTTCTCTCAGCCTTGCAACCCGGTGGCTCATGGCCGATACGACGCCTCGATTGAATACCACTCCGCGTGATCCCCAAACGGATTATTCGCCGCTGTCCTGGATGGCGGCCACGTCGTTCTCCGTGGCGATCCTATTCGCCATCCTCTTGCTGACCTTGGGCTATTTCTCATTTCGGGAAAGCGTGCCGCTCATCGAACTGTGGCTGTTCATCTTCCCGATATTAGGCATTGTGTTGGCATTTGCGGCACGCCGGCATATCATCAATTCGGAGAAGACGCGGATAGGCCTGGAATGGGCCACCCGAGCTTGGTGGATTTGCGTCGTGGGCGGTCTTTGTTACGCGGCCTATCTCGGGGCGACGGAATATACGATCCGCGCCGACAGCGAAAAGCTTTTCGTGAGTTGGGCTGACAACCTGACCAAAGTCGATCCCACCACCCCGAATGACTTGGCGATGTCGAGCGCGTTTTACCAAACGCTTCCCCCGAAACAGCGGGTGGCGTTTTCGGCGAGCAGCACTACCACGATGCAAGAGCGGTTCGCGCAAGACTTCGTGACGTTCCGTCAAAACAAATTATTGATGATCGTTCTCCGCAACCCCGGGCAGTGTGAGCTGAAGCCACAAGGCCTCAAACAATGGCAGCAAGTGCCAGGAAGGATCGAATGCGCCCTCGCCGCGACACTGTCGTCACCCGAAGGAGAATTCAACCTCATCATTCCGATGATTGCGACCGTGGAATCCGGGAAACGGGAATGGCAAGTGGCGACATACGACGGGTACGTGCAAGATGCCCAAGGGGCCAAACGAACTCCGTACGGTTGGATGGTCGAATGGCTCGATGGAACCGCGAAAAGCACGGTGGATCAATTCTTGCAAGCCGCCTCGATACGAACCATTGTCGATGGCCTGCCCATGATGATTCCCGATGCCCTACTGGCCCAGCCTCTGGCCTACGAAGTGTTCAGCCGAGGAAAAGTAACCAAGGAGACGGGTGAACGAATCGTGGCGACGGCTTACGAACGCGCCAAAATCACCGGGGCACTGGGCCTGTTCTGGCCGACGAGTCCGGAGTACGCCAAAGGCCTGCAAAAGGATTTCTTCGTTCAGGTTCCACTTCCCGATGGAAAAATGATGACCGACGTCACCCGCGAAGATTTCCTCTTCTGCTGGAACAACATCGCCTACGACAAGATCACCACTTCCGGACGGACTTTGAGTAATTCGCCCGATAAGAACAGTATGATTCGTTTCTTCCCGAACCGAGTCGAAATTTCAGTCCCGATCGAATTGAAACTCTTGAAGTCGGATCCGAAAAATTCGGCGGCAATCGGGCGGATGGTGTTGACCCTCGACGATCCGGCGACCCTCGCCAAACTCAATGCGGCCCGTGAAGTCGGATTGAAAGCGGGTCAGTCGATGATCTTCCCGGACGACCTCCCGAGATCCTGTCCTTGGAAAGTGACGCGCATCGAATCCAATTTGAAAATTGTCCGCACGGCCGCTCCACCCGGCGCCGGCCCGCCCGGTAGTGGGCCACAAGGCGGGGAATAACATCTCCATGGCGCTGGCCGACTAGAATGGCTCGGAGAACACTCAGTCATTCTTATTCCGAGCCATGCTATGTCCGCTGCCGAATCGCCATCACCTTTCTGTACCATCGACGAAGTCCTGGCCGAGATCAAAGCCGGGCGAATGGTCGTTTTGGTCGACGATGAGCATCGGGAAAATGAGGGCGATCTGGTGATGGCCGCCGAAGCCATCACACCCGAAGCCGTCAACTTTATGGTTCGACAAGCCTGCGGACGGCTTTGTGTCGCCTTCGCTCCGGCTCACGCGGTGCGACTCGGTTTGGAACTGTTGCCCGGGGTGAACCTCGACCCCGCCGCAACGCCGTTCACCCACAATTTCGACGCCCGTTACGGGATCACCACCGGCATTTCCGCGTTTGATCGGGCACGAAGCATTCAAGTCTGCGCCGATCCCACAGCCGGGGCCGATCAACTGGTGAAAGACAAAGGGCATGTCGATGGGCTGATTGCCCGCTCGGGCGGTGTTCTCGTCCGGGCCGGACACACGGAGGGAAGTGTCGATTTGTGTCGTCTGGCGGGCCTCCGCGAAATCAGTGTGATCTGCGAGATTCTCAATGAAGACGGCACCATGGCACGGTTGCCCGATCTCCAAGCATACGGCCAAGTGCACGGCTTGAAACTTTGCTCGATTGCCGATCTCATCGAGTATCGTCGGCGTTCGGAAAAACTCATCCAACGGGAGGTCACGCTGAAACTCCCCACGGAATACGGCGAATTCGACCTCATCGCATATACATCGCTCGTCGATCGGGAACCGCATCTCGCCCTAACCCTCGGCGGAGTGGGCATCCCCCACGACACCGGCCATGTCGTGAACTGCTGCGACGAGCCGATCCTCGTGCGGATGCACAGTGAGTGCCTCACAGGCGACTCGCTGCACAGTTTGAAATGCGATTGCGGGCCCCAGTTGCAATACGCCATGCAGCAAGTGGCCGAGGCCGGACGGGGGGTGATTGTGTACATGCGCCAAGAAGGCCGCGGTATCGGTTTGCTGAATAAGCTCAAAGCTTACAAATTGCAGCAGGAAGAGGGGTTGGACACAGTCGAAGCGAACCAACGGCTCGGGTTCGCACCCGATCTTCGCCACTTCGGAATCGGCGCCCAAATCCTCCACGACTTGGGAGTGCGCCACATTCGATTATTGACGAACAACCCACGAAAAGTAATCGGGCTGGAAGGTTACGGCCTAAAAATCGTGGAACGGGTTCCCATCGTGATGGCGCCGGGGGAACACAACCGCGACTACCTCAATACCAAAAAGAAAAAACTCGGGCACTTGTTACCGGAGTCGCACGATTAAATTGCTCAATCACCAGTGCGGTATTTCGCAACGATTTTAGCGGCATCATCCGTCGCACGTGACAGCGGATGCTTCTTTTTCAGTTCGCTGTAAATGTCGATCAGTTGTTGAATTCCACTCGCGTTCTCTCTTTGGAATTTCTCATCGAGTGGGCTAAAGCTCCCGGCTTGAGCCATCAGGTAAACGTCGCCTTTGCGGATCGGCTCGAACAGTTTGCGAGCTTTCAGCTCTTTCGCAACATCGGGGTGCTGTTTCAATTGCTCAGCCAGCGCGGCTCCCTTAGCTGCAAAAGGAGTGCCCTTGTAAATTTGTGGGATCTTCTCGGCGATCAAGAAGGCTCCGAGTGGATCCGATTTCAGCTTGCTTTGCGCTTCGGTCAGTTGGATTTGAGCCGGTGCCAAGATGGCCGTGACCAACGCTTTGGCTACAGCAGCCACCTCGGGATCCGCCGCCGTCACATGCGGGGTCAGTTTCGGTACCGCTTCCAATAGGGGAACTGACCCTTGTGACAGTGCTTCGAGCACAGGCACCAAGACTTTGGGCACTTCCGATTTGACCAGTTTGGCCACCAGCATTTTGATCACGGCCGCACGAGCGTGGGGCAAAGCATCGTAGCCGCTGCCTCGAAAGACGCATTTGCCGTCTGGACTGAATATCAGAGTGTGCCCCGGCTTTTCCGAACGGGATTGACCATCTTTTTGGGCGAAGAGTGCTTTTCCCAACCCGGTGAAGAGGACGTTGCGTTCTTCGAGCTTTTTCTTGACGACATCCGGTTCGGCTACAAAGGAATAAGCCACCACGACTTTCGCGCCGTACGGCGCGAGTTCCTCGTGTATTTTCGCCAGTTTTTCGAGCACCAAGAGTTCGTCGCCACCGAAATTCGAGAGGATCAAAACGGTATCGTTTGCATCCTCGACCTTGAATTCGGGTCCGTGGATCGTCGGCCCAAACGCGATGTCCGCCAGCGATACTTTCAGGTCGAATTTAGCCGATCCGTTGAGTTCCACGAGGGTTTTCGACTTGGTAGTCCCAGCCGCAGCTTTTACCGATTTCTTAGCTGAACCCCAGACGGATTCCAGCAATTTGTAGGTCGCCGGATCGTGCTTTTTTAACTCCTCGCGTGTCTTCGGGTAGTGTTGCAGTTGATCGTAATACGCGCACGTGAGTTCCGCGAAAAACTCCGCCTCGTTGGTGCTGACATATTGTGCTTTGTCGTACAGTTTGCGCTCCATCGCCTGGCGGTAGGCCGCTTTGACTCCGTCGTGATCGAATCCCAATAGCTGATCGTGGACGGCGTGGGCAAATTCGTGGAGCACCACTAATGATTGAGTCTCGACTTTCGGCTGATGCTGTTCTGTGAGTATTTTTAACGAATGGATCGTAACACATTTCGACTTGAACGGGTTCTTCTTTTCGTTCAACAAACTGAGCTGGCTACCACCGTAGTATGTGGCCAGCGCTCGACCGTCCCGACCATTGCCCACCGATTGAAAATCGTCCCACTCGGCCCAAATTGTGATTTTCTGCAAAAGCTCGATCTGCTTGCTGGGCATCACTTTTTTCATGATTTGAAATTCGAGTGCCAGGACGTCCATCGGCTTCAGTTCGGCATCTTTGATCTCGCCCTCGCCGGCTTCGGTGCTCATCATCACCGTGAATCCTTCGATGAGATGCCTTTTGTAGCCCTCAACTTTGTCCAGCGGCGAAGGTGGTAATTTGACGGGTTTTTCCACCTTCGGTTTCTCGGTGCTTTTGTCTTTATCTTTGACCGAAGGAGCCATTGGCGTTGGGACTTGTGCAAACGCTGGGGTCACGGCGAAAATAGCCAAGAGCAATAGCGTCAGTAACCGCATAGCAAGCCCCGAACAATTTGCGACGATGCAATAAATGCTAACACAACCCTGTCGATTCGGCAGGTCAGTTACCGGATTCTTTTAAGCAACAGACACCTGTTTTTGGTTTGGCCGAGAATCCGTCACTTTCATTTTCATCGGGCCTAAGCGTGTTCTACGCTTGTGGCAATAAGTTCATAACTCGGTCGGGCGAAAAGGTTGCCATGATCTCGAAACTGTTTTCGCCGGAAAACATGCCTTTTTCATTGCCGCTTCTGGTCGCTTTGGCGGTGATTCTAGCCGTGTTTTTGTTGTTTCGTGGGAAGCGCAAAAAATCGGGCCTGCCCAATCTGACCAAAAAGACTTCGAAGTCGTCATCGTGGATGACGAAGCAAGATAGCCTGTCGGATCGCAGGACTTCCGTTCGGAGGGAAGGCACCCCGATCAAGATTTTAGTCACGTCGCCGGCCTTCGAGAACGGCACCAATCCTGGCTACGTATTGGATCGTTCAATGGGCGGCTTGCGGCTGGCTTTGCAATCGGGGATGACACCTGGCAGCTCGATGCAAATTCGGGCGAACCATGCTCCTGAAACAACCCCGTGGGTCACTGTCATCGTCCGGAGCTGTGTCGATACCGGCGAACATTACGAAATGGGCTGCGAATTCGAAAAGACGCCGCCATGGAACGTGTTACTTCTGTTCGGTTGAGTTCGAAACATCATCCGTCTTGTGCACGCAACTCCCATTCGTCGAGCAATTTGCCGATGTTTTTGAAGGCGAAGTCGATATTAGCCAGTTCATGACCCAAATCCATGGCTTTCGACAATTCTCCATTCTCCGCCGAACCGGTCGCGAGTTGGTAAAGCACTTCTTTCCGGGTCGGTTCGTCCGCCGCAGTCGTGAGTAACGGCAGTGCTTCCTCGAAATTGCGTTCGGCCAGTCGCCAGTTGTTCCGTTTGCGAAAGCAAAGTCCGAGGTAAAGGGAGGCTTTCCCCCTCAAACGGTCGTCGCGACGGGCGACTTGCAACTCGGCGATGGCTTCCTCGATCTTGTCGAGTTTGAGCAAACGCCGACCGAGTTCGAGGCGGTGCCCCGTTTCGGCGGGAAAGCGTTCGGCCTTCACGCGGTACAACTCCGCCTCCCGGGCGACGATCTCGCGTTTGAGTTGCACCCGTAGTTTCGCCAATTCCTCAGCGGT